>NZ_JXQS01000028.1:0-96584 GCF_000834565.1 Rhodococcus sp. MEB064
CGCCGGCAGCGTCAGCCGGTACTTGTCGTCGAGTCTGGGCGTGTAGGTACCGAGAAACACTCGGCACCTCCTGCTCGGACCCGCATCGTGCATGTCGCGGGGCGTTCCTGATCTCCGCTGTCCACCACATTACCCCACTTTCCCCCACATTCAATCGATGTGGAGCATCGAATTAGTGAGGGATCACGAAAGATGCAGGTGACAGCGGTGGGGGGTGGTGGGAGAAATTATTTCGCCCGGACAGTGGCCGCGGCAGGCCCACGGCAACAAATGGCCGAGTGGGGCTCACCGCAACGAATAAGGCCAGGTGAGAGGGGGCCCTGTAATCGGTGGTGTCCGCGATCAGCGATTGGTGAGTTGCTGTGGGGCGCGGTGGGGATTCGCGGGATCGCGGAGCCGATCGTGGGGCGAGGTGGGGCGCGAGTTGCCCGAGACCGCTATGCGACGCCACCGGACCCACACAGACGACAACAGCGCGGCACCCCGTCGGGGGTGCCGCGCTGTGGCGGTCGATGCGGACCAGGATCCGCGCGCGTCGGTTCTGTGCGCGCTACTCCTGGTCGAAACGGCGTTTGAAGCGGTCTTCCATACGTGAGGAGAAGCCCCGGCGGGGGCCGCGGCGCGGCGCGGATCCCGGACGACGTGTCTCCCCTGGCGACGCGGTGTCGGCGCCGCCGGATCGATCGGACTGTGACGTGGCGGGCTTGCGCAACAGGAGAAGCACGCCCGACCCGAACATGAACACGAAGCCGACGAGGCTGATGATCGGGAATCCACCGGGCTTGATCGGGAGAGCCACACCTGCGATGAGCAGAATGAGGCCGATCACGAACAGGGCGACGGCCTGGAAACGACGCCGCGTGGACGCGGCCCGAATCCGTCCGCCGCGCACGGTAGACGCGAACTTGGGGTCCTCGGCATAGAGAGCGCTCTCGATTTGATCGAGCATGCGCTGCTCGTGCTCGGAGAGTGGCACGGTACCTCCCCCGGCACTGGATGATGGCTCTCGCTTCTTTGCCAGAAGCGAGAGGTAGCCGATCGGTCCCGGCTACCTGTTGACGATGATACGAGCAGAATCGGCGGCGTACCACCTACCTGCACCACCAGTATGCGAGAAAAATCGCCGCCGTGGTGGCGACCGGCCCTAGGCGGGCACCGCGACGTCGTCGGAACGGACGTTCACGCGGTCTTCCACACGGTGCAGAAAGCGCCCGACCTGCAGGAAGAACTCGTCGGCCTCCGCCTGGTCGAGACGGTCCGCGGATCCGGCCTCGATGGAGGCGCGGAGCGCGGAGTACGCGGAGAAGTACGCAGCCCACTCGGTGAAGTCCGGAGCAGCCACCTGCATGCGCACCCACGCGCTGCGTGACGCGCCGCGCTTGGGGACCGGATCGACCGCGTCGAGCAGCGCGCCCGCGCCGCGCAGAGCCGCTACGTAGGACTCCAGGAAACGGTCCGCCGCCGACGGCGCACCGGCAGCATCCCCCAGGATGGCGTCGGCACGACGGAGCAGCATCCGAGCCCGCGCGTAGGGACGCGGTGCCGACGTCTTCGCACCGATGGACACGACAGTGGAGCGCTCCGCACTACCGCCCACCGGGGCGCGGTGTGCCGCGTCTGCCTCTGCCGGACCGCGCGCCGCAGAACCGCGAACCGTCGAGCTGTGAACTGTCGGGTTTGCCATCATTGCCGGACCTCCCTGTCTGACCCATCCCTCGTGTCGGTGTTCTCTCCGTACAACACCGCGGACCCTTCGAACAGTCCGCCGAGCGGCCCGAACGAGGGCGATGTAAGCATGGAGGTCGGACATCGTTGCAGAATCGACCTGCCGGAACCGTTCGGCGCCGAGGCACGATCCATTCGAACGCGTGTTCGATGGATTCACCATAGCGCGGGCCACCGACAGGAAGCCAGGGATCGAGGCGAGGAATCGAGGTGAACACCGTGTCGGACGCCGCCGAACAGGTCTCGGACCACGGTCCAGTGCTGATCGAGCTGTCTCCACAGGAGATGCGGCGACGGCTCACCGAGGCGCTCTCGGTCTACGTCGCGGCGATGGGCTATCCACGCGGCACCGAACTCCACCGTGCGCCGATGTGGGCGGAACACATCCTGCGTCCCGGCTGGCGCGCCGTCGGCGCGCTGGCACCCGCGGGAGACGAAGGTCACCGTCCACTCGTCGCCATCGCGTACTGCTACCGAGGCGCACCCCACCAGTGGTGGCACCAACAGGTCCGCGACGGAATGCGGCGAGCCGGGTGGTCACACGAGCGCTCCGAATCGATGCTGGCCGACTACGTCGAACTCACCGAACTCCACGTCTCTCCGGAGGCACAGGGACACCGTCTGGGAGAACGCCTCCTGCTCGCGCTGCTCGACGGACGCCGAGAAAGCGCGGTGCTGCTCTCGACACCCGAAGTGGCGGGCGAGGACAACCGAGCATGGAGGCTCTACCGCAGAATGGGGTTCGTCGACGTCGTGCGACGTTTCCACTTCGCCGGTGATTCCCGACCCTTCGCCGTCCTCGGCCGCGAATTACCTCTGACAGAACGCGGCCTACCGTCGACAGAGGGAACCGCGTCACCCTTCACCACCACCACAGAAATGAGGCCGACCACGTGATCGATGCCGCCGTCATCGGATCCGGCCACAACGCACTGGTCTCCGCCGCCTACCTCACCGACGCAGGATGGTCGGTACGGGTGCTCGAACGCGACACCGTCGTCGGTGGGGCCGCCTCCACGGTGGAGCGCTTCCCCGGCCACAAGGTGGACCGCGGATCGTCCGCCCACATCATGATCCGGCAGACCGGCATCATCGAGGAACTCCGCCTCGGCGACCACGGCCTTCGCTATCTCGACTGCGATCCGTGGGCTTTCGCTCCCCCGCCCCCCGGAACGGATGAGCCCGGGATCGTCTTCTCCGTCGATCTCGACGCGACGTGCGCGTCGATCGAAGCCGCGTGTGGCCGCAAGGATGCAGATGCCTACCGGGCGTTCGTCGCGCTGTGGGGTCCCCGCAGCGCGCGGGTGATGAAGTCCTTCGGCAGTCCCCCGACCGGTCGTGCCCTGCTGTCGTCGTTCTGGGGAATGGACGCGAGCGACGGCGCCGCGGCTCTGTCGCGCGAGTTCCTCGCGTCGGGAGATTCCTTGTTGAACCGGTGGTTCGACAGCGAGCGGCTCAAGGCGGCTCTCGCATGGTTCGGCGCACAGTCCGGTCCCCCGATGTCCGAGCCGGGAACCGCGCCCATGGTCGCGTTCAACGCGCTCATGCACACCACTCCGCCGGGCCGGGCGGTCGGCGGTAGCGGGGCACTGAGCGTGGCCCTCCAGACGAAGATCGAGGCGGACGGCGGAACGGTGTCACTCGGCGACGCCGTGACGTCGGTGACGCGACACGGTGACGGGTGGGCCGTCCGCACCGCCGGCGGCGAGGAGGTTCGCGCCCGGACCGTCATCGCCGGGTGTCACATCCTGACCACCCTCGACCTTCTCGACGCGGGTGGATTCGACACCGCCACGACGGAATCCTGGCGTCGACAGATCGACGTCGGCCCCGGCATCGGCATGGTCGTGCGCGCGTCGACGTCCGAGCTCCCGCAGTACCCGGGCGCTCCAAGCCTCGAATCGTCCACGCGGGGACTCCAATTGCTGGTGCACGACCGAGCACAGCTACGTCGTGCGCACGGTGCCGCATCTGCCGGAGACCTACCCCCGGCGCCCGTCGTGCTCGCCATGAGCTTCAGCGCGGTCGATCCGTCGATCGCCAAACCGGGCGAGCATCAGGTGTCGCTGTGGTCCCAGTGGCATCCGTACAGGCTCGCCGACGGACGGACCTGGCGAGGCGGTAGCCCGGAAGTGGCCGAGCTCGAAGGCGACCGGATCGTCGCCGAGGTCGACAAGTACGCCCCCGGTTTCGCGGACAGCATCCTCGAGCGCCATACCCAGTCACCGTGGGACCTCGAGCAGGAACTCGGGCTCATCGGCGGCAACGTCATGCACGTGGAGATGTCGCTGCACCAGATGATGATGTGGCGACCCATGCCCGCACTCGCCGGGATGACCGTTCCGGGAGCGCCGTCCTTCTTCCTCACCGGAGCATCCATGCATCCGGGCGGCGGGGTGTCCGGATCGAGTGGGCGTAGCGCGGCACGACTGGCGATGGCCGAGCGTGCGGGCAGCCCCCTTCGCCGCGCCGTGTCGCGGGTCGGGTCGGCGCTGCCTTCGCGCCGATGACCCGGCCGTCCGCCCGGAACGCGGCGCCCACGCCGGTGGCACTGGCGTTCGCACTGGCGGCGGTGCTCGCACAGATCAGCTACCCGCTCGTCTCGGGCGGCACCAAGGACGCGGTGACGTTCTGCGTGGTCGCGCTGCTCGCCGCAGCGTGCATCACGCATGCTGCGTCGGCGCGAGGCGTCGGCTGGGCGACGGCCATGGTCGTCGTCACCGCCGGCATCGGGCTGACGGCCGAGATCATCGGGACCCGGACGGGCATGCCGTTCGGCTGTTACGCCTACGCGCAGGATCGGATCGGACCGTCGATCGCGCATGTGCCGGTGGTCGTTCCGTTCGCCTGGACCGCCGGGCTGTACCCCGTCTGGTGCGCGGCTCGGGTCGTGACCGGGAGACTTCACGCCCCCGCGCTCCCCCGCATCGCGCTGACCACCGTGGGCGTCGTCGGATGGGACCTGTATCTCGACCCGCAGATGGTGGCGGACGGGCAGTGGGCATGGTGCAGCACCTTCGCGGCTCTACCCGGGCTGCCCGGCATCCCGTGGACCAACTACGTGGGCTGGCTGCTCGTCGCGACGCTCATGGCCTGCGCTATGGAACTGCTGGGACGCGTCGGACGATCGAGAATCCGGGGCGTGTCGTACGTCGTCCCGTGGGGCCTGTTCCTCTGGACATGGCTGGGATCGTCACTCGCCCATGCGGTCTTCCTGCCGAACCTCGGATGGTCGGCGCTGTACGGCCTGGTCGCCATGGGTGTCGTGGGAGTTCCGTTCCTGCTCGCGCTCACCGCCCGGCGGCGCGGTCTCGTCCGTGTCGACACGACGCGCACGCTCGACAGACCCGTTCACTGACATCGGCAGGGCACCCTGGCACGATGACCGCTGTGTCCCAGCCCGCTGCCGTGTCCTCCACCAGACGCCTCCGCCCGTCGCGTCGAGTTCTGTCCGTCCTCGTCCTCGCGCTGATGACGGTCCCCCTGCTGGCGGGCTGCCTGCGCGCGCAGGTGTCGATGGGAGTGTCGTCCAACGACCGCGTCTCCGGTCGCATCGTGGCGGCGACCGTGCCCACAGCCGACGGTGACACGGGCCCCGGCCTGGAAGTACCGCAGTCCCTCGGAAGCAAGATCCGCGTGCAGTCGTACAACTCCGACGGCTACGTGGGCAGCGAGGCGCTGTTCAACGACCTGACGTTCGGAGACGTGCAGCAACTTGCCGCGTTGTCCGAGCAGTCGGTCGGCCTGTTCCAGCTCTCCCTGGTCCGTTCCGGGGATCTGGTGACGCTGTCCGGACAGGTGGATCTGTCCAACATTCCCGCACAGGGCAGCGACGTGCAGTTCACCATCGCGTTCCCTGCACGGGTCGCCACCACGAACGGTGCACGCGAAGGCGACAACGTCGTGTCCTGGAAGTTGCCCGCCGGCGAGCGGAGCACGCTACGGGCGGAGGTCCGCTACTCGGATCCGAACACCCGCAGCTTCGCAGGCTGGGCCGGGATCGTCTTCGGTGTGACCGTCGGCGTCGCCGCGATCGTGGGCGGCATGGCGTACGTCGCTCGTGGGGCCTCCCGGCCCGGGCGTCGTCAGCCGGCCGACAGGACGTGACGACCGGCCGTTCCTCCATGGCCTCGGTCGGTCGCCGGACGGTGATCGCGGGAACGCTCACCTCCGTCGCTGCCGCGGCGGTGGCGTCGGCGAATGCCCTCTCCGCGCCCGTCGTCCGCCCACGGGATGCCGCTGCGGTACGCGACGGAGAGCGGATCACCGTCTGCATCCCGGCCCGCGACGAAGCGGCGCGGCTGCCGCATCTCCTGCGCGACCTGATGGCCCAGCGGACCCGCTCACAGCTGACCGTGTTGATCCTCGACGACGAGTCGTCGGACGGTACCGCCGAGGCTGCTCAGGCCGTCGTCGACGACGATCCGCGCTTCGACGTGCTGCACGGACGCACCAGGGCGGGCATCGACGACGCCGGGATGGGCAAGTCCCTCGCGTGCATCGACCTGGGGACCCGCGCCCTGGCCACGACGGACCCCACCGTCGTCGTGTTCCTCGACGCGGACGTGCGCCTGCACCCCGACGCTCTGGACGCCGCCGCCGCGTCGATGCGTGATCTCGGCGCGGCCTTTCTCAGTCCGTGGCCCGGCGAGGTCGCCGTCACCGCGGTCGAGCGTCTCGTCCAACCCCTGCTGTCGTGGTCGTGGTCCGTCACGTTGCTGGTGCGCGCCGCGAACAGCGGGCGGCGCCCGTCGATGGGCGTCGCCAACGGACAGTTCCTCGTCGTCGACGCCGCGGCCTACCGCGATGTCGGGGGTCACGAATGCACACGGTTCGCGGTCGCGGACGACCTCGCGTTGGTGCGGCATGTTCGACGACACGGTTTCTCGACCGCGGTGGCCTACGGCGGACGGGTCGCGAGCTGCCGGATGTACACGGACGCCGCCCAGGTTCGTGCCGGCCACGCGAAATGGTTGTGGTCCCAGTTCGGCGGTGCTGCAGGCACTCTCGCGGTATCGGCGGTCGCTACCGCGATCTGGGTCATACCGCCGACAGCACTGGTCTTCGGTGGACCGATGCGCCGGTGGGGCGCTGTCGGCTACGCGGCCGGAGTGGTGTCGCGACTGGCCGCGAGACGAGCCGAGGGCAGTGGCGACACGTTCGCGCGGGACGTCGTCACCTCGGCACTGCACCCGCTGTCGATCGCTGCGGGCACGGCGTTGCTCGCCTCATCGGACCGGGGACGCCGCCAGGGAACCCTCGTATGGAAGTCCCGAGTTCTCGACACTTGGCGCTGACGAAACACCGGTCCCACCCGAGGACTCCGGAACAGGCCTGGCCAAGCCGAGGTTCTCGACGACCTCGGTGGTGGCCTTGGCAAAGTTCAACGTGATGAAGTGCAGACCCGGCGCGCCCTCCGAGATCAGGCGCTCCCCCATCTCCGTGGCCAGTTCGATGCCGACGGCCCGAACGGCGGCGCGGTCCTCCTCGCTGCCCGTACCCGCGGCGGCGGTGAGGCGCTTCTCCACGGCGGGTGGAACCGAGGACCCGGAGAGCTCCATGGCTCGGCGGATGGTCCGCAGCGACGTGATGGGCATGATCTCGGGGATGATGGGCTTGAGTCCCTGCTCGGGATCGAAGGCCTCGACGCGGTCCCGCAGCCGCAAGTAGTCGTCGACGTCGAAGAACATCTGGGTGATCGAGTACTCCGCACCGGCGCGCAGCTTCGCCACCAGGTGCTTCGTGTCGTGGTCCAGGTCGGGAGCTCGGTGATGGCCCTCCGGGAACGACGCGACGCCGACATGGAAGTCGCCCAACTCGCAGACCAGTCGAACGAGTTCCTCCGCGTATTCGACGCCCTCGGGATGCTTCTCCCATGGTCCGAGCGGATCACCGGGTGGATCACCGCGGAGAACGAGGATGTTGGAGATACCGCGATCGGCGTAGGCACCGACCATCGACCGCAACTCCGTGCGACTGTGCGACACCGCCGTCAGATGAGCCACGGGCAGGAGTGTCGTCAGTTCCGCGAGCTCGCCGGTGACGCGCACGGTCCGGTCGCGGGTGGATCCGCCGGCCCCGTACGTCATGGACACGAAGGCCGGATGCATCTGCTCGAAGGATCGAACGGTCCGCCACAGGCGGTCCTCCGCTGCCTCGTCGCGCGGCGGCGAGAACTCGACGGAGAACGGAACGCTCCCGTGCGCGGCCGAATTCAACCGATCCACCACCGAGGGTGTGCGGCTCACGCGCGCAGTGCGCAGCTCGTCTGTCACACACACATCATAGATTCATCCGACGGGGCCTCTTCCCCGCCGGCCGCGGCGCAGCGTTCCGTGGATCACAGGGAGCCGAGTCGTCGCCCGAGCCGTCGTGTCCGAATAGACGGATAAGATTCTGCGTATCACCTCGAGATGCGCTCGTCCTACGTCACAGCAGCTATCACCGGAGGAAATCCTGTCCACCGCCTCGCACTCGCCGGTCATGTCCGACACGTCCACCAGCACGTCCGTCGGCGCGGACCGCTCCGAGTGGCCTCAGGGATCGTTCGTGACGTCGGTCGAACGGTCGTTGCGTACGTTCATCGCCTCGCAGCAGAGCACGATCGACGCTGTCGGCCCGATCTACGCGGAGGCCGCGGAAGAACTGGCGGCCTTCGTTCTGCGCGGCGGTAAGCGCATCCGTCCCGCGTTCGCCTGGACGGGGTGGATCGGCGCGGGAGGTGACCCGCACAGCGTCGAGGCGGACGCCGCACTCGACGTGTTCGCGGCGCTCGAATTCGTCCAGGGCTGCGCGCTGGTGCACGACGACATCATCGACTGCTCGTCGACACGTCGCGGATTTCCCACCGTTCACGTCACCTTCGCCGAGCGGCATCGCGCCGCCGGGTGGAGTGGAGACTCCGACAAGTACGGCGAGTCGGTGGCCATCATTCTCGGCGACCTCGCGCTGACCTGGGCCGACGATCTGGTCCGTTTCGCAGCCCTCGACGCCGACGCCGCGAAACGTCTGACTCCGGTGTGGTCGGCGATGCGCACCGAGGTACTGGGCGGGCAACTGCTCGACATCGCCGTCGAGGCGAGTGGGGACGATTCCCTCGAGGCCGCCCTGCAGATCGATCGCTACAAGACGGCCGCCTACACGGTGGAGCGGCCGCTGCTGATCGGCGCCGCGCTCGCCGGAGCGGGCGAGGATCTGCAGTCGGTCTACAGCACGTTCGGCGCCGATATCGGCGTCGCCTTCCAGCTTCGGGACGACCTTCTGGGTGTGTTCGGTGATCCCGCCGTCACCGGGAAGCCGTCGGGAGACGACCTCCGTGAGGGCAAGCGGACGGTGCTCATGGCCGCCGCACTCGGCGAGGCCGATCGCAGCGCACCGGCAGCCGCCGCCCGGCTCCGCGCAGGACTCGGCACCGATATCTCCGACGAGGAGGTCGACGTCCTTCGCGCCCACATCGTCGACCTCGGCGCGGTCGAGGACGTCGAACGACGCATCACAGCGCTGACGGAGAGCGCACTCGCCGCCCTCGACGCGTCGAACGTCACCGCGGACGCCAAGGCCCGCCTCACCGCCATGGCGTACACAGCAACCAGGAGAAGTTCATGACCCGTGCGACAGTGTCCGGACCCACCGATCACGTGGTCGTCGTCGGGGCGGGGTTGTCCGGCCTGGCCGCCGCACTGCACCTGCGCGGAACCGGCCGCGAGGTCACCCTGCTCGAGAAGTCGGACTCCGTCGGCGGCCGGGTGGGCTCCGTCGCGGCACCCGGGTATCGGATCGACACCGGCGCCAGCGTGCTGACGATGCCGCACCTCATCGATCAGGCGCTCGCCGCGGTCGGCGCGACCAGGGAATCGACGACGCCGCAACTACGTCTGCACGCGCTCCACCCGGCCTATCACACGCGTTTCGCCGACGGCACCACGATCGACGTGCACTCGAACCCCGAACGGATGATCGCCGAGGTCGAGGAGAAGTGCGGCCCCGACGAAGCACAGCGATACCGGACGCTGCGCGCCTGGCTGGGGTCGATGTTCGACGCCGAATTCGATCGGTACATCGACGACAACTTCGACTCACCGCTCGACCTGGTCGCGGAGAAGAAGGCCCGTGCGAACACTCTGACATTGCTGCGCCTCGGCGGATTCGCCAAATTGGGCAAGCGTATCGACGCGTTGATCTCGGATCCCCGCTTGCGTCGGATCTTCACCTTCCAGGCTCTGTACGCCGGTGTCGCACCCGAGAAAGCTCTGGGTGTCTACTCCGCGATCGCGCACATGGACACCTCGCTGGGTGTGACGTTCCCCGAGGGCGGCATGCAGACCATCGCGCAGGCCATGGCGGATGCATTCGTCGGCGCGGGTGGACGACTGGAGCTGAACACCGGTGTCCGCAGCGTGGAGATGGGCGGCTCGCGCGCCAGGGCCGTCGTCACCGAGGACGGCGGCAGGATCACCTGCGACTCGCTGATCCTCACGCCCGACCTGCTGATCACCGACCGGCTGCTCGCCACCGCGGGCATCACCTTCCGCCGCAAGATCAGGGCGTCACCGTCTGCCGTCGTGTTCCACGGACGCGTTCCCGTCGACGTCACCGCCGGGTGGTCGTCGCGGTCGCACCACGTCATCGACTTCGGCCACAACTGGGCCGAGACGTTCCGTGAACTGACCGCGTCCCGAGGCCGCGGTCGCCTGATGTCGGATCCGTCCCTGCTGATCACGCGTACGTCGGTCACCGATCCCGGCCTGCGTGTCACTCACGACGGCGTGGTGCAGGAGCCGATCTCCATCCTCGCGCCGTGCCCCAACCTCGACAGCGCGCCGCTGGACTGGCCTGCCATCACCGATGCGTACGTTCGCGAGCTTCTCCTCGAGATGGAGAAGCGTGGGTACACCGGTGTGTCCGAGCACCTCGAGATCGACCACATCGACACCCCGCAGACGTGGCTCGATCAGGGAATGGTCGCCGGCACGCCGTTCTCCGCATCGCACATCTTCCGGCAGACCGGACCGTTCCGTCGTCGCAACCTGGTGAAAGGTGCCGACAACATCGTTCTGGCGGGATGCGGAACCACACCCGGAGTGGGCGTTCCGACGGTGTTGATCTCGGGAAGATTGGCGGCCGAACGCATCGACCCGTCGGTCAAGCGGTCGGCTCGCGTCGCACTCTGACGGCGGGCCGGTACGTCTTCCCGGCGGATGCCTCTAAACTCACATGCGTCCGCGCTCGGTCGCCTGTTCGGCGGCCGGCCATGTCACGTCTTCCGGGGAGGAACATGACGACGTCCTCCCCTATCCGGGCCACGGACGGCACCGAGGAATCGGCGCGCTGGCGCTCGATTCGACAGTTCTTCGGGGGACGCGCCGGACGAGCGACGCTCGTCGGGCTCGCCGGTTCGGCACTGATCACGTTCGGTGGTTTCGGGTCGGGCGCGGTGCGCCGCCGGGATCCGCTTCTCGAGGCCATGCATCTGTCGTGGCTCAGATTCGGGCACGGCCTGGTGCTGTCGACCGTCATGGTGTGGATCGGCGTCCTGCTCATGATCGCGGCCTGGGTGCGCTTGGGCCGCTCGACGCTCGGCCACCGCACCACCGTGCATCAGCTGCGATGGGTCGTCCCCATCTGGACGGCGCCCCTGCTGCTGTCGGTCCCCATGTTCAGCCGCGACGCGTACTCCTACCTCGCGCAGGGCGCGCTGCTCCGCGACGGCTTCGACCCCTATGCCGTCGGTCCCGTCGCCAACCCCGGTGTGCTGCTGGACAACGTCAGCAACGTCTGGACCACCACCACCGCGCCGTACGGCCCGCTCTTCCTGCTGCTGGGCGAGGGAATCACCTCCCTGACGGGCGACAACGTCATCGCAGGCACGATGTTGTTGCGGTTGACCATGCTCCCCGGCCTCGCGCTGACCATGTGGGCGGTACCTCGGATCGCCCGGCACTTCGGCGCCGACCCGTCCGTCGCACTGTGGCTGGCCGTCCTCAATCCCCTCGTGCTCATCCACCTCATCGGCGGCGTCCACAACGAGATGCTGATGGTCGGATTGATGACCGCCGGCATCGCCGCGGTGCTGGACCGTCGTCACGTCGCCGGAATGGGACTGGTCGCCGTGGCGGTCGCCATCAAGGCCACTGCCGGCATCGCGCTTCCCTTCCTGGTGTGGATGTGGATGCTGCACGAACGCGAGCGACTGCGCATCGACAACGAGGCTCGCGCCGAACGCGGAGACCCACCTCGCCGCCAGCATGTCCTCCTGGTGTTCGCCAGAACCGCCGGCACCGGCTTCGCCGTGTTCCTCGGCGTGTTCGTCGTCGCCTCGGTCGCAGCCGGGGTCGGCCTGGGCTGGCTGACGGCGCTCTCCGGCTCGGCGAAGATCATCAACTGGCTTTCCCTGCCCACGATCCTGGCGCATCTCGTCACCGTCGGGACCGGCTGGTTCACCGGGGCGCGCCTCGGTCCTGTCCTCGAAGTGACGCGCATGCTGTGTGCAGTCGCCTTGGCCGTGATACTGGCCGCGGCCTGGTGGCGCTCCCGGCACTCCGAGCGCGGCGCCCTGCTCGGCATCCTGGTCTCACTCGTGGCCATCGTGATCCTGTCGCCTGCCGCGCTGCCCTGGTACTACTCGTGGCCGTTGGCCGTGGCTGCCGGGCTCACCATGAGCACGACCACGCTCACGGTGCTGGTGGGACTGTCGGCGTGGCTCATGCTCGTGTTCCAGCCCGACGGATCCATCGGGCTCTACACGTTCCCGCACGTCGTCCTCGCGACCTTCGCGGGCGTCGTCGCAGCCCTGTCCCTCCGCACCGTCGACCCTTTGCGTCTGCGGTCGGTCACCCATCCCGAGCACGAGAACACGTTCGTCCCCACGACGACTCCCCCGAGCACTCGGACCGACACTCGCGACGAGGCTCCGGACCACACCGAGGAGCAGAACCGAGCGTGACCGACTCAGACCTCGCCGAGGCCTATGCGCTGTGCCGCGACGTTGCGCGCGAACACGGCAAGACGTACTTCCTGGCGACGCGGTTGCTGCCCGCGGATCGACGCCCGGCCGTGCATGCTCTCTACGCCTTCGCCCGCATGGTCGACGACATCATCGACGTCGACATGATCGCCGAGCGTGAAGATGCCGACGCAGTAGCCGACGACCTCGCACTCCTCACCCGCATCGAGGAGCGCCTCGACGCCGGACTCGCGTCACCGGACGCGCCCGTGAGCGTCGCGTCCAACGGACCCGACCGACGCAACGAGCTGATCCTCGCCGCCCTGTTCGACACCGCTCGACGGTTCGACATTCCCGCCGAGTACTTCACGGCCTTCATGACGTCGATGCGCATGGACGTGCCGCACTCGTCGATCTACAAGGATCGCTACGCGACCATGGACGAGTTGAAGACCTACATGTACGGGTCGGCGGCCGTCATCGGGCTGCAGATGCTTCCGATCCTCGGGACCGTGTGCCCGGTCGAGGAGGCGCGCCCCACCGCGTCGGCCCTGGGCGAGGCCTTCCAGGTGACGAACTTCGTCCGCGACGCCGGCGAGGACCTCGCTCGCGACCGCATCTACCTCCCCGGCGACGTGTTGAGCGCCTTCGGTGTGGACGAGGACCTGCTGTGGTGGTGCCGCCGGACGGGAAACGTCGACCCACGCGTCGTCCGTGCGTTGGCGGACATCATCGCCACCACTCGCGCGCTGTACCGCACAGCCGAATCCGGCATCCAACTTCTCGAGCCGCGTGCACGGGACGGCATCGCCGTCGCCTTCGCTCTGTATCGCGACATTCTCGAAGCCGTCGAGAGTGACGGCTACCGGTGCCTGTCGACGCGAGCGAGCGTGGGCAATTCCCGACGCGCGCGGGTGGCAGCCACCGCTGCGGGCCGAGGTCTGCTGGTGCGGGCCGGCAGCACGGTGTCACTGCGCTCCGCAGGATGAGCCGATCCTCCGGTCAGAAAGCCATCGCTTGTGCGCGCCGGATGATCTCGCGGGCATGATCGCCGCGGAGCACGTCGACCGGGGTGCCGGGCAGCGTGTCGTCCGGGGTGAACAGCCATCGGAGGATCGCCGGGTGGTTGTAGCCACCGTCGAGCAGCACGGCAATGGCGCCGGCGAGGTGCTTGAGCGGTTGGCCGTCCGTGCCGAGGAACTTCGCGGGGACACACACCACGCGGTCTCTGCGGACGGCGATCAACTTGTGCTCGCGGATCAGCTGATGCAGTCGCGTGACGGTGATGCCCAGCAGGTCGGCGGCGTCGGCAAGCGGCACCAGCACCTCGTCGGGGGGAAGAACATCGTCACAGTAGGGAAGCGCACTCACGCGACAAACGTAGTCACGGCGCCCGACAAGAACAATTCCGAGCCCGGTGTGACGCATCGGGCGCAGACCCCACGCGTCACACTGGCTACCATCGACCGTGGTCTCTCCGATCGAGAAGGAAAGTAGGCGCAGGTGACAACGTCAGGTCGGTCGCTGCTCGGTGCGCTGCTCGATCGGCGCTACCGCGTCGACGCCCCGATCGCACGAGGCGGGATGTCGACGGTGTACCGCGGTCTCGACCTGCGCCTCGACCGCCCCGTGGCCATCAAGATCATGGACCCGCAGTTCGCCGCCGATCCGGAGTTCGTCCGACGGTTCGAGTTCGAAGCGCGTGCCGTGGCACGTCTCAGCCACCCGGGACTGGTTGCCGTGTACGACCACGGCCGCGACGGAGAGCACGCCTTCCTCGTCATGGAACTGGTCGAGGGCGGAACCCTGCGCGAACTCCTCCGCGAGCGTGGACCGATGCCTCCCCACGCCGCGGTCGCCGTTCTCCAACCCGTTCTCGACGGCCTCGCCGTCGCGCACCGCGGCGGCTTGGTGCACCGCGACGTCAAACCCGAGAATGTCCTGATCTCCGATTCCGGCGAGGTCAAGATCGCCGACTTCGGATTGGTGCGGGCAGTCGCCGCGGCGACCACGACGTCCAACAGCGTCATTCTGGGCACCGCGGCGTACCTGTCGCCGGAACAGGTGACGGTCGGTGCAGGGGACGCGCGCAGCGACGTCTACTCCGCAGGGATCCTCCTGTTCGAGGTGTTGACCGGACGCACGCCGTTCCAGGGCGACACCTCCCTCTCCATCGCGTACCAACGCATCGAGAACGACGTTCCGGCCCCGAGCTCGGTCATCTCGGGGATTCCACCCCACCTGGACGCCCTCGTGCGCGACGCGACACAGCGCCGTCCGGACGACAGATTCCGGGACGCCGCGGTCATGGGCGACGCGATGCGGTCGGTCACCCGGATGTTGGGGCTCCCCCAGTACCGCGTGCCGTCTCCCTCCCGCTCCGCCGAACACCTGAGCGCGGAGACCGTCGACGCTCCCCGGCCCTACGCCCCGCAGGCTCCGCGAACCCCGGAGACGGAGATCGTGTCCGTCCCCGCCGAGTCCATGGGTCACGCGCCGCCGTCGTCGGGCGTGCAGCACACCAGAATGGTCACGACGGCCACTGCCCGCGGCGGTGAGGACGAGCGGCGGGCCACCGCCGCCGAACCGGTGGACAAGCGCGCCTTCGCCTTCCCCGACTTCGACGCGGACAAGCGCCGCTCCCGTCGCCTGGCCCTGGTGTGGCTGGCCATCGTCGTCGTGGTCGCCGTCCTCCTGGGCACCGTCGGATGGTGGGCAGGCTCCGGCAGGTTCACGGCAGTCCCGTCGATCGAGGGCCTCGACCGATCCGCCGCGATCTCCGCCATCGAGTCGGCCGACCTGTCCGTCACGACGGAAGGCAGGTACACCGATTCCGATCCGGTGGATCGATTACTCGGAACCGAGCCTGCGCCCGGGTCACGGATCGCCAAGGGCGAGACCGTGACCCTTCTCGTTTCTCAGGGGCGCCCGTCCGTCCCCACCCTCGCCGGCAGCAGCGCCGCGGCCGCCGTCGATGCAGCTCTGCGTGAGCGGACCTTCGTTCCCGTCGACGGTGGAGAGGCGTTCAGCAGCACCGCTCCTGTGGGGGACATCGCCGCACTCGACCCGGCGCCCGGCACTGTGCTTCCCGTCGGTAGCGAGGTCCGTGTCCTCACCAGCAAGGGCGCTCCGCCCGTCGACATCCCCGACGTCGCGGGCAGCACCGAGGCGGACGCACGTGCCGAACTCGACCGGGTCGGCATCGTCGTCGGCTCCGTCGAGAAGGTCTTCGACGCCGACGTCGACGGCGGCAAGGTCATCGGCACGAACCCGGGGGGCGGCGACACCGTCACCGCCGGCTCCAGCGTGGCACTGCAGGTGTCGACGGCCGTGACGCTGCCGTCGCTGCTGGGACGGACCGTGGGATCGGCCAGGGCCGAGCTCGAGCGTCTGGGTCTGACCGTCGTCGTCCGTCAGCTGGCGACGACGGATCGGTCCCTCGTCATCACCCAGAACCCGGGCCAGGGCGATCGCGTCGAACCGAACAGCACGGTCACCCTCGTCTCACTCCCCTGAGATACGGAGAACCCCCCGCGAGTACGTCCGAACTGTCGTGCCCGAGGGGCTTTTCACGACACTATTGACGTACTCGCGGGGGGTGAAGGACTGGAAACAGAGTCAGCCTCGGAGCATCTCCGCGACCAGGAATGCCAGTTCCAACGACTGCTGCGTGTTCAGGCGGGGGTCGCAGGCAGTCTCGTACCGGCCGCTGAGGTCCAGGTCCGAGATATCCTGCGCACCGCCGAGGCACTCGGTGACGTTCTCGCCGGTGAGCTCGACGTGGATGCCGCCCGGGTGGGTGCCCAACTCGTTGTGCACCTCGAAGAACCCCTGGACCTCGTCGACGATGCGATCGAAGTGACGAGTCTTGTAGCCGGTGGACGCCTCGTGGGTGTTGCCGTGCATCGGGTCGCACTGCCAGATGACCTGGTGCCCGGTTGCCTGCACCTTCTCGATGATGGCGGGGAGCATGTCGCGCACCTTGCCGTTGCCCATACGCGAGATGAGGGTGAGTCGGCCCGGCTTGTTCGTGGGGTCGAGGCGCTCGACGTACTCGACGGCCATCTCCGGCGTCGTGCTCGGACCGATCTTGAGTCCGATGGGGTTGGAGACCAGTTCGGCGAAGGCGATGTGGGCACCGTCCAGCTGGCGGGTGCGGTCACCGATCCACAGGAAGTGCGCCGACAGGTCGTACAACTTTGCGTGCTCGTCGTCGTTGTCCAGCCGGAGCATGGCGCGCTCGTAATCGAGCACCAATGCCTCGTGGCTGGCGAAGATGGTGGCCTGGTGCAGGTTCGGATCCGTGACCCCGCAGGCGTCCATGAACTTCAGACCGTTGTCGATCTCGGAGGCCAACTGCTCGTACCGGGCTCCGGCGGGCGAGTTGGTGACGAATTCGCGGTTCCAGTCGTGCACGCGGTGCAGGTCCGCCATTCCCGCGCCGGTGAGCGCGCGGACGAGGTTCATCGCGGCGCTGGCGTTGGCGTAGGCACGCACCAGTCGCGACGGGTCGTGCTGACGCACGGCATCGTCGGCGACGAGGGAGTTGATCATGTCGCCGCGGTACGACTTCAGGCCAAGGGCGTCGACGTCGGACGACCGGGGCTTCGCGTACTGGCCGGCGATACGGGCAACCTTGACGACGGGCATCGAGGCGCCGTACGTGAGGACGACGGCCATCTGCAGCAGTGTGCGGATGTTGCCCTTGATGTGCGGCTCGGTGTTGTCGACGAAGGTCTCGGCGCAGTCACCGCCCTGCAGCAGGAACGCCTCGCCACGGGCGACGGCGGCGAGCTTGTCGGACAGAGCCTCGACTTCGCTGGCCACCGTGATGGGCGGAACGCTCTCGAGCACCTTGCGCATCGCCTCGGCCTGGTCGGCCGGCCACGACGGCTGCTGAGCGGCGGGCTTGGACAATGCGACATCGAGCTGAGCGCGCATCGACTCGGGCAGCGGAGGGAGCTCGGGCAAGCGTTCGATCGGAACGTCGACAGTCCAGTTCACGCGTACAGAGTAATCCGCTCGCGTGTCGTCTCTCACCATCGGGCCACGTCCGCTTCCGTAAGACCCCACAGCGCGGTCGTGACGGACCTCGGAATCAGGTCCTGTCGGACCAGGCTCTGGCCGCCTCGATCGCCCGGAACTTGGCCAGGTTGTGACGCGCGTCGGCGAGCGCGTCGTGCGAGTCGTCGGGAACCGGGGGTAGTGCGGGCGACCCGTGCTCTTCCCAGTACTGCTTCAACTCCCGCGTGTACCGCGGCATGACCCGAGGCAGGGCCGTCATCGATCCCCAGAGCTGGCACAGCGCCACGTGGTCGTACGCCGCCACCCAGGCCCACATCTCGACCGTCGGGCCTATCGAGCCGTGCGGGGCGGAGACGAAGTCGAGGATGTCCTCGCGGATGCGTGAGCGTGACCGCCACAGCGGAGAGGAGAACGGGGGCAGCTTCGGCAGGACGTTCCGGCGTACCCAGGTGCCCGCCCGCTCCGGATCGAACTCGGTCGAGACCGCGTAATATTCACGCCCGTCCTCCGCGACGATGCCGATGGACACCAGATCGATCGTGCGACCATCCTCGATGAACTCGCAGTCGTAGAAGTAGCGCACGGTTACCGACCCTAGGTCACGCGCGCACAGCACCAGAAAGGGACAGCCCCCGACCATGACGTGGACTCTGCCGACCGCACCGCCCTACACCGGGCCGGGTGCGTCGTTGCCGCGTCCGGTGACCGTGATCGCGAAGGTCGCGGTCTGCGTCGGACTGGTGGCGGGGATCGCGTTCAACGTCATCGGGCTGCCTCCGCTGCGGGAGTGGGGCGCGATCTACCGACTCGATCTCGACGTGTACCGCATCGGCGGCCGGGCGCTGCTCGACGGCGTGAACCTCTACGGGGTGCTGCCGGCGACGTCGGTGGACATCCCGCTGCCCTTCACCTATCCCCCGATGGCCGCTGTGTCGTTCGCGCCGATGGCGATCCTGCCGCTCGAGGTCGCGTCGTCGATCATGACGGCGATGACGATGGTGCTCCTCGCCGTGACCGTCGCGGTGTGCCTGCGCTCGCTGGTCTCGCTCTCGACGTCCACGACGGCATGGGTCACCGGCGGGATCACCGCCGCGGCATTCGCACTGGAACCCGTCTGGTCGACCCTGGACTACGGACAGATCAACGTCGTCCTGATGTGTCTGGTCGTGCTCGATGTGCTGCTGAAGAAGACTCCCTGGCCGCGCGGAATGCTGATCGGCTTCGTGACCGCGGTGAAGCTCACCCCGGCAGTGTTCGTCCTGTACTTCCTCCTCCGTCGCCAGTACCGCGCCGCGGTGGTGACCGGACTGTCGTTCCTCGCGTTCACCGCACTCGGATTCCTCGCGACGTTCAGCGACTCGGTGCAGTACTGGACGGAGGTGCTGTTCGACTCCAGCCGCATCGGCGGTCCGGGGTACATCTCCAACCAGTCCATCACCGGCATGCTTGCCCGTCTGGGCCTGGACGAGGGCACCAGGTCACTCGTCTGGATCGCCTGCAGTGCGGTCGTCGGGGTGCTGGCCGTGCTGGCGATCCGACGCGCCCTCGCCGCGAAGGAATACCTGTTGGCTCTGTGTGTCAATGCCGCTCTGGGACTGCTGGTCTCGCCCGTGTCGTGGTCGCACCACTGGGTGTGGACCGTGCCGATGCTGATGGTCCTGGTCCACGTCGGAGTCACCCGCCGCGCACCCGCGATGGTCGCGCTCGCGGTGATCGGCGTCGTGCTGCTGCACTACCCGTCGCACTGGCGACTGGCACCGGGCCGCTGGAACGGCCTGGGCTGGCCGCTGTGGGATCAGATCCAGGCGTCGTCCTACGTCTGGTGGGGACTGGTGTTCGTCCTCGCGGTGGCCGTCGTCCCGCTGCGTGCGCGGTCCGTGACCGACACGCGCCCGGTCGCCGACGCGGTCTGAGCTAGCCCGCGCGGGTGTCGGGGATGCGAGCGGCCTCGGTCGACGGAGCCGGATCCACCGCGGGGGTGGGCGTCTTCTTCATGCTCGCCGCGTACACGTCGACGTACTGCTGACCACTGAGCTTCATCAGCTCGTACATGACCTCGTCGGTGACGGCGCGCTCGACGAAGCGGTTGCCCGCCATGCCTTCGTACCGCGAGAAGTCCAGTGGCTTACCGAACTTCACGCCGAGCTTGGTGGGGCGCGGAATCCGTGAGCCGATGGGGTTCATCTTCGCGGTGCCGATCATCGCGACCGGAATCACCGGTACGCCGCTCTCGAGAGCCAGACGCGCCATGCCCGTCTTGCCCTTGTAGAGCCGATCGTCCGGCGAGCGGGTGCCCTCCGGGTAGATACCCAGCACCTTGTTCTTCGCCAGCACGCGCAGGCCCGCGTCGAGCGCGTCCTGCGCGGCGGAGGCACCGGTGCGATCGATCGGGACCTGTCCCGCGGACGAGAAGAACCACTTCTGGAAGCGACCCTTGAGGCCCTTGCCGGTGAAGTACTCGCTCTTCGCGAGGAATGTGATGCGACGCGGTACGACCAGGCACGCGTAGAACGAATCGAACACCGCCTGGTGGTTGCTCGCGAGAATCACCGGCCCGTCGTCGGGGATGTTCTCCAGACCCTCCACGCGAGGACGGCCCATCACCTGCAACACCGGCCCGAGAAGGACGTACTTGAATATCCAGTACCACATGCCCGACATGCCTTTCTCGAAGTACCCGCGACCCGCACCGCGATGCCCGCGGCCCGCTCGGACATCTCGTGGGCGTAACTGTACCGGGGGTTTATGACACCAGCCACAGTTCGAGCGTCGGGTCGGACACATCTCACACCGCCGACATCGTCCGGCCATCACGTGGACATGAACGATGCCCGTTCCGGCTCCTCGCGCGTGCTCGAACGGGTGGTCAGGCGCGTGCTGCGCCCACCTCGACGCGGGCCAACTCGGCCGCGCCGATCATGCCGGCGGCCTCACCGAGCTGGGTACCGCGGATGCGCGCGAGCGGTCGATGGCCGGCGCCGGTGATCTGCGCCGCGTAGTGCTCGCGTGCCGTGTCGAGGAACAGTGCCGACGACGTGGCGACGCCGCCCGCGATGACCATGCGGTCCGGGTCGTACACATCGGAGACCAGCGCCAGACCGATCCCCAACCAGCGTGCGAACTCGGACATCGTCTCGATGGCGACCAGGTCGCCGTCCTGCGCGGCATTCGCGATCCGGCGGCCGGTCAGCGACCCGGGGTCGAGGAACGCCTCGCGCGCCAGCACCGTGGATCCCCGCGGGTTCGCTGCGAGGAGCTCGATCGCCGTGTCGACGAGAGCCGTTCCGCTGCAATATCTCTCCCAGCAACCGCGCTTGCCGCAGGCGCACTGGCGTCCGTCCGGGACGACCTGGAGGTGGCCGAGTTCGGGCGCGATGCCGTAGCTGCCGCGGTAGAGCTTGCCGTCGATCAACAGGGCAGCGCCGATGCCGGTGCCGATCGCGATCATGACGACGTTGCCACCACCTGCCGCAGCCCCGAACCGGTGCTCGGCCCACGCGGCGGCGTTGGCGTCGTGCTCGAGAATGACCGGGATACCGAGCCGTTCCGTCATCTCGCGGGCCACCGGCCGGTTGACCCACGGGAGGTGCGGAGCGAACCGCACCACGGTGCGATCGGAGTTGATGAAGCCCGCGACGGCGAGGCCGACGGCAGCGATGTCGTGCCGACCGGCCAGCTCGCGGACCGCGCGGTCGATGCCGTTCTCGAGCGCACGCGACGACTGCGGGGTGGGCGCCTGCGTGGAGTCGAGAACCTGACCCTCGACGTCCACGACGGATGCGCGAATGCTGGTGCCACCCACGTCGATGCCGATGGTCAGAGACCGGTTGGACCGGGACTGAGCGCTCACGTCTGCGGCTTCCTCTACTGATCGGGGTCGGGCTGATGCGGTGTCGGCCGTGAGCGGTGGGGCTCACGTGTCCTGGTCACCGTAATCGGCTGGTAGGTCGCTGGGCGAACGACAGGCGGTGCACTCGCTCCGGGAGCGTCGCCGGGCGCGGAGTCGTGCCGCGCGGTGCCGTGCGACTGCAGGAAGTCGCGCAGCACGTCGATCAGTCCGTCCATCTCTCCGGACACCAGGGTCAACAGGTCGTGGCGCTCCCCGCGCAGCGCCGCGGCCAGCGCGCAGAACGGGCACCAGGAGCAGCCCTGCCACGGCGGCGCGTCGTCCGAGTCGAGTCTGCGCAGGACGGGCTCGACACGGTCGATGAGCAGTTCTGCGAGAACCCGGAACTCGGCCGCGAGGTCGCGGCGGCCGTCATCCATCGGTCGACCCCTGGAGGTTCTCGGGCCACAGAGCCGGGTCGGGCGCGAACGACACGGTGAGCACTCCGTCGTCGAACCCCGCGCCCGTGACGACGCATCGACGCAGCACCGACGCCAGCCTGAGCCGACGACGACTGCCCTGCGCACTCACGATCACGTCGTCCTCCACACGCCCCACCGCCACCGTGTCCGCCTCGACGAACGGAAGCGGCACTTCCATCTGGTACACGGTGTCGAGCCCACTGCCGGACTCCCGCCGCACCCGGGTGACCAGTGCGGGCAGGATCGCCGATCCGTACCCGTCCCCCACCTGCCCGTTCATCTGATCGGACACAGCACCCAGAGCATCGAAGCCTACCGGCTCGGTGGGGTGGGTCGAGACGACGTCGATGCGGAGGTCGCCCGTGGTCGCCGCGAAGGCGTCCAGAGCGGAGACGTGCTCGGCGCGGATGCGGGCCGTCCAGTACACCGCCGGGTGGGTGCCCAGCACGGACGTCGGCACGGCCCCGCCAAGGTCGGGCAGGACCGAGTTCGCGATGACACGGGCGACCGCGACCCCGTGAAAACTTGTGACCGCCAACAGGTCTCGGGTAGCGTCGAGCACCCTCGGGGTGGGAGTCGTCACCACCACGGCCGACGTTCTCGAGCCGTCGCCGAGCATCGCTTCCACGGACGACGCCGCGTCGACGATGCGATCGACGACGGCGACGAGCACCGCCGCACGCATGTCCGCGCCCGTGGACGCCACGACGCGAGCGTGACGCGGCCAGATGCGCTCCAGATACCCGACGATCGACGACGGGGTGGCCACCATCTCTCGCCATCCCGCGGCGCCCGGGCAGTCGACGACGACGTCGTCCCACTCCCCGCTGTCGGCAAGGCGGGCCACCTCGAGCAAGGCGATCAGCGGTTCGGCACCGGGCAGCGCGGTGAGTTCCTCGGGGTCCGGGAGACTCGGGCCCGCGCCGTGGTCGTGGCGGCCGGCCAGTGCGAGTGCCTCGGACATCGATCGGTACCGCGACTCGAGAACCCCGAGCGGATCCACGCGGTGCACCGGCACCTCGGTGCCGCCGAGAAGGCTCGCCGGGTCGGACCCGTCGACGGACATCAGCACGGCGCGTCGACCCTCGCGATGGAAGCCGACGGCCGACGCAGCGGCGATGGTGGACTTCCCGGTTCCACCTGCTCCGATGACGAACGTGATGCGTGCGGTGGTGCCGGGGGCGCGACCGGTCAGGCTTCGACCCGCTTCTTCAATTCCTTCAGAGCGGTGTCGGTGATGACCTTCTCCGCCTTGCGCTTGAACAGACCGATCATCGGGATGGCCAGGTCCACGGTGAGCTCGTAGACCACCTCGGTCACACCGTTCCCCTTGTCCGACAACGCATACGACCCCACCTGGGACTTCTGCATCTCACCGGCCACGAGGTGCCACGACACGGCGGATCCGTCCGCCTTCCACTCGTACTGCAGCTCGTAGGTGTCCTTCACCATCCCGGCGTCGAGGACGAACTTGACGCGTCGGGCGCGATCGTCCGATGCCGACTCGAGCACCTCGACCGACTTCACGGCGGTGACCCACTCCGGGTACTTGGGGAAGTCGGCGATGACCGCCATCACCTCGTCGGGGGTTGCGTCGACGACGATCGATTTAGTGGTCTTGTCTGCCATGGAACTGATATCCCTCCGGGCCCGTACTGCCGCTAGTTGTACCTATGATCGACCGCGCACCGCAGGGGCACGGACAGTGGGGTCGATTCGTCACTATCGGACCGCGCGCACGGGGGGTTCCCCGGCAGCGCGGCCGCGTTCGAGGAGGGCCTTGATCTCGAAGGACATGGTCTTTCCCGCCACCCGCCGACGGTGCGCATCCGGCGTCGACACCCCGACGGGTTCGGCATGCAGGAAGTAGTGGAGCACCACCCCGTCGAGCATCGGCTCGAGCCACACCTCCATGGTTCCGGTCAGCTCACCCGCCACCGTCCACCTGATGCCCTTCTCGCCGCGGTCCTCCTGCACCGTCAGGGTGAGACCAGGGAACCACGACCGCTGCCGACGGGTGTCGCCCACCAACTCCGCCACGTCCGACGCAGGGGCGGCGAGGAAAGTCTGATCGGCGATCTGCACGCTGCTCATACGCTCAGCGTCGCATGCCGGGGAACCACGGGCACCGTCGATCCCCGTCGGTGCGCCGCGTCGGTCTGCGACGTCACAACCGCGGACACGACTGCCCGTGACGACACCCGACGCAGCAGGTTTAGTGTGAACACCCGTCCGACCCGTTCCCATTATCGGAGGAATCCGTGCGCGAATTCACCGTCCCGGCACCGTTCTCGATCGAGGACGACGCGTCCGTCGTCGACTCGGTGTTCGCCCACGAGAGATCACGGCCCGACCTGGTGGTCTACCGGCGCGCCACCCGCGACGGGTGGGAGGACGTCCGCGCGGGCGACTTCGCCGCACAGGTGCGGGCTGTCGCGAAGGGCCTCATCGCCTCGGGCGTGACACAGGGTGACCGCGTCGCGCTGATGTCCGCGACGCGGTTCGAGTGGCCCCTGATGGACTACGCCATCTGGTCTGCCGGCGCCGTCACCGTCCCCGTCTACGAGACGTCGTCCGCGGACCAGGTCCGGTGGATCCTCGAGAACTCCGGAGCCGTGGCCGCCGTCGTCGAGACGGTCGCGCACTCGAACATCCTCGCGGACATCCTTCCCGACCTCCCCGGCGTGACCACGGTTCTCCAGATCGACGCGTCGCCGGAGAAGGTCGGTGCCGTCGACGTCCTGGTCGATGCCGGCCGCGACATCGCCGACTCCGATGTGACCGACCGGATCGCAGCGCTGCGCGCCTCCGACCCCGCAACCCTGGTGTTCACATCGGGCACCACGGGCCGCCCCAAGGGTTGCGTCCTCAGTCACGCCAATCTGGTCGCGGAATCGCGTGGGATCGCCGCGAGCGCGATCGGCACGATGCTGGTCGAGGGACGGTCGACACTGATGTTCCTCCCGATGGCACACGTGCTCGCGCGCGCCGTGTCCATCGCCGCGTTCGATCGCGGCGCCACCCTGGGGCACACCCACGACATCCCGCACCTGGTGGACAATTTCGGCTCGTTCCAGCCGCACTTCATCCTCAGCGTGCCGCGCGTCTTCGAGAAGGTCTACAACACGGCCCGTCAGAAAGCGCACTCGGACGGCAAGGGCAAGATCTTCGACGCTGCTGCCGACACCGCGGTCGCGTTCAGCAAGGCACGCGACACCGGCGGAGCGTCGATCGTGCTGCGCGCCAAGCACGCTCTGTTCGACCGTCTCGTCTA
Organism: Rhodococcus sp. MEB064; assembly: GCF_000834565.1. NCBI lineage: Bacteria > Bacillati > Actinomycetota > Actinomycetes > Mycobacteriales > Nocardiaceae > Rhodococcus > Rhodococcus sp. MEB064. Next base: position 25,275 of record NZ_JXQS01000028.1, read on the forward strand.
CGGCAAGCTCCGCACCGCCCTGGGTGGACGCTGCGAACTGGCGATCTCCGGTGGCGCGCCCCTGGGTGAGCGTCTGGCGCACTTCTACCGCGGTATCGGCGTGACCATCTACGAGGGCTACGGACTCACCGAGACCACCGCTGCCGCCGCAGTGAACACCCCGGACGAGCAGAAGATCGGCACCGTCGGAAAGCCGTTGCCGGGCAACGCTGTCCGCATCGCGCAGGACGGCGAGATTCTGCTGAAGGGCGGCGTGGTCTTCGACGGATACTGGAAGAACGACGACGCCACCGCCGAGGCGCTCACCGACGGCTGGTTCCACACCGGTGACCTCGGCGCCGTCGACGAGGACGGCTTCATCTCCATCACCGGCCGCAAGAAGGAGATCATCGTGACCGCCGGAGGCAAGAACGTCTCCCCCGCCGGTCTCGAGGATTCGCTGCGCGCCAGCACTCTCATCAGCCAGGCGATGGTGGTGGGTGATCAGAAGCCGTACATCGGCGCTCTGATCACCGTCGACGCCGAAGCGTTCCCCGGGTGGAAGCAGCGCAACGGCAAGGACGAGTCCGCAACCGTCGCGGATCTGACGTCGGACCCCGACCTGATCGCGGAGATCGACGCGGCCGTCGCCGAGGCGAACAAGTCGGTCTCGCATGCCGAAGGCATCAAGAAGTACCGCATCCTGCCCGGTGACTTCACCGAGGAGGGCGGCGAACTGACCCCGACGATGAAGCTCAAGCGCAACGTCGTGCAGAAGTCGTACGCGAGCGACATCGAGGCGATCTACTCGAAGTAGCCCGTCACAGAAGCCCGGCCAAGCGGGCCGCGAGAACGTCCCACCGCCACTGCGTGGACACGAACTCGCGGCCCGCTGCTCCCATTGCCGCGGCCCTGTCGCGGTCGGACAGCACGGTGACGATCGCCGACGCGATGTCGTCGACGTCTCTGCCGTCGACGGTCAGTCCCGTCTCCCCCTCGACGACGGTTTCCGGCGCGCCCCCCGAACGACCGGCCACCACCGGAACCCCGCTTGCCGACGCTTCGAGGAAGACGATCCCGAGTCCCTCGACGTCCAGCCCGGCACCCCTCGTGCGGCACGGCATGGCGAAGACATCGGCGATCGTGTGGTGCGCGGCGAGTTCCTCGGCCGGGACGGATCCGGTGAACACGACGTGGTCGGCGACCCCGCACGTCTGCGCGAGTCGGCGCAGCGTGTCGGCGTACGGCCCACCTCCGACGATGACGAGTACGGCACCGTCGATCCGCGCGCGGATCGACGGTAGCGCCCGGATCAGCATGTCCTGTCCCTTGCGCGGCACCAGTCGGGACAGACACAGGATCGTGGGTCGCTCCCCCAGCCCGTACCGCGCACGGAGATCTGCGCGCGCCGCGGGATCAGGGGCGAAGACGGTCGAGTCGACGCCGGGCGGTAGGTGTTCGAGGGAGGCGTCCGCACCGAATGCCGACGCGAACCGACCGCGGGTGTAGCGGCTGACGAACGTGATCACATCGGTCGTCGATCCGATGCGGGTCAGGACCTGGCGCGCCGCCGGCAGCATCGACCAACCGACCTCGTGGCCATGGGTGGAGGCCACGATTCGCTCGGCTCCTGCCCGTCGCAGATGTGGTCCGAGCACCGCCAGCGGCGCGGCGGCGCCGAACCAGACCGTGTCGCACTCACGGTCCGACACCAGCCCGGCGGCACGGCGCGCGACGGCGGGGCTGGGAAGCATCAGCGTGGTGGGGTGTCGGACGACCTCGTAGGGCTGCTCCGCGTCGAAACGCACGTGGGAGTCTCCGCGCCAGCGCGGCGCGTACACGACCAACTCGTCCGGTGGGAGCAACTGCGCGAACGTGTGCAGGTAGGACTGGATCCCACCCCGTCGAGGTGGAAAGTCGTTGGTCACCAGCAGCGTTCGGCGCATGCGACCACCGTAGACGGCTCAGGCCGGCGCGCCCGCCTGCTCGGCGACCCACGCGCCCCACTGCTCGAGGAATTCCGCGGTCCCGATGCCGAGAGTCGCCGAGAACGCGCGGTCACGCACCGTCGGATCGACAGGACCCGCCGCGAACCGGCGATACAGGTTCTGCAGCACGGGTTCGCCGAAACGGTCGGCGACGAATGCACAGGCCGACCAGGCGGACTCGTAGGCGATCGCTCCGCGGGATCCACCCGCTGCGAAATCCGAATCCTCGGCCAGCACCCTGGGCGGCCCCGCTGCCCGGACCACTGCTGCCAGCGTCGGCGCGATCTGCTCGAACGTCAGACCGGACCCGCGGTATCCCGAGTAATCGGCGTAGCCCTCGAGCATCCACAGCGGTGCACCCTCGCCGGTGATCGACCGCGTCGCCACGTGGGTGAGTTCGTGCTGCAGCACTGTCCGCCGGGTGCTGTCCGTCAGACGATCCGCGGCCGTCGGGCCGAAGACGACACGCTGACCGGTGACCAGACCGTTCTCGACGGGGTCCGCAATGGTGGAAGCGGCGACATCGGTGAGGACCGAGCCGTTGGCATTACTGGTGAATTCGGCGTCGGATCCCGCCACGACAAGCACAGCTCGCCGCGACCACCCGATGCCGACGAAGCCGGTCACGGCGTCGACAGCGGCCGGTAGATCGGCCGCCAGCGCGTCGATGAAGTCACGCTGGCCCTCGTGCCCGATCACCAGCGACGTCGTCGAGCCGGTGGGAACTCGGCGTACGACAACGGGGCCGAAGTCCCACGGTCCGCGCCACGTCGTGCGGGCGTATTGGGGCACATCGGCGTCGGACACCAGCGCCCACGTGTCTCCGCGGCGCGCGACGACCAAGGCGACATCACGCCGGGTGGGACCGATGTCGGAGTCCTGGTAGGCGTACCGCAGAACCACGTTCGGAGCCCACACCTCGGTGGCGTCCAGCGAATCGGCCAGGGTGGGTTCCACCGGTACCTCGGGCCCCGGCTCGATCTCGTATCCGAAGTCCGACAGCGGAACATCCTGGAGGGATGCTGCACGCGCGACTTCGCGATCGACGAAGGCAGGGTCGGCAGACGGATCGAACAAGCTACGCAGGGCCGCGTCGTCGTTGTCGCGCAACGCCGACGTCCATCTGTCGAGCAGTGCGGCCACTCCTACTGTGCGAGCGTCGTCCGCGACCGCGGTGACCGGAACCGAGCCACCTCTGTCGTCCACAGCACCGGACGAGCATCCGGCGAGTACGGCCGCGACGACGCACAGTGCGGCCGTGGCGCGAAGGATCAGTATCGGCGAGCGCCGTAGAACGGCCACGACGCCATCGACTCCACTCGAACCGGCACCCCGAACGTCGACGCGTGGACGACGTTCCCGTTGCCCGCGTACAGGCCTACGTGGGAGGCGTCGTTATAGAACAAGACCACGTCACCCGGCTGCAGGTCCTCCTTGGCCACCGGCGTTCCACCTGCGGCTTGCGCCTGGCTGGACCGCGGCAGCGTCTTGCCGACCTGCTTGTACGCCCACACGACCAGACCGGAGCAGTCGTACCCGTCGGGTCCGGTCGCACCCCAGACGTACGGCTTTCCGATCTGCGTGAACGCGGCCTGGAGCGCTCCCGTCTGCGACCCCGGTGTCAGGGCTCCCAGAATGGTGGCGGGATCGAATCCGGGGGGGAATGCCGCACCCGCGAGGCCTGCCTTCTCCGGCTCGGACAGCGCTCCGAACGCGGCCATGACATCGGCGATCTCGCTCTGGAGTCGGCTCTGCTTGCCCTGGAGGTCGTCGCTGACCGCCTTGGCCTGCTCCGTCGCGGTGCGAGCGGCGTCCGCCGACTGCTGCGATGCAGCCTCGGCCGCGGCCGCCGCAGCGGTTGCCTCGTTGAACGTGCCGACGGTTGCCGCGGCATCGGTGGAGATGATGTCGAGGGCGGACATCTGGTCGAGCAGCTGCTGCGGAGAGTCGCTCACCATCACCGCGAACAGGCGGTTGGTGCGCGCTCCCTGGTAGTTGGCCCGAGCGATCTTGTCGACTGCCGGGCGGACCGAGTCGATCTGCGCGCGGGCATCGGCGAGGGCACGCCGATCGGCGTCGAGGCGCCCGTCCGCGTCGGACTGAGCTGCAAGCTTGGCATCGAGGTCGATCTGGGCGTTGTGCATGGCCTCGGTCGTCTGTTCCGACTCGCGGGACAGGTCCGCCAGGCGCGTGACCGCATCCGAGGCGGATTCGCCGGGAACAGGATCGGCCGACGCTGCGCCGACCGGGACGAACGCGAGAGCGGCGGTCAGAACGCCGGCGAGGATCGCCCCGCGCACACTCGACCGCGTGGATACCGAAGACGGCACGTGAGTGGTTCTCCGATCTGGAACTGATCCGAAACATGATGCGATCCGTTGCCGAATCGCGGGGACGTCACGGAAAGATTACGACGACACCGTGGATTCTGTCCACGAACCCCGCTTTTCGACGCGAAACATTCCCGAAAGTCGTCGACACCGGCAGTAACCGACCGCGTGATCAGTTACTGCCGGTGTCGGACGAGTACTCCTGCGACGGAGCTACAGCGATCGATCAGGCGTAGCGGCGCGCACCGTCGAACGGCATGGAGGACAGCGGAGCGACCTTGACGGGCTGGCTCTCGGTGGATGCGTGGACGACGTTTCCGTTGCCGACGTACATACCCGAGTGCGATCCACCGTAGAAGGACACGATGTCACCGGGCTGCAGGTCCGACTGCGAGACGGGGACGCCGGCGGCAGCCTGGTCGTAGCTGGTACGCGGCAGGTTGATGCCGGCCTGCTGGTACGCCCACTTCATCAGTCCCGAGCAATCGAAAGCGTTGGGGCCGGCTGCTCCGTACACGTACGGCGCGCCGACCTTGCTCTCGGCAGCCTGGACGGCGATCTGCGCTGCGCTCGACGTCGGTGCGGCAGGACCGGGAAGTGCCGGGACCTGCGGAAGCGGGGGGAGCTGGCTCAGGATCTGGTCCGGAACCTCGAACGTTCCGATACCGGGGATCTCGACGGGGGCCGCGAAGGCGGGCGCGGCCGGGACGACGACTGCGCCGGCCGTGATGGCTCCGGCGACGAGAACGTTGCGGACAGGCCGCGAGGTGGTGCTGGGCTTACGGTGTTTCGCCACGAGAAAGAGGTGCTCCGTTTCTTCCTGATATCCGCCGACCGAGTTAGCTGACGGGTTCGGGCTGGGAAGATCAGCCCTACTCATCGAGCCGCCAGGCGACTCGATGGGATTCACCCCGGTGTAACGGTGGGTTCCCGGTACGACCACCCGGAAGAGGTGGCCGATTAGGCGGTGACCTTGCGACGCAGTCCCTGGTGGCGCTGCACGACTCCGCAATGTCTCGGAAAGATTACGAAATGGCATCCAAGATGTCGAGCCCACCGTCTCCGTGTCGCGGTTCGATCACGGGAAGCACTAGCCCGCGACGTGTTCCGGGCCCGAGTCACGCCGGTCGCGTGCCGACTCCTCGGGGGACGGGACGACCTTGCCGACCAGACGCAGTCGGGGTACCAACCCACTCTCCGCGAGGACGTCCATGGCGGCACGTTCGTCCTGCTCGAGCCTCAATCGGCGTGCCGCGAACGGTGCATCGGAGGGGCCGTCCGAGGGTGCCGACGGCATGCCCGGAACGCCCAGCAGCACCGACACGACACAGTCCGAACACGCGTCGCCCCGCACCACGCACTCGCCACAATCGACAATCATGTGATCCTCGTCTCATTCAAGTTTCGTGCTGTCGGCCGTGATGTTCGTACCGGATCACAAGGAGGCCGGGGCCGATCATCACGCGAATCGACGCCGACGCTAACGGCGCCCACCGACACGGCAGGCCGGCGAGAACGCCCCGTCGTTCTTGTCGGTGGCACCCCCTACGGTCCCGGATGTGCGAAGCGAGACCGGACCGGCCCGGCGTCCCGACGGGGCGTACGTGGCAGCTGCGTCGGCGACATCGGGCGCCGCGCCGACGGGCCTGCAACTCGCCTTCGACGAGATGGACATGTCGCTGCGGGAGACGACCTTCGTCGTCGTCGACCTCGAGACCACGGGCGGGCGTCCCGGCGAGGACGCGATCACCGAGATCGGGGCCGTCAAGGTCCGTGGCGGGCGGGTCATCGGAGAGATGGCCACCCTCGTCGACCCCGGTCGGTCCATCCCGCCCGGCATCGTCCAGCTCACCGGCATCAGCAGCGCGATGTTGATCGACGCTCCCCGTATCGAACGAGTGCTCCCCACCTTCGTCGAATTCGCTCGCGGAAGCGTCCTGGTGGCGCACAACGCCCGGTTCGACACCGGCTTCCTTCGTGCCGCCGCCACCCGTATGGATCTGGCATGGCCGTCGTTCCGGGTCCTGTGCACCGTGAAGCTGGCCCGACGTGTCCTCTCCAGGGACGAGGCACCGTCGGTCAAGCTGTCGTCACTCGCGACGCTCTTCGAGGTCTCCACCAGGCCCACCCACCGAGCGCTCGACGATGCGCGCGCGACCGTCGACGTCCTGCACGCGTTGATCGAACGCGTCGGCAATCAAGGTGTGCACAGCTACGCCGAGCTGGTCGACTATCTGCCGACGGTCACCGCTGCCCATCGCGCCAAACGGACACTGGCGGCCGGGCTCCCTCACGCTCCCGGTGTCTATCTCTTCCGCGGCCCCTCGGACGAGGTGCTCTACGTCGGTACGTCGAGGAACCTCCATCGCCGCGTGCGCAACTACTTCACCGGCTCGGAAACCCGCGGCCGCATGAGAGAGATGGTGGCGCTCGCGACGCGGGTGGACCATGTCGAGTGCGCTCACGCCATCGAGGCGGGTGTCCACGAGCTGCGACTCATCAGCGCACACACCCCGCCGTACAACCGTCGATCGAAGTACCCCCGCAAGGGCTGGTGGTTGACGCTCACCTCCGAGGCGTTCCCGCGCCTCTCCATCGTCCGCACGCCCTCCCCCGGCGCGGTGGGCCCCTTCGCGGTACGGAGCGCCGCCGCCGACGCTGCCGCGGTCATCGCCGAATACACCCGGCTCCGCTCGTGCACCCACCGCATTCCCGCCTCCGCTCGACACGAGAAGTGCGCCGTCGAGGCGGTCGGGGGGTGCACCGCGGCCGGTTCCGGGTCCATGGACGCCGAGGCGTACGCCCATGCCCCGGAGGCGTTCCGGCGTCTCGGAGAGGGAGCCGACCCGTCCGTGCTCGAGGCAGTCGCCGCACGGATCGACGCGTTGTCCACCGATCTCCTCTTCGAATCCGCGGCACGTCTGCGCGATCGCGCCGCGGCACTGATGACCGCGCTCCGCGCCGTCCAGCGACTGCACGCCCTCGCACGCATCGAGCAACTGGTCGCGGCCCGGCGCGCCGACGACGGCGGCTGGGAGTTCGTCGTCATCCGGTACGGCCGACTCGCCAGCGCCGGAGTGTCTCGCCGCGGAGTCCCGCCGATGCCCGTCGTCGACGCGTTGATCTCCGCGGCGGACACCGTCATCCCGGACGAGACTCCCCTGCGCGGAGCCACGCCGGAGGAGGTCGCGCTCCTGGCACGCTGGCTCGACTCGGGCGGAGTCCGCATCGTCGACACCACGGACGGTTGGTCCGAACCCGCTCACGGCGCCGGCCGATGGGCACCGTGGTGCGCCGCCGTACGGGATGCGAGCCGTCGCGAACGGGAGAGAACGATGGCGTGGGGGTGACGCGGCGGGGGCGTCCGCCGAACTAGGCTCAGCCGCAGTTCATCTCTCGGAAGGTATTGCCATGATCACCGCCATCGTCATGATTCACGCAGAGGTGCACACGATCCCGGAGACCGCTCGGGCCGTCGCCGACGTCCCCGGTGTGTCCGAGGTGTTCTCCTGTGCCGGTGACGTCGACCTGATCGCCGTCGTGAAGGTCCGCAGCCACGAGGAGATCGCCGAGGTCATCACCGAGCGCGTCAACCGCATCGACGGCGTCGTACGCACAGACACCCACATCGCGTTCAAGTCCTACTCGAGCGCGGACATCGACGCGGGCTTCTCCATCGGCGAGTAAGGCCGTCAGGCCGAGGTGAACTCGGCCCACCGGCCGAGCAACGTCTGCGCTGCTCCGGTGTCGATCGCTGTCGCAGCCGCGGTGAGCCCGTCGGCCAGCGCGTCCTCCAGGGAGTCGCCGATACCCCGGAACGCGGCGATCGCGCCGGCCGCGTTCAGCAGCACCGCGTCCCGCACCGGACCCGTCTCACCGGCGAACACGCGCCGCGCCGCTGCCGCGTTGTCCTCGGCGTCTCCGCCGCGAAGAGCGTCGAGCGGCACTCGTTCGATGCCGAGATCGCGCGGATCGAGCACGGTGTGCACGATGCTCCCGTCCCGGACGATCCGTACCGACGTGGTCGTCGACGTCGTGATCTCGTCGAGCCCGTCGTCTCCCCGCACCACCAGCACCGAGTTCCCGCGGGCCGCGAAGACGCTGGCCACGACGTCTATCAAGTCGTCGAACGCGCATCCCACCAGCCCGGCACGCGGACTCGCAGGGTTGGTCAACGGGCCCAGGACGTTGAACGCCGTGGGGATACCGATCTCCTTGCGAGGGGCGATGGCGAAGCGCAACGCAGGGTGGAACACGGGCGCGAAGCAGAATCCGATGCCCAGCTCGGCGACGCTCGCCGCCACCTGGTCCGGGCCCTGGTCGATGCGGACCCCGAGCGCCTGCAGCACGTCGGCACCGCCGCTCTTCGACGACGCGGCGCGGTTACCGTGCTTGACCACGCGGATACCCGCAGCGGCCACGACGACCGAGGCCATGGTGGAGATGTTGACGGTGTTCGAGCGATCGCCGCCCGTACCGACGATGTCGACCACGTCGTCGTCCACGGGCACGCGCTTGGCATGGCCGAGCATCGAGTCGGCCAGTCCGCGCAACTCGTCGGAGGTGGGACCCTTCATCTTGAGAGCGACACCGAACGCCGCGATCTGGGCGGACGTGGCGTTGTCGGACATGATCTCGTCCATCACCCACGCCGTGTCCGCGCCCGTCAGGTCGTGGCGCGACGTCAAGGTCCCGAGGACCTTCGCCCATGTCCGCGTACTGTCCCCTGCGCTCATGAGCGGGAAGCTTAGTGCTCGCCGGACGGCGGTTCCGCAGCCGGTTGAAGCGCATCCCAGCCCAGCACCACACCGTCGCGTCGCTGAGCGAGGCCCGCCATCCTCGACCGTTCCTGCGAACAGTGCAGAGCGTCGAGCATCTGCACTCGCTGCAGAACCAGGAGTGTTCCCGTCGGCACGTCGGCGGGCAGGTGTCCCGGCGTCTGCGCCATCGGGCCCGTCGTCGCCTCGGCGTAGCCGTCCTGGGCGGCGACCGATACCGCGTCGGCCACCTGGTCGGCAGGAAGCAACAGATGGTGACGCAGGACGCAGTCGTCGTCCGCGGACCAGGCCGGCTCCTCGCTCGCTGCACGCTCCAACGTTGCCGAGCACGCCTCCACGTCGTCGAAGCACGACGCGACCACGACGAGATCCTCCCGCGTGGCGTCGAGCGGCGGCGGAGGCGTCTTGCCGAACAGCCGCCGCCACCATGGAGTCCGCCCACGACCGGTGCCCGAAGTCATACCTCGACAGTGCCAGACGGCGGTGGAGGAGACCTTCGCGCCACCGACTCTAGAGCTCGAGTCGAGACTCCACCGGTGGTGTCGCGAACACCACTGTCCGTCGACTCCGACCCGCTCCGACGTGGGCAGACCGGCCCTATTGAACTAAAAGTCCAGGAAGAGGGGCCGTACCGTCCGAGATTGCGCCTTCTTGCTACGCGCGCGCGAACGACGCTCGACGCGCCAACCGATACCCGGCTATGCCTTTCGTACTACGACGGGTCATACTTGCGGATGTGACGAGCGCAGTAGGTACTTCGGGATCCGCCATCACCCAGCGTGTCCATTCGCTGAACCGGCCGAACATGGTCAGCGTGGGCACGATCGTGTGGCTGTCCAGCGAATTGATGTTCTTTGCCGGCCTCTTCGCGATGTATTTCGTCGCGCGGGCCCAGGCCGAGCCGGGTCAGTGGCCCCCGGAGCCCACCGAGCTGAACCTGACGCTCGCCGTACCCGTGACGGCGGTGCTCATCGCATCGTCCTTCACCTGCCAGCTCGGTGTGTTCGCCGCCGAGCGCGGTGACGTCTTCGGCCTCCGTCGCTGGTACACCCTCACGCTGGTCATGGGCGCGTTCTTCGTCGCCGGCCAGGGCTACGAGTACTACCACCTCGTGCACGAGGGAACGTCGATCTCGAGCAGCGTCTACGGCTCGGTCTTCTACATCACCACCGGCTTCCACGGCCTGCACGTCATCGGCGGACTGATCGCGTTCGTCTTCCTGATCACCAGGACCCTGGTCAGCAAGTTCACGCCGGCCCAGGCAACCGCCGCCATCGTCGTGTCCTACTACTGGCACTTCGTCGACATCGTCTGGATCGCGCTGTTCGCGACGATCTACTTCATCCGCTGACCGAGCAGGCGTCGAATACCCGATGACAGCCTCATCGGTGACATCCGACAAGCCGTCCCGACACGACAAGGGATACAGATGAGTTCTTCACCCCCCGGCACACCCGACGACGACGGAGTCGTCGTCCAGAGCGGCACCCCGACTGCCTCCGCGAAGAAGGCCAACCGCCGTCGTCGCACGCGTCGCCGGGTCAGTGGCGCGATGGTGCTGTTCATGGGCCTCGTCGGCGCGGGTTTCCTCGCGGCGGCTCTCACGCCCGATGCACAGGTCGCCACCGCCCAGGAAGACAGCGCAGCCATGGTGCGCGAAGGTCAGCAGATCTACGACACGTCCTGCGTGACGTGCCACGGCGCCAATCTCCAGGGCGTCAAGGATCGCGGACCGTCGTTGATCGGCGTCGGCGAAGCTGCTGTCTACTTCCAGGTCTCCTCCGGACGTATGCCGATGGCACGTAACGAGGCACAGGCCGAGCGCAAGCAGCCCAAGTACAACCAGGCACAGGTCGACGCCCTGGGTGCGTACATCCAGGCGAACGGCGGCGGCCCCACGGTCGTGCGCAGCGACAGCGGCGAGATCGAGCAGGAGTCGCTCCGCGGCGGCGACGTCGCCCGCGGCAGCGAGCTGTTCCGTCTCAACTGCGCGTCGTGCCACAACTTCACCGGGCGAGGTGGCGCACTGTCCTCGGGCAAGTACGCCCCGACGCTCGACCCGGCCAACGAGCAGCAGATCTACCAGGCGATGGTCACCGGACCGCAGAACATGCCCAAGTTCTCGGACCGCCAGCTCTCGCCCGAAGAGAAGAAAGACATCATCGCGTACGTCAAGTCGTCCTCCGAGACTCAGCCTCCCGGTGGTTACGGACTCGGCGGATTCGGCCCCGGCACGGAAGCCATCGCCATCTGGGTGGTCGGCATCGGTCTGATCGTCGGAGCAGCACTGTGGATCGGAGTGAGGTCATGAGCGGCGACAACTTCCCGGAAGACGGCACTGCCGACGACCGCAGGGCATTCGACCCGGACCGTAAGTACACGGACGAGGAACTGTCCGCCATGAGCCGCGACGAACTCGTCGCACTCGGCACCAACCTCGACCACGTCGATGTGGCGTTCCGTCGCGCACGCTGGCCCGTCCCCGGAACCAAGGCCGAGAAGCGCGCCGAGCGAAGCGTCAGCCTCTGGTTCTTCCTCGCCGGTGTCTCCGCGATCGCCTTCATCGCCATCTACCTCTTCTGGCCGTGGCAGTACGCCGGCATGGGCGAGGACCAGTACGGCCTGTACAGCCTCTATACACCGCTGATCGGTCTGACCATGGGTCTGGCCATCCTCGGCGTCGGCGTGGGCGCCGTGCAGTTCACCAAGAAGTTCATCCCCGAAGAGGTGTCCATCCAGGATCGCCACGACGGTGGTTCGAGCGAAGTGGACAAGAAGACGGTCGTCGCGGAACTCAGCGACTCCTTCGACACGTCCACGCTGGGTCGTCGCAAGATGATCAAGCGCAGCCTCGTCTTCGGCGGCGGCGCACTCGGCATCATGTCGATCCTTCCGCTCGGTGGCCTGATCAAGAACCCGTGGGCCGAGGGCGACGAGTCCTCGCTCTGGGTGTCGGGATGGACCCCGAGTTACCCTGGAGAGACGATCTACCTCCGGCGTTACACCGGCCGCGTCGACGACGTGGTGCTGGTACGTCCCGAAGATCTCGATGCAGGCGCCATGGAAACCGTGTTCCCGTTCCGCGAGTCCGAACGCGGCAACGAAGAAGAGCTGTCACACGCTCTCAAGGGAATCCGTAACGCCGTCATGCTCATCCGTCTCCGCACCGAGGACGCCGACCGCACCGTCAAGCGCAAGGGCCAGGAGAGCTTCAACTACGGCGATTACTTCGCCTACTCGAAGATCTGCACCCACCTCGGTTGCCCCACATCGTTGTACGAGCAGCAGACCAACCGCATCCTCTGCCCGTGCCACCAGTCGCAATTCAACGCGTTGGAATACGCCAAGCCGATCTTCGGACCGGCCGCACGTGCTCTTCCGCAGCTGCCCATCACGGTGAACGAGGACGGTTACCTCGTTGCCGCGGGCGATTTCATCGAGCCGCTCGGACCCGCCTACTGGGAACGTCCGGCCGGAGTACACGAGCAGGAGAACGCTTCTGCTGCGTCGTCATCGGAAGGTTCACGATGAGTCCAACCATCGCCACTCTCGCTGCGAAGCAGGCCGAGGGCGTCGACTCCCGCTATCACCTCTCTGCGGGCATGCGTCGACAGATCAACAAGGTTTTCCCGACGCACTGGTCGTTCCTGCTCGGTGAGATCGCGCTGTACAGCTTCATCATCCTGCTGCTGTCCGGCACGTACCTCACGTTGTTCTACGACCCCTCCATGTCCGAGACCATCTACGACGGCGCGTACGCACCACTCCGCGGCGTCGAGATGACCAGGGCCTACGCGACCACGCTGGATTTGTCCTTCGAGGTCCGCGGCGGTCTGTTCATCCGCCAGATCCACCACTGGGCAGCGCTGCTGTTCGCGTGCTCGATCATCGTGCACATGGCCCGCATCTTCTTCACCGGTGCGTTCCGCCGCCCGCGTGAGGCCAACTGGGTCATCGGTTCGCTGCTGCTCATCCTGGCCATGTTCGAGGGCTTCTTCGGTTACTCGCTCCCCGACGACCTGCTCTCCGGCACCGGCCTCCGCGCCGCGTTCTCCGGCATCACCATCTCCATCCCGGTGGTCGGCACGTGGATGCACTGGTTGATCTTCAACGGCGACTTCCCGGGCACGATCATCATCCCGCGCCTCTACGTCGCTCACGTCCTCCTGTTGCCGGCCATCATCCTGGCGCTCATCGCGGCTCACCTCGCGTTGGTCTGGTACCAGAAGCACACGCAGTTCCCCGGCCCCGGCCGCACCGAGACCAACGTCGTCGGCGTCCGCATCCTCCCGGTCTTCGCAGTGAAGTCGGGCGCGTTCTTCGCAATGACGTTCGGTGTCCTCGCGGTCATGGGCGGCGTTCTGCAGATCAACCCGGTGTGGGCCCTCGGCCCGTACAACCCGTCGCAGGTGTCCGCAGGCTCGCAGCCCGACTTCTACATGATGTGGACCGACGGCCTCGCTCGACTGTGGCCCGCGTGGGAGCTCTACCTCGGCAACTACATGATCCCGGCCGTGTTCTGGGTGGCCGTCATCATGGGTGCGGTGTTCGCGATCATGATCGCGTACCCCTGGATCGAGAAGCGCTTCACCAAGGACGATGCACACCACAACCTGCTCCAGCGTCCCCGCGACGTGCCGGTGCGCACTGCAGTCGGCGCGATGGCGATCGCCTTCTACGTGGTCCTCACGCTCTCCTGTGTGAACGACATCATCGCGTACAAGTTCGCCATCTCCTTGAACGCGATGACCTGGATCGGCCGCATCGGCCTGGTTGTTCTGCCTCCGATCGCCTACCTGCTGACCTACCGCTTCTGCATCGGTCTGCAGCGCAGCGATCGCCAGGTGCTCGAGCACGGCATCGAGACCGGCGTCATCAAGCGCCTGCCGCAGGGTGCCTACGTCGAGATCCACCAGCCTCTGGGCCCGGTGGACGAGCACGGACATCCGCTCCCCCTCGAGTACCAGGGCGCTGCACTGCCCAAGAAGATGAACAAGCTCGGCTCGGCCGGCAAGCCCGGCTCCGGCAGCATCTTCACTCCGGACTCGGATGAAGAGCACCGGTTGCACGAGCGTCTGTCGCACGAGGGCGAGCACGATCAGCTCACGATGCTCCGCACGTACCAGGCAAAGGTCCTGGCGCAGGGCAACGGTCACTCGAACGGCAACGGCCTTGCGAACGGCAACGGTCACGCCAACGGCAACGGCCATGCGAACGGCAACGGTCACGATCCGGAATCCAACGGACACTGATCGCACCGAGTAATCGATGAGAGGCGCCACCCGATACGGGTGGCGCCTCTTCTCGTTTCCCAGCACTCCCCTCCCCCACCGCCGGGTCGGGGCGGACACGTCCGTTCCGGCGCGAGCGCACACCTCCTCCAGCGCAACGTCGGCGTGTCACCACGGCGAGTCCCGGTGCGGGTACATACAAGGGGTGTGCGCTCGCGTCACTCAGCACCGCTGGAGCGCAGCAACCGAGAGTGGCCCGGCATGCGCCGCACCGCGCAGGGCCGCGCCACGCAGCACGACCGCACACCCCCACCACCGAAACGTCGGCGTGTCACCACGGCGAGTCCCGATGCGGGTGCATGGAAAGGGTGTGCGCTCTCGTCGCTCAGCACCGCTGTAGCGCGGCAACTGAGAGTGACCCGGTATGCACCGCGCCGCGCAGGCCGCGCCACTCAACCCGACCGCACACCCCCACCAGCGAAACGTCGGCGTGTCGCCACGGCGAGTCCCGGTGCAGGTACACGGAAAGGGTGTGCGCTCTCGTCGCTCAGCACCGCTGTAGCGCGGCAACTGAGAGTGACCCGGCATGCACCGCGCCGCGCAGGCCGCGCCACTCAACCCGACCGCACACCCCCACCAGCGAAACGTCGGCGTGTCACCACGGCAAGTCCCGGTGCAGGTACACGGAAAGGGTGTGCGCTCTCGTCGCTCAGCACCACATCGGTGCGACACATGAGAATTGGCCGTCACTCGCAGCACTGGGCAGGCCACGCCACTCAACCCGACCGCACACCCCCACCAGCGGAACGTCGGCGTGTCACCACGGCGAGTCCCGGTGCAGGTAGATGCAAGGGGTGTGCACTCTCGTCGCTCAGCACCACATCGGTGCGACACATGAGAGTTGGCCGTCACTCGCAGCACTGGGCAGGCCACGCCACGCAGCCCGACCGCACACCCCCACCAGCGCAACGTCGGCGTGTCACCACGGCGAGTCCCGGTGCAGGTACACGGAAAGGGTGTGCGCTCGCACCGCACAGCAGTATTCGCGGTTGCAGAGTGCGCGCGGCGGAACTGGACGAGCCGCGCCACGCAGCCCGACCGCACACCCCCACCAGCGGCACACCGGCGTGTCACCACGGCGAGTCCCGGTGCGAACACATGGAAAGGGTGTGCACTCGCCCCGCTCACCACCCCAAGTGCAGACGCGCCGACCGCACACCCCCAACACACGCACACTCCGGAAACGCCGAACGCCCCCAGCATCAGCTGGGGGCGTTCTGGGGAGAGTGTGTCAGTGCTTCTCGGGTCCCACGTGGTACTCGAAGACCAGGCCGGCAGCCGCACCGATGATGGCGAGGGCGCCCAGAGCCAGCATCCACGGCTCGTAGAAGGCGAAGGCCAGGGCCATGAAGGCACCGGATCCGGCGAGGATGATCGGCCAGAAGCTACCGGGGCTGAAGAAGCCCAGGTCGCCTGCACCGTCGGCAACCTCAGCGTCGTCGTAGTCCTCGGGACGGGTGTCCAAGCGACGAGCAACGAATCGGAAGTACGTACCGACGATCAGCGTCAGACCGGCGGAGAGGGCGATGGCGGTGAGGCCTGCCCATTCGATGCCGGTACGTGAGAAGCCGGTGAACACGCCGTAGAGAATTCCGACGAGGATGAAGAACCCGGTCAGGATCTCGAAGAGCTTCGCTTCGATCTTCATGTGGTGTCAGTTTCCTTCTGCCACGGTCGCACTCTTGAGCGTGCGATCTGTGTTGAACGGCGACGTGGAGGTCGCGAGGGGCTCCTGGCCGATGGACTCGAGTGCCTGAGCGTTGGTCTGTCCGTCACGACGGGCATCCATGTACGACTCGAATGCCTCGGGGCTGACGGCGCGGACCTCGAAGTTCATCATCGCGTGGTAGGTGCCGCACATCTCGGCGCAGCGCCCGACGAACGCGCCTTCCTGCTCGATCTCGCTGATCTGGAAGACGTTGTCCGAGTGGTTCTCTTTCGGGTTCGGGAGCACGTCGCGCTTGAACAGGAACTCGGGCACCCAGAAGGAGTGGATGACGTCCGAGGACGCGATCTCGAACTCGATGCGCTTACCGGTCGGGAGCACGAGGATGGGCACCTCGTTGCTGGAGCCGACGGTCTCGATGTCGTTGTAGTTCAGGTACGACTGGTCGGACTTCTCGCGACCGAACAGCGGGCCGGGCTCTTCACCCTCGGTGGTGCCGGCCTCTTCGGCCGCCTGCTCGCGCTCCTCGTCGGTGCCGTCGTAGATCGCCCGGCCGTCCTTGAGGTCGACGGTGCGGTAGCCGAACTTCCAGTTCCACTGGAACGCGGTGACGTCGACGACGACATCCGGGTTGTCCTGCTTCTCCTGCACGTAGTTCTGCACGACGACGGTGAAGTAGAAGAGCACGGCGATGATGACGAACGGCACGGCCGTGTAGAAGAGCTCCAGCGGCACGTTGTAGGCCGTCTGGCGAGGGAACTCCGGGGAGTCCTTCTTCTTACGGTGGAACGCGACGGTCCAGAACGTGAGGCCCCAGACGATGACGCCCATGATGAGAGCCGCGATGACCGACCAGGTCCACAGCTCTCGCATGCGCTCGGCCTGCGGGGTGATGCCCGAAGGCCACCCGAACCGAAGAACCGAGTTGTCGATGCCGCAGCCCGACAGCACTACGGCGGCCACTGCAAGAGAAGCCACCAATCCGACTCGCCGTGTCATCCGACGGCCGGATCCACCACCACGCTGCGCCACGATCACGCCTTCCTGATTGCCAAGATGGAGAGTACGAACACGCCTCGCGCTGCAGGCCGAGCGGCCTGCGTGCACGATGTGTCCGTGTACTACGCAGCGTAGACCAAAGCGGCCTCGGTTCTCGTGTCGGGTGGGCCACGTGTTGGTCGGCGGCGCAACTGTGGCCACGGCGGCGACTGCGGCATACTCGGACCGACACTCGCCGGGCCCGTGGTCCGGCGTTCCCCGACGGCCGAGCCTGCGCGATCGGCTGTCACATCGATCGAAACGAGGCTTGCCGACCGTGTGTGGACTGCTGGGACTGCTGACACCGAACGCATCCGCGGAAGATGTCGTCGATGCCGTCGGCTCCGCGTCGCAGTGCATGCGGCATCGCGGCCCGGACGAGCCGGGTACGTGGCACGACGCCGATCTGGCGCTGGGCTTCAACCGGCTCTCGATCATCGACATCGAGCACTCCCACCAGCCGTTGCGGTGGGGCCCCGAGGACAACCCGGACCGCTATGCGCTCGTCTTCAACGGAGAGATCTACAACTACCTCGAGCTGCGCGCGACGCTGGCCGCCGAGTACGGCGCCGTCTTCGCGACGGAGGGTGACGGCGAGGCGATCGTCGCCGCATTCCACTTCTGGGGTGACGACGCCGTCCGCAAGCTGCGGGGCATGTTCGCCATCGCACTGTGGGACACCGAGAAGCGCGAACTGTTCCTGGCACGTGATCCGTTCGGCATCAAGCCGCTCTTCTACTCCACGGGCACCGGCGGTACGGCGTTCGCCAGCGAGAAGAAGAGCATTCTCGAGCTGATGGAGAAGCTGGGTGTGTCGGACGAGCTTGACCCCCGCGCGTTGGAGCACTACACAGTGCTGCAGTACGTGCCCGAACCGGAGACGTTGCACGCCGGCATCGTCCGCCTGGAGTCCGGCTGCTTCGCACGGCTGGCGCCGGGTTCCGCTCCCGTCGTCACGCGGTATTTCCGGCCGACGTTCCCGGTGCGCCCGGTCGCGTCCGGTACCGAGGCTGCCCGCTACCAGGAGATCGCTCAGGCGCTCGAGGACTCCGTCGCCAAGCACATGCGTGCCGATGTCACGGTGGGCTCGTTCCTGTCGGGCGGTATCGACTCGACGGCGATCGCCGCGTTGGCGATGCGCCACAACCCCGACCTGGTCACGTTCACGACGGGCTTCGAACGCGAGGGGTACTCGGAGGTCGATGTCGCCGCCGAGTCGGCCGCAGCCATCGGTGCCAAGCACGTCATCAAGGTCGTCGGACCGGAGGAGTTCGCCGCGGCGATCCCCGAGATCGTCTGGTACCTCGACGACCCGGTGGCGGATCCAGCGCTGGTGCCGCTCTACTTCGTCGCCAAGGAAGCTCGCAAGCACGTCAAGGTCGTGCTGTCCGGTGAGGGCGCGGACGAGTTGTTCGGTGGCTACACCATCTACCGCGAGCCGCTGTCGCTCGCACCGTTCGACAAGCTCCCCTCCTCCCTGCGCCGTGCTGCAGGTCGGCTCAGCGAGCGCATTCCGGAGGGCACCCGCGGCAAGAGCCTGCTGAACCGCGGATCGATGACTCTCGAAGAGCGGTACTACGGAAACGCCCGCAGTTTCAACGACGCCCAGCTTCGCTCGGTGCTGCGGGAGTTCCGGCCCGAGTGGACCCACCAGGACGTGACGGCGCCGATCTACGCGCAGTCCGTCGGGTGGGATCCGGTGGCCCGCATGCAGCACCTCGACCTGTTCACGTGGCTGCGCGGCGACATCCTGGTCAAGGCCGACAAGATCACGATGGCCAATTCGCTGGAGCTTCGTGTGCCGTTCCTCGACAACGAGGTGTTCCGGGTGGCGGAGCAGTTGCCGCTCGAGCAGAAGATCACGAAGTCGACCACCAAGTACGCGCTGCGCAAGGCGCTCGACGGCATCGTGCCCGACCATGTGCTGAACCGCGCGAAGCTCGGTTTCCCTGTGCCACTGCGGCATTGGTTGCGCGGCACCGAGTTGTTCGACTGGGCGCACCAGCAGATCGCCGACTCCCAGACCGACCACCTGCTGGACAAGGCGGCGATCACTCGGATGCTGAACGACCATCGCGAGGGTCGCAGCGATCACAGCCGTCGACTGTGGACGGTGCTGATCTTCATGGTGTGGCACGGCATCTTCGTCGAGAAGCGCATCGTGCCCGCCATCGCGGAACCGACCTACCCCGTGCGGCTCTAGCAGGTAGGTCGGCCGCGAGGCCGCAAGAAAGAGCTAGCGAGGAAGTACGGCGGCGATCTCGTTCGCGGCGTCGTCGCCGTACGCCTCGGTCAGACGCTTGATCGCGTCGTCACGCACCAGTGTCCATTCCTGAGTGCCGGTGGTCTCGAGGACCAGAACGGCGATGAACGATCCGAGCTGTGCGGCCCGCTCGAGACCGAGGCCCTTGGCACGACCGACGAGGAAGCCGGCGCGGAATGCGTCGCCCACTCCGGTGGGATCGACCTTGCTGGTCTCCGGGACCACGCCGACACGGAGGTCGGTGCCGTCCTTGCCGACGATCTCGACACCGTTCTTGCCCAGCGTCGTCACGCGCAGACCCACCTTGTCGCGGATCTGCGACTCGGTCAGGCCCGTCTTCTGACGCAGCAGGCCCCACTCGTACTCGTTGGTGAACAGGTACTCGGCGCCCTCGATGAGCTCTGTCGCCTGCGCACCGTCGAGACGTGCCAGCTGCTGGGACGGATCGGCGGCGAAGGGAAGGCCCAGTTCGCGGCACTCCGCGGTGTGGCGCATCATCGCGGCCGGATCGTTCGCCCCGACGAGGACCAGGTCGAGGTCACGCCCCTCGGAGATGTCCGTGACGGAGATGTCCCCGGCCTCGGTCATGGCTCCGGGGTAGAACGACGCGATCTGTGCCATGTCCTCGTCCGTGGTGCAGACGAAACGGGCCGTGTGAGCCGTCTCGGACAGGGTGACCGCGGAGCAGTCGACTCCGTTGTCCTCCAGCCAGGACTGGTACTCGGCGAAGTCGGGACCGACAGCACCGATCAGCAGAGGTGCCGCACCCAGCACACCCATGGCGTATGCGATGTTGCCACCGACACCACCCTTGCGAATGACGAGGTCGTCGACGAGGAAGCTCAACGAGACGTGGGCGAGCTGATCGGCGAGGAACTGGTCGGCGAAGCGACCGGGGAATCGCATCAGATGGTCGGTAGCTATGGAGCCGGACACCGCAATGGTCACGTCCGAGGGCCTTTCGCAGCAGGTGCTTGTGAACTGAACTGCTGTGAACCTTACCCGGGTGAGCATGCGGTGAACCCCACATGCACGTCGTCCCCGGCTCCAGGTTCGGAGCCGGGGACGACGGTGGAGCAGGTCAGAGCATGTGACTCAGTTGAACGAGTCACCGCAGGCGCACGAACCCGTGGCGTTCGGGTTGTCGATGGTGAAGCCCTGCTTCTCGATGGTGTCGACGAAGTCGATCGAGGCGCCCTCGACGTACGGCGCGCTCATCCGGTCGACAGCCAACGTGACGCCGTTGAAGTCCTTGACCAGGTCGCCGTCGAGCGAGCGGTCGTCGAAGAACAGCTGGTAGCGCAGTCCTGCGCATCCGCCGGGCTGCACTGCGATGCGCAGAGCCAGATCGTCGCGACCTTCCTGGTCGAGGAGTGCCTTCGCCTTGGACGATGCGGCCTCGGTCATCAGGACGGCATGCGTCTCGGTGTCGGCACCGGTGGTGGTCACGTCGCTGGTAACGACGTCGTTCTGCACAGTCATGGGTTCTCCCTATCGTTCGTGCCCTCTCGGCATAACGCCAGCGAACATGATCAACGGTACTCCCGACCCCGGTATTCCACACGATCGCCGGGGTGCGTCACACCGAGAATCGGTGACGTGCGACCTCTGCCGACAGCGCCGTCAGCTGGGCTCGGGCGTCCGACATCGCGAGCTCGACCGATCCGGCGAAGTCGGTCACCGAATGTGCCGCCTCGATTCCCGCACCACGCATCTCGGCCTCGTCGAGGTGCACCTGACCTGCGAGGACGATGGTGCGGATGCGGTGCTCGGATGCGGCCGCCGCCAGCGCCGTGACCACCTTGCCGCGCAGCGACTGCGAGTCGAACTTGCCCTCACCGGTCAGAACGAGGTCCACGGTGGGCATCACCTCGTGGCGACGAGTGCGCCGGGCGACGACGTCCGCGCCCGACGTCCTGGTCGCCCCCAACGCCAGCAGGGCCGCTCCGAGTCCGCCCGCGGCGCCGGCGCCCTCGAGATCCGCGACGTTCCGCCCGGCAATACGGTCGAGTTCGCTGCACCACTCGGCGTTGCGCGCCTCGAGCAGCTCGACGGTCGTCGCGTCGGCACCCTTCTGCGGTCCGAAGACCGCGGCTGCGCCGGCCGGTCCCAGCAGTGGGTTGTCGACGTCACTGGCCGCGACCAGCTCGATGTCGCGCAGTGCGGCCGACGCAGCATCGGGTCCGCCGAGCGCGTGGATCATGCCGTAGCCACCGTCCGTGGAGCTGCTGCCGCCGAGCCCGACGACGACGGTGCGCGCACCGCGGCCGATCGCCTCGGCGATCAGCTGTCCCACTCCCCTGCTGTGCGCCTCGACTGCCGTCTCGACGTCGGGCGTGCGTCCCAGGAGGTGCAGCCCGACGGTCTGCGCGACCTCGATGTAGGCGGTGTTGCCGTCGAGCAGCCATCGCGCCGTCACGTCGTGTTCCAGAGGACCCCCCACGACGGTGTCGATCACCTGCCCACCGTCCACGGCGAGGGCGTCGACGAAGCCCGGCCCGCCGTCGGACTGCGGAGCGAGGATCAGGTCGTCGTCGCGTTCGCTCGACCATCCGGCCGCGATGGCGGCGGCGGCGTCGGCCGCGGTCAGGGTGTCTCCGAAGGAATCGGGGGCGATGAGAACGCGCATCGGGTCACTCTATCGACGGACTGCGGTGTTCACCCTGTCGTCTCCGTCGAATAGCCTGTGCGTGTGAAGCTGCCCTTCGGTAAGTCCGGTGACAAGTCCGTCGACCACGAGTCGACCGCCGCGGATCGGACCGAGCCCACCACCGCGTCGCCTGCTACCGGCAAGGTCAGCGTGAGCAAGGGCCGTCCGACACCGTCCCGCCGCGAGGCGGAAGGTCGCCGACGCGGTCCTGTCGCGCCGGCTCCGTTGACGGCCAAAGAAGCACGTGCCCGGCGCAAGGCAACGCGCGGGTCGAAGGAAGAGCGCAAGATCGCCTCCGCGGAGCGTCGTGCCAAGTCGGCCGATCAGCGCGCCCGCATGATGGCCGGTGAGGACAAGTTCCTTCTGCCTCGTGACAAGGGACCCGTCCGTGCGTACGCCCGCGACCTCGTCGACTCACGTCGCAACTTCGTCGGACTGTTCATGCCGATGGCGTTGATCCTGCTGGTGGCCCTGTTCCTGAGCCCCGCGGTCCAGTCGATCGTCACTTTGGCGCTGTTCATCATGATGATCTTCATGGCCATCGACGGGTACTTCCTCGGCCGACGGGTCAACAATCGGGTGCGCGATCGTTTCCCGGAGACGCCCGACGGTGGCTTCAAGCTCGGGTGGTACACGTTCGTCCGCGCGTCGCAGGTCCGCAAGATGCGCGCACCCAAGCCGCGCGTCGGCCCCGGCGACGCGGTCTGATCCGCACATCGCGGTGACACACCGGACACTCGTTCTCGGTGGTGCACGCTCCGGCAAATCCGGCCACGCGGAAGCACTGCTCGTCGGCCGTTCCGCCGTGCGCTACATCGCGACGGGACGACGCAGCCCTGGCGACACGGACTGGGACGACCGCATCGATCGGCATCGCCGCACCAGACCGAGCCACTGGTCGACGCTGGAGATCTCCGCGCACGGCGACCTCGCTGCAGCTCTGACCGACCACAGCGTGCCGACGCTCGTCGACGACCTCGGCACGTGGCTCACCGGAGCGCTGGACGACCTCGAGGCGTGGGATGCGCCGCGCGGCACCGTTCAGCCGGCGGTCGACGCGCTCGTCGACGCAGTCGACCGTCATCCCGGACCGCTGGTGATGGTCTCCCCCGAAGTCGGTCTCGGCGTGATCCCCGAGACGCGGGCGGGCAGACTCTTCCGCGACGAGATCGGGTCGGTAAACGCGCGACTGGCACAGACGTGCGACGCCGTCACCCTCCTGGTCGCCGGACTTCCGCTATCCCTCACACACCCGACGCACACACCGTCGACCGATCGACCGAGAGGCACGTCGTGACCGACAGCCCCGCACTGTTCAGCCCGGTGGACCCTCCCGACGCGGAGATCGCGCGGCAGGCTCGCGCACGGCAAGCCGTCCTGACCAAGCCTGCCGAGTCGCTCGGGCGTCTCGAGGATCTGGCCGTGTGGATCGCGTCGTGTCAGGGTGTGTGCCCGCCCCATCGTTTCGCGCGCGCTCGGGCCGTCGTCTTCGCCGGAGATCACGGCATCGCCCAGCACGGAGTGTCCGCCTACCCACCCGAGGTGACCGCCCAGATGGTCGCCAACATCGCCGCCGGCGGCGCCGCCATCAACGCCTTGGCGACGGTGTCCGGCGCGAGCGTCCGCGTGGTCGACATGGCCGTGGACGCGGAGACCGACGAGTCCGTGTCGACGTACAAGGTGCGCCGGTCGAGCGGGTCGATCGACCGTGAGGACGCGCTCTCGGACGACGAGGTGCGCGCAGCCCTCGCCGCGGGTCGCGACATCGCCGACGAGGAGGTCGACGGAGGCGCCGACCTCCTGATCGCGGGCGATATGGGCATCGGAAACACCACTCCGGCAACGGTTCTCATCGCTGCAGTGACCAATACCGAGCCTGTCGCCGCCGTGGGGCGGGGCACCGGAGTGGACGACGCGGGATGGATCCGCAAGACGGCGGCCATCCGTGACTCGTTGAGACGCGCCCGCCCCGTCGTCAAGGATCCGATCGCGTTGCTGCGCACCGTCGGCGGCGCCGATCTGGCGGCCATGACGGGATTCCTGATCCAGGCCGCGGTGCGCCGGACCCCTGTCGTCCTCGACGGCGTCGTCGTCACGGCGGCAGCGTTGGTGGCGAACGATCTGTCGGTCGGTGCCTCCGCTTGGTGGCTGGCCGGTCACCGGTCGACGGAGCCGGCGCACGCCCTCGCGCTCGCGCACCTCCGCATGGATCCACTGCTGGACCTCTCCATGCGCCTCGGGGAGGGATCGGGAGCGATGGTCGCTCTCCCCATCCTGTCGGGGGCCGTCGCCACTCTCGCCGACATGGCGACCTTCACCGATGCCGGTGTCACCGACAACGGCCGATGAGGTCGTTGCGGCTCGCGTTCTCCTGGCTCACCGTCTTCCCGGTGCGGGGACCGGACACCGTCGATCGTGGCGACGCGCGCCGCGCCATCGCGGTGGTCCCGGTCGTCGGGGCGGTGCTCGGCGCACTCGTCGCGGCGCTGGTGTGGCTCGCCGTGACGGGCGGACTTCCCCCGGCAGCGGCCGGTCTGATCGGTGTCGCGGCGCACGCTCTGCTGACCCGCGGAATGCACCTGGACGGTCTCGCCGACACCGCGGACGGCCTGGGGTGCTACGGACCACCGGACCGCGCTCGTGAGGTGATGAAGTCGGGATCCACGGGTCCGTTCGGGGTGGCGACCGTCGCGCTGTGTCTCGGCCTGCAGGGCGTGGCGATGGGGACACTGGTGGATCGAGGCCTTGGGTTCGCCGTGATCGCGGCAGCCGTCGCCGCACGATGCGCTGTCGTTCTCGCGTGCCGACGCTCCGTCACAGCGGCCGGCACCACCGGCTTCGGGTCGCTGGTCGCCGGGACTCAGACGACCGTGACGACGGTGTCGTGGTCCGCCGTCGCACTCGTCGTCGGCGCGCTGGCGGGACCGACGTGGTTCCAGGGTGTGGCCTCAGTGGCCGTGGCCCTCGCGGTCGGCGCCGTGCTGGTCCGGCACTGCGTCCGACGCTTCGGCGGCATGGTCGGCGACGTCCTGGGCGCCGTCATCGAACTGACGACGACGCTGGTGCTCGTCCTGTGTCTTATCGAGATCTGACCGACTCAGACGGTCGCGGGGCGCAGCGTGCTCATCCACCCGTGCGTATCGGCGAAGGTGCCGCGCTGGATACCGGTCAGGGTGTCGCGCAAGGCCATCGTGACCTCGCCCGGCTCCCCGGTGCCGATGGTGAACACGCCGTCCGCGGACTTCACGCTG
This sequence comes from Rhodococcus sp. MEB064, assembly GCF_000834565.1. Taxonomy (NCBI): domain Bacteria; kingdom Bacillati; phylum Actinomycetota; class Actinomycetes; order Mycobacteriales; family Nocardiaceae; genus Rhodococcus; species Rhodococcus sp. MEB064. The sequence goes on from NZ_JXQS01000028.1 coordinate 50,509, forward strand.
CCCACCGGGGTGATGACCGCGGCAGTGCCGCACGCGAACACCTCGGTGATCTCTCCCGACTCGGCCTTCTTCTGCCACTCGTCGGTGGAGATCTTGCGTTCCTCGACGGGGAAACCGGCGTCGGTGGCCAACGCCAGCAGCGAGTCTCGCGTGATGCCGGGAAGCAGCGACCCGGACAGCGACGGTGTCACCAGACGTGCGTCCGCGCCGGAGCCGAAGACGAAGAACAGGTTCATCCCGCCCATCTCCTCGACGTAGCGACGCTCGAGGGCGTCGAGCCACACGACCTGGTCGCAGCCTTGATCCGCCGCTTGAGCCTGTGCCAGCAGGGAGGCCGCGTAGTTGCCGGCGAACTTCGCGGCACCCGTTCCACCCGGCGCCGCGCGGACGTACTCGGTGGACAGCCACACGCTGACCGGCTTGACCCCGCGCGGGAAGTACGCGCCGGCCGGTGAGGCGATGAGCAGGTAGCGGTACGACGACGCGGGACGCACGCCCAGCCCGGCCTCGGTCGCGAACATGAAGGGCCGCAGGTACAGCGCGTCCTCGCCGCCTGCGACGGGCACCCACTCGTGGTCGACCTCGAGAAGCTGCTCGATCGACTCGCGGAACACCTCGACCGGCAACTCGGGCATCGCGATCCGGACGGCGGACGACTGCAGACGCTCCGCGTTCGCGCCGGGGCGGAACGATGCGAGGCTGCCGTCGGGCTGACGGTAGACCTTGAGTCCCTCGAAGATTGCCTGCCCGTAGTGCAGCACCATCGCGGCCGGGTCCAACAGGAACGGCGCGTACGGCGTCACGACGGCGTCGTGCCAGCCGACGGCAGTGTCGTAGTCGATGGACACCATGTGGTCGGTGAAGTGCACACCGAAACCGGGAGCCGCCAGAATCTGCGCGCGCGCCTCATCGGTGACGGGCGCCGGATGCGTGACACGGGTGAACTCCAGACCACTCATGCGCAACATCCTAGGCCAGCCCTCCGACGTCGTTCACCGCACGTTCGGCTCCACGAACGGTGGCCTGACCACCTCGCACGCGAGGGCTCGACCACGCACGTCGACGTCGACCGAATCGCCGACGGCGACACCTGCCGACGTGTCGAGCAACGCCAGGGCGATCCCCACCTTGGTACTCGGAGAGAAGGTCCCCGACGTCGTGACACCGACGGTCTCGCCGGAGCGCAGGACCGACAGTTCCGGTCGCAGCACTCCACGTCCGACAGCGCGAAGCCCGACGAGGGTCCGGGGAGCGCCGGCCTCCTTCTGGGCGAGGAGGGCGTCGCGGCCGCGGAACGCCTCCTTCTTCCAGCCCACCGCCCATCCGCATCGAGCCTCCAGTGGCGTGATGTCCACCGAGAGTTCGTGTCCGTGCAGCGGGTAGCCCATCTCGGTGCGCAGAGTGTCGCGGGCACCCAGACCGGCCGGCTCGCCGCCGACGGCGCGCACGGCGGCGAGCAACGCGTCGAACAACGGGGTGGCGGTGTCCCACTGCGGGAGGAGTTCGTAGCCGTGCTCGCCCGTGTAGCCGGTGCGACACACGCGCACGGATCCGTGCTCGAAGTCGACGTCCTCGAACGCCATGTACTCCAACGAGGACGGCAGACCCACGGCGGCGAGCACCTCGGCCGACCGCGGACCCTGCACGGCGAAGACGCCGTACTCACGGTGAGCGGATCGCACCGTGACGCCGTCGGGCGCTCCCGCGGCGAGAACCTCGACGACGGCAGCGGTATTGGCCGCGTTCGGCACCAGGAACACCTCGTCGTCGGAGACGAGGTAGGCGATCAGGTCGTCGACGACGCCCCCGGATTCGGTGCAGCACAGCGTGTACTGCGCCTGGCCGGGTCCGATGCGGTCGAGGGAATTGGTGAGCACCGAGTCGACGTACGCGGCGGCGCCCGGACCCGTCACGACGGCTTTGCCGAGGTGGCTCACGTCGAACAGCCCCGCGGTGGTGCGGGTGGAGGTGTGCTCGGACACCGTGCCGGCATAGGAGACCGGCATGGTCCACCCGCCGAACGGGGCGAACGTCGCGCCGAGAGCCACGTGCGTGTCGTGGATGGGTCCGTGCAGCAGTTCTTCGCTCATGGTGGGAACGCTAACGCAGAACACACCCGGCCTACGATCGTCGGAGCGCTCGATTCGCACGACAACCACAACGACATCAGGAGCCTTCACACGTGAGCAGTCAGCTGCAGCGCACACTCGGACCGGAACTCGTCCTCGCGGGAACCATCGACAAGTCCGTCGAGGTCGTGATCATCGGGCTGGAGAAGACCGACGGCGGCCCGCGGATCGTCGGCGACGACTTCCTCGGCGACGCCGCCGCGGAGGTCCTGACCGCCGTCACGGCGCTGGGAGCCACCGGCAAGGCCGACCAGATCACCCGGGTGCCCTCCCCCGCGTCACTGTCCGCCACCAGCGTTCTCGCCGTGGGTCTCGGATCCGCCGCCGACCGGACCGACGACACGGTGCGACGAGCTGCCGGTTCCGCGGCACGCGCGCTGACCGGTGTCGGCCACGTGGCGACGACACTGTCCCCCGCCGGACTCGGCGCCGTCGCCGAAGGGCTCTTCCTCGGCGCCTACCAGTTCAGCGAGTTCAAGCAGAAGTCCGCGCCGACCGACGACGCGACGCCGATCTCGCGCGTCGACCTGCTCGTCGGATCGCCCCGGGACAAGGCGCTCAAGGCCGAGCTCGCGCGGTCCACTGCCATCGCGGTGGCGGTCGCTACCGCCCGCGATCTGGTGAACACTCCGCCCAGCCACCTCTACCCCGCCGAGTTCGCCGAGCGCGCCCGCGTCCTGGGGACCGACGCCGGACTGACCGTCCAGGTGCTGGACGAGAGGGCACTCGAGCGCGGCGGTTACGGCGGCATCATCGGCGTCGGCAAGGGGTCGTCGCGTCCTCCCCGCCTGGTCCGGATGACCTACCTCGGCGGCAAGAAGAAGTCTCCGTCCGTCGCCCTGGTCGGCAAGGGAGTCACCTTCGACACCGGCGGCATCTCGATCAAGCCGGCGGCCGGCATGGAGAACATGACCTCCGACATGGCGGGTGCGGCAGCGGTCGTCGCGACGGTCGTCCTCGCCGCGACGTTGGAACTGCCCATCAACGTCACCGCGACGGTGCCGATGGCGGAGAACATGCCGTCCTCGACGGCGCAGCGGCCGGGAGACGTCCTGACCCAGTACGGCGGCACCACGGTCGAGGTCATCAACACCGACGCCGAGGGTCGACTCATCCTTGCCGACGCCATCGTCCGCGCCTGCGAGGACGAGCCGGACTACCTGATCGACACCGCCACGCTCACCGGCGCGCAGATGGTCGCTCTGGGTAATCGGACTCCCGGCGTCATGGGCACCGAGGCGTTCCGTGACCGAGTCGCCACGATCTCTCAGCGGATCGGGGAGAACGGGTGGCCGATGCCGCTTCCCGCCGAACTGCGACCCGACCTCGATTCACGGGTCGCGGACCTGGCCAACGTCACCAACCACCGATGGGGCGGGATGCTCGCTGCCGGGCTGTATCTGAAGGAGTTCGTCGCCGAGGGTGTGCAGTGGGCGCACATCGACGTGGCGGGTCCCGCGTTCAACACGGCCGGTCCACACGGCTACACGACCAAGGGCGGCACCGGTGTCCCGGTCCGGACCATGATCTCCGTACTCGAGGACATCGCCGAGAACGGCTGACAGCCCGACCTACGCGAGCAGGGGTGTCAGAGCCCCTGCTCGCGTTTGCGGATGATCTTCTGGCGGGCGTCGTGATCGCGCATGCGCTGCGGGTAGCCCGTCTTACGCACGTCGTAGACCGGGATCTTCAGGTCCTCGCCGAGTTTGCGTGCGCCCTTGTCCCCACCGACCGCCCGACGTGTCCATTCCCCGTCGTTCGCCACCAGCACCACCGTCACCGGAGTGACCGTCGTCTGCGGCTCGACATACGCCTCGACGCCGATTCGACTCGACGCCCAGTCCGCGAGATGCGAACGGTCGGTCGGTGACGCAGCGCCTCCCGAGCGGCGCGATCTCCTGAACCTGTCGAACAGTCCCACGTTCTCCTCCATCTGTCGTCGAGACCTACGCGATGCACGGTCGGTCCGCGAACACAAAGCACTCAATCCGATCCACCCCGACATCCCGACGGCACGCCGACCCCGGCGGGCGCGAACCTCGCGCCGAAGTGACAGGATGTTCGGAGCATCGCGTGAACCATCTCACGGTGTGCGCCACTCATGAGAGGCACAACTCGCCTCGCAATCGCAGTGACGCGGCCACAATGGTGCACGCATCGCCTCCGGCTAGACCACGCCCGCTAGCGACCACGAGCCGCTACACCCGCACAACAATGTCGAGGAGTCAACAGAGATGACCTTCTCCGTCCAGATGCCAGCTCTCGGTGAAAGCGTCACCGAGGGAACTGTCACACGGTGGCTGAAACAGGAGGGGGACACGGTCGAAGTCGACGAACCCTTGCTCGAAGTCTCCACCGACAAGGTGGATACGGAGATCCCGTCACCGGCTGCGGGTGTCCTGACCAAGATCACCGCCCAGGAAGACGACACCGTCGAGATCGGCGGCGAGCTGGGCATCATCGGCGATGCCGGCGACGACTCCGGTAGCGACGACTCGGGAAGCGACACCGCCGCCGACGACAGCGACGATGCAGGCAGCGACGACGAGGCCGACGCAGGCCCGTCCGACGCAGCCGAGCAGGCATCCGTCGAAGGCGAGAGCGAAGCGGAAGAGCCCGCATCCGGCTCCGACGACTCGTCCGATGAGAGCTCCGGCTCCGCCGAGGGCACGTCCGTCACGATGCCCGAGCTGGGCGAGTCCGTCACCGAGGGCACCGTCACCCGCTGGCTCAAGGCCGTCGGCGACGAGGTCGCCGTGGACGAGCCGCTCCTCGAGGTCTCCACCGACAAGGTCGACACCGAGATCCCGTCTCCCGTCGCCGGCACCCTGCTCGAGATCAGCGCCGAAGAGGACGACACGGTCGAGGTCGGTGGACAGCTCGCCGTCATCGGTTCCGGCGCGCCCGCGAAGAAGGAATCGGCTCCCGCTCCCGAGCCCGAGAAGAAGCCCGAGCCGGAGAAGAAGCCGGAACCCAAGGCAGAAGCGAAGCCTGCGGACGAGCCCGCAAAGCAGGCCGATCCCGAGCCCGCCGGTGAGGTCTACACGCCCGAGCCGAAGTCGGAATCGAAGTCCGAGAATTCCTCGAAGTCCGAGTCCGAGGCGCCTGCCGGTGACTCGAACGCGAGCGGTTCCAGCCCGTACGTCACTCCCCTGGTGCGCAAGCTCGCCACGGAGAACGACGTCGATCTGAACTCCGTCAAGGGCACGGGCGTCGGTGGACGCATCCGCAAGCAGGATGTCCTCGCCGCAGCCGAGGCGAAGAAGGCCCCGGCGAAGCAGGAGTCCGCTCCCGCTGCCGCGCCGGCCGCCGCATCGTCCACCCCGTCCACCGCGGGTGTGCGTCCGGAACTGGCGCACCTGCGCGGATCGACGCAGAAGATCAACCGCATCCGTCAGATCACGGCCAAGAAGACCCGCGAGTCGCTGCAGTCGTCCGCGCAGCTCACGCAGGTGTTCGAGGTCGACATGACCAAGGTCGCGGCTCTGCGCACCCGGGCCAAGGCCACCTTCAAGGAGCGCGAGGGCGTCAACCTGACGTTCCTGCCGTTCTTCGCGAAGGCCGTCGTCGAAGCGCTCAAGGTCCACCCCAACGTGAACGCGAGCATCGACGAGGCGAAGAAGGAGATCACCTACTACGACGCCGAGCACCTGGGCATCGCGGTGGACACGGAGCAGGGCCTTCTCTCCCCCGTCATCCACAACGCCGGTGACCTGTCGCTGGCCGGTATCGCGCGTGCGATCGCCGACATCGCCTCGCGTGCACGGTCGAACGGCCTCAAGCCGGACGAGCTGTCGGGTGGAACATTCACCATCACCAACATCGGCAGCCAGGGCGCGTTGTTCGACACCCCGATCCTGGTTCCGCCGCAGGCAGCCATGCTCGGTACCGGCGCGATCGTCAAGCGCCCCGTCGTCGTCACCGACGCCTCGGGCAGCGAGTCGATCGGTGTGCGCTCCATGGCGTACCTGCCGCTGACGTACGACCACCGCCTGGTCGACGGTGCGGATGCCGGACGCTTCCTCACCACCATCAAGCACCGCTTGGAGGAGGGCGCGTTCGAGGCTGATCTCGGCCTCTGACGGTTCTTCGGTAATCTCGGAAGTCCCCGACGGTTCGCATCGGAACTGTCGTCACGGCGGGGGCACTTCGCGCACGGACAGTGCGTGAGGTGCCCCCGTCGCCGTCGAAGGAGGCTCATAGATCGTGCGCGTCGTCATCGCAGGTTCGTCAGGACTCATCGGCACGTCGCTCGTCGCCGCGCTCCGCAGCGCAGGCCACGACGTCTTCCGCCTCGTGCGGCGCACCCCCGCAGGACCCGACGAGATCGGGTGGGACCCGGCGAACGGGAAACTGGAATCGACCGCCCTCGACGGCGCCGACGCGGTGGTCAATCTGTGCGGCGTCGGTATCGGCGACAAGCGCTGGAGCGGCGCGTACAAGCAGGCCGTCCGGGACAGCCGGATCGCGCCCACCGAGTTGCTGGCCCGCGCCGTCGTCGACGCCGGTGTGCCGGCGCTGATCAATGCCAGCGGCATCAACTTCTACGGCGACACCGGCGACACGGTGGTCGATGAGACCGCACCGGTGGGCGAAGGCTTCCTCGCCGAGGTCTGTCGCGACTGGGAGGACGCCACCTCGTACGCCTCCGATCACGGCGTGCGCGTGGTCCTGTTGCGCAGCGCGGCGGTGCTGTCCCGGCACGGCGGCATGATGGGCAAGCTTCGTCCGCTCTACACCTTCGGCCTCGGCGGACGCCTCGGTAGTGGTCGCCAGTACTTCCCGTGGATCTCGTTGACGGACGAGGTGCGCGCCATCGTCTTCACCATCGAGAACACCGACATCAGCGGACCGGTGAACCTGCAGGGTCCGGCGCCGGTGACCAACGCCCAGTTCAACAGTGCGATGGGCCGTGCGGTTCATCGACCGGCGCCGTGGATGGTGCCGGGCTTCGCCATCTCCGCGATCATCGGCGAGTTCGCGAACGAGGCGATCCTGAGCAATCCGCGAGCTATCCCCGCGGTGCTCGAGAAGAACGGTTTCGAGTTCGAGCACAAGACGATCGGTGAAGCCCTCGCCGATACCGTCGGCTAGTCGGGGCGGCGTAATCTCGGGCTCATGAACACCCGCTCAGCACGGTTGTCGACCGATTCCCTGCAGGTCCGGCGCCTCGGCACCGTCGACTACCTCGAGGCGCTGGAGATGCAGCGAGCCGTGGCAGCTCGACGCGCCGAGGGCGTCGGAGACGACGAGTTGTTGCTGCTCGAACACCCGGCCGTCTTCACGGCCGGTCGGCGCACGTCACCGGAGGACCGACCCACCGACGGCACGCCGGTCATCGACGTCGATCGCGGGGGCAAGATCACCTGGCACGGCCCCGGCCAGCTGGTGGGTTACCCGATCGTCCGTCTCGCGGAGCCCGTCGACGTGGTCCGGTACGTGCGGTTGATCGAGCAGGCCCTCATCGCGGTCTGCACCGACATGGGTCTGACGGTCGGCCGTATCGACGGGCGCTCCGGCGTGTGGCTCGCCGCCGGGGATGTCCGAGGTCGATGGCAGCCCGAACGCAAGGTCGCCGCGATCGGTGTCCGCGTCCAGCGCGGAGTCGCGCTGCACGGGTTCTCCCTGAACTGCAACGCCTCGCTCGCAGGCTTCGGAACCATCGTGCCGTGCGGTATCGCCGACGCCGGCGTGACGACGCTGTCCGACGAACTGGACCGGGACGTGACCGTCGACGAGGTCGTTCCGGCCGTCACGCGCGCCGTCGTCGACGCACTCGACGGGCGGATGCCCCTCACGGTGCACGACGTCGACCGAGTGCCCGCGCCGTCGGCGTCTCGGCCCACGTTCACGACCGTGACGCTCGGCCCCTAGCACCCGCGAGTGGCCGTCGTCTCGGGAGTAGCATCGGTGCGGTGACCGTCGCACCCGAGAACACACCTGCTCACGCTCCGAACGGGCGCAAACTTCTCCGCCTCGAGATCCGAAACGCGGAGACCCCGATCGAACGCAAACCGTCATGGATCAAGACCCGCGCGAAGATGGGCCCCGAGTACACAGAACTCAAGAGCCTGGTCAAACGCGAGGGACTCCACACGGTCTGCGAAGAGGCCGGCTGTCCCAACATCTACGAATGCTGGGAAGACCGCGAAGCCACGTTCCTCATCGGCGGGGAGCAGTGCACGCGCCGCTGCGACTTCTGCCAGATCGACACCGGTAAGCCGGACGATCTGGATCGCGACGAGCCGCGTCGTGTCGCCGAGTCGGTGCAGGCCATGGGCCTGCGCTACTCCACGATCACCGGCGTCGCTCGCGACGACCTGGAGGACGGCGGAGCCTGGCTCTACGCCGAGACGGTCCGTGAGATCAAGCGCCTCAACCCCAACACGGGCGTCGAGCTGCTGATCCCCGACTTCAACGCCGACCCCGACCAGCTCGCCGAGGTCTTCTCCTCGCGTCCCGAGGTGCTCGCGCACAACGTCGAGACGGTCCCGCGCATCTTCAAGCGCATCCGCCCGGCGTTCCGGTACCAGCGGAGCCTCGACGTCATCACCGCGGCGCGCGACGCCGGGCTGGTCACCAAGTCGAACCTCATCCTCGGTATGGGCGAGACGTACGACGAGGTCACGCAGGCGATGCAGGATCTGCACGACGCCGGCTGCGACATCCTCACCATCACCCAGTACCTGCGCCCGTCTCCCCGGCACCATCCGGTGGACCGGTGGGCCAAGCCGGAGGAGTTCGTCGAGCACTCCAAGGCAGCCGAGGCCATGGGCTACGCCGGTGTCCTCGCGGGCCCCCTGGTTCGCTCGTCGTACCGCGCCGGCCGCCTGTACGCGCAGGCGATGGCGCACCACGGCCGCGAGATCTCCGAGAACATGTCGCACCTCGAGCACGGCGGAGAGGCATCGCAGGAAGCCAGCTCGTTGATGGCTCGCCTCGCTCCTCGCTGACCTGATCGCCGCACGGCCCGCCATCACGACCGACCACGGTCCACCAGATGGCGGGCCGTGTCGCGTCTGGGCCTATCCTGGGTGGCATGGCGAACGGCAAGGGAACAGGTAAGGGCGGTGCCGCTTCCAAGGAGGCGAAGGCCGCTGCGAAAGCGGCACGGAAGCAGGCGTCCAAGGAGCGGCGCGCTCAGCTGTGGCAGGCGTTCCAGATGCAGCGCAAGGAGGACAAGCTCCTCCTGCCGCTGATGATCGGCTCCGTCGTGGGAATGACCGTGCTGTTCTTCCTCATCGGCCTGATCTTCGGCATCGAGTGGTTGCTGCTGCCCTTCGGTCTGCTGATCGGCGTTCTGATCGCCTTTGTGATCTTCGGTCGTCGCGTGCAGAAGTCGGTGTACGGCAAGGCCGAGGGCCAGGCCGGCGCGGCCGCCTGGGCGCTGGACAACTTGCAGGGCGGTTGGCGAGTGAAGACCGCCATCGCCGGCACGACGCAGCTCGACGCCGTGCACCGCGTCATCGGCCGCCCCGGCGTCATCCTGGTCGCCGAGGGTGCGCCTCAGCGAGTCAAATCCCTTCTCGCACAGGAGAAGAAGAAGACCGCGCGCCTCGTCGGCGACACTCCGATCTACGACATCGTCGTCGGCAACGACGAGGGCCAGGTGCCGCTGTCCCAGCTGCAGAAGTTCCTCAACAAGCTCCCGAAGAACATCGACAGCAAGCGCATGGAGACCATCGAGTCGCGGTTGGCCGCTCTCGGAACACGCGGCGGACCCGCGCTGCCCAAGGGACCCATCCCCGGTGGAGCGAAGATGAAGGGCATGCAGCGCACCATCAAGCGTCGCTAGCGCGAGCGGAGCAGGGCCGTTCCGGTCGCGCGGTCGTGCATGCCACGACTGTCGATGTCGGTGACCACGGCCGGAACCACCACGGCGATCAGCACCTGACGCACCAGGGCGCGGACGAAGCCGACGCGCCCGGGTGCGTCGATACGCGCGACCTGAAGTCCCATGCACAACTGGCCGGGCGTGAACGAGAACAGGCTCACCGACACCAGGCCGAGCAGGAACCAGACGCCCAGGGTCACCGTCGACAGGTAACCGCCTTCGAGGCCGCCGCCGAGGAACAGGGCGGACACGCCCATCGACATCAACCAGTCGATGGCCAACGCCGCGACCCGGCGCGGGGTCGGCGCCAGCGAACCGGGCCCCGCCTTCGGGAGTCCGAGGTATTCACCCTGGTAGGCCTGCTTGTCGTGGTCACCGTCCGGCAGCGCGGCCGTGGGGCCCGAGAGCCAGGATCCGGTCATCCGTGCCATGAAGGATCTCCATACGCGTGAAAGTCTGTACCCATTCCTCCAGGATAGGTGGCGTCCCGTGACGAGGGGATTCTCCACCGGTCACCAGCTGCGACGACGGGACGCGTAACACCGACGAAACACGAACGCGACGGTGAGGCAACACCGCTTCCCTACCGTCGGCGGGGCGCCGCTGCCGCACTCGACCGTCGTTCCCAGAGAAGTCGCGGACCAGCACACGACAAGAAGGAGTTCAAGCGTGGATTTCACCACGGCCGAAGAGGTCATCAAGTACATCGCGGACGAGAACATCGAGTACGTCGACATCCGCTTCACCGATCTCCCGGGTATCCAGCAGCACTTCTCGATCGCGGCGAAGGCGTTCACCAAGGACACCCTCGAAGACGGTCTGGCATTCGACGGTTCGTCCGTGCGCGGCTTCCAGTCGATCCACGAGTCGGACATGATGCTGCTGCCCGACTACGGCACCGCTCAGGTCGACCCGTTCCGCCACGCCAAGACGCTGAACATGGACTTTTTCGTCCACGATCCGTACACGCGTGAGTCCTACAGCCGCGATCCCCGCAACGTCGCCCGCAAGGCCGAGGAGTACTTGGCCAGCACCGGCATCGCCGACACCGCGTTCTTCGGCCCCGAGGCCGAGTTCTACATCTTCGACTCGGTCCGCTACGACTCGCAGATGAACGGCGCGTTCTACGAGCTCGACTCGAGCTCCGGCGCCTGGAACACCGGCGCCGAGACCGAGGCCGACGGCTCGCCGAACCTCGGCTACAAGGTCCGCCCCAAGGGTGGCTACTTCCCCGTCGCGCCGTACGACCACTACGTCGACATCCGCGACGCCATCTCCACCAACCTGCAGAACGCGGGCTTCGAGCTCGAGCGTGGACACCACGAGGTCGGCACCGGCGGCCAGCAGGAGATCAACTACAAGTTCAACACCATGCTGCGCGCGGCCGACGACCTGCAGCTGTTCAAGTACATCGTCAAGAACACCTGCTGGCAGCACGGCAAGTCCGCCACCTTCATGCCGAAGCCGCTCTTCGGTGACAACGGCTCGGGCATGCACGTGCACCAGTCGCTGTGGAAGGACGGCAAGCCGCTCTTCTACGACGAGAAGGGCTACGCGGGTCTGTCGGACCTCGCACGTCACTACATCGGCGGCATCCTGCACCACGCGCCGTCGCTGCTGGCGTTCACGAACCCGACCATCAACTCGTACCACCGCCTGGTGCCGGGCTACGAGGCGCCCATCAACCTGGTGTACTCGGGCCGTAACCGTTCCGCCGCCGTCCGTATCCCCACCACGGGCAACAACCCGAAGGCCAAGCGCCTCGAGTTCCGCGCACCCGACGCGTCCGGTAACCCGTACCTGTCGTTCGCCGCGCAGATGATGGCCGGCCTGGACGGCATCAAGAACAAGATCGAGCCGCTCGCTCCCGTCGACAAGGACCTCTACGAGCTCCCGCCGGAGGAAGCGAAGAACATCCCGCAGGCACCTACCTCGCTGCCTGCCGTGATCGACCGCCTCGAGGCCGACCACGAGTACCTCACCGCCGGTGGCGTCTTCACCACCGACCTGATCGAGACCTGGATCTCGCTCAAGCGTGAGAACGAGATCGCGCCCGTGAACCTGCGTCCGCACCCGTACGAGTTCCAGCTGTACTACGACTGCTGAGTCTCGCTCCAGCGCATTCGAGCCCGCTCCGGACCATGTCCGGGGCGGGCTCGAGTCGTTCGTGGGCGGGTCGTCGAACACGAACGCAGAACGAAAAGTACGAAACCTGGATTGAACTCCGCACTTTCGGGGTAGACACGAGTGTCCGCTGTGTTCCGGGTGACGATCCACCCGGCCGCCGGACGTCGTGGCACCACCACAGTCGCGTCTTTCCTGTTGCCGAACGAAGGATCTGCACCTGATGGATGCTCTGTGGGACTTCATCGTCGGCCGCCGAAGGCAGCTCGCGATCGATTCCTATCTCCACGTCTCCGCCGTCGTCCAGTGCGTCGTCATCGCGACGATCCTGGGTGTGGCCATCGGAATTCTCGTCTACCGCAGTCCCGCCGGCTCCGCCGTCGCCACCGCTCTCGCGAGCACGGTGCTCACCATCCCGTCCTTCGCACTGTTGGGACTGCTGATTCCCATTCTCGGCCTCGGCGTCAAGCCCACCGTCACCGCGCTGGTGCTCTACTCGCTGCTGCCGATCATCCGGAACACGGTGGTCGGACTCGACGCGGTGAACCCGGCGGTCAGCGACGCCGCACGAGGTATCGGCATGAGCCGAGCCACCGTGTTGCGGCGCATCGAGATTCCCCTCGCGTGGCCGTCGATCCTCACCGGCATGCGCGTCAGCACGCAGATGGCGATGGGCATTCTCGCCATCGCGGCGTACGCCAAAGGCCCTGGCCTCGGCAACCTTCTGTTCTCCGGACTGGCCCGCGTCGGCAGTCCTACCGCAGTTCCCCAGGCCCTCACCGGCACCGTTCTGATCGTCATCCTGGCGTTGATCCTCGACGGGATCTTCGTCCTGATCGGCAAACTGACCACCTCGAGGGGTATCCGTGACTGACACGACTCGCACCACCACCGGAGCAGAGATCGTCCTCGAGGACGTGACCAAGTCCTATCCCAACCAGAAGTCCGCGGCCGTCGACCATGTGTCGCTGACCATTCCGGCCGGCGAGGTCGTCGTGCTGGTCGGCCCGTCGGGCTGCGGCAAGACGACGACGATGCGGATGATCAACCGCCTCATCGAGCCCACGTCGGGACGCATCACGATCGGCGGCAAGGACGCTCTGTCGATCGACCCGAACGAGTTGCGTCGCACCATCGGCTACTCGATCCAGCAGGCCGGTCTCTTCCCGCACATGACGATCGCGCAGAACGTCGGCATGGTTCCCGGCCTCATCGGCTGGAACAAGAAGAAGATCTCCGACCGCACCGACGAGATGCTCGATCTGGTCGGACTCGACCCCGGCCAGTATCGGGACCGATACCCGCGCCAGCTCTCCGGCGGCCAGCAGCAACGTGTCGGTGTCGCTCGCGCTCTGGCGGCCGATCCCCCGGTCCTGTTGATGGACGAGCCTTTCGGCGCCGTCGACCCGATCACCCGCGGTCTGCTGCAGGACGAATTGATGCGTCTGCAGTCCGAGCTGGGCAAGACCATCGTCTTCGTCACCCACGACTTCGACGAGGCGGTCAAGCTCGGTGACCGTATCGCCGTCCTGGGCAACCAGTCCCGCATCCTGCAGTACGACACCCCGGAAGCAGTGTTGGCCAACCCGGCCGACGAGACCGTCGCCGGCTTCGTCGGCGCCGGTGCCGCTCTCAAGCAGTTGACGCTGATGCGTGTCCGTGACATCGAACTGAGCGACGTTCCTGCCTTCGGCGAGGATGAGCCGGTCGAGACGATGAACCGGGCGCTCGGGAACGACCCGGAGGCATGGGGTCTCATTCTCGACGCTCGCAAGCGCCCCATCCGGTGGACCGACCGTCGCCACCTCACCGGCGTCGGCAGCCTTCGCGATGTCGGCGTGCCCATGGGTGAGTTGGTCTCGACTCAGTCGACGCTGCAGGACGCGCTCGAAGCGCTTCTCGCCGAGGGCAATGCGACCGCGACGGTCACCGGCAGCAAGGGTGAATACGTCGGAACCATCACCATCGAGGCGCTGATCGACACGATCAAGACCATCCGGTCACAGCACGCGCACGACCACGACGACGTACCGGCGACGTCGGGCGCGTCATCGTGACGGCGTCGGTCGAGGCGTCCGTCGTCGACGATCCCGCCGATGCCGAGGGCGATGCGAAGTCCGCGGCGAGGGCAGCACGGCGGGCAGAACGGATCCGTCTGTTCGTCCAGCCCGCACTGGTTCTCCTGCTCGTGATCATCGTGCTGGGGTACGCACTCACCCGCGATCTGACCGCCACACAGGCCGCCACGGTCAACGTTTCCACGATCACCCAGCGTGTACTCGAACACGTCCTGATCACGTTCGTCGTGACGGCTCTGGTCGTTCTCATCGCCGTGCCCCTGGGAATCCTGCTCACCCGCAACGGGTATCGGCGTCTGGCGCCGGTGTTCATCGGCATCGCGAACATCGGCCAGGCCGCACCCGCCGTCGGCCTGCTGGTGCTGTTGTTCCTCGCAACCGGCACCACCGGCTTCTGGATCGGCGTCCTGCCCATCGCGTTCTACTCACTGCTCCCCGTGCTGCGGAACACGATGCTCGGGTTCCAGGAGGTGGAGGCGAGCTACATCGATGCCGCTCGCGGACAGGGCATGTCGAGTTGGGGCATCCTGTGGCGCATCGAATTCCCCCTCGCTGTTCCCTACATCCTCGCCGGATTGCGCACCTCGCTCGTCCTGGCTGTGGGCACGGCGACGCTGAGTTTCCTGGTGGGAGCCGGCGGCCTCGGTGTCCTCATCGACACCGGATACAAGCTCAATCAGCCGCTCATCCTGGTCGTCGGCGCCGTGCTCGCCGTCGCGCTGGCACTTCTCGTGGACTGGCTGGGTGCTCTCGCCGAGGCCTTCCTCGGACCGAAAGGACTGCGCTGATGCGCCGTACCCTGATCGCGCTCTGCGCGGTGTCGACACTCGCGCTGACCAGCTGCGGACTGCAGTCGGGAAGCGCCGTGCCGCTTGCCGTGGAACCCGGGAGCATCACCGAACAGCCCGGGCTCGAGGGCGTCGAACTGACCGTCGGGTCCAAGGACTTCACGGAGCAGATCATCCTCGGCTACATCCTCGAGTTCGCGCTCGAAGCCGCCGGGGCCGATGTTCGCGACCTCACCAACATCTCGGGGTCCAACAGCACCCGTCAGGCCATGATCAGCGGCCAGGTCGATGTCGCCTACGAGTACACCGGCACCGGCTGGATCAACTACCTCGGCAACGAGACTCCCATTCCCGACGCGACCGAGCAGTACGAGGCAGTGCGCGATGCGGACAAGGAGAACGGCATCGTCTGGGTCAACCCGGCGCCGATGGACAACACGTACGCACTCGCGATGAACCAGCAGACGGCGGAGGAGACCGGCGTGAAGACGCTGTCCGACTACGCGGCACTGGTGCAGCGTGATCCGGCAGCGGCGGCAGTCTGTGTCGAGACGGAGTTCAACTCACGCCAGGACGGCTTCCCCGGCATGGCGGCCGCCTACGGCTTCGACGCGAACGCCGTGAACCGTCAGATTCTGCAGACGGGCATCATCTACCAGGCCACGGCCGACGGTTCGCAGTGCAAGTTCGGCGAGGTGTTCACCACGGACGGTCGCATCAAGGGTCTCGACCTGGTGGTCGTCGAGGACGACAAGCTGTTCTTCCCTCGGTACAACGCGACGGTCAATCTCCGTCAGGAGATCGCCGACCGCTACCCGGAGATCGCCGAGATCACCGCACCCGTGTCCGCAGCCCTGACGATCGATGCCATCACGGAACTGAACAAGCAGGTCGACGTCGACGGTCGCGAGCCCGCCGAGGTCGCCCGCGACTGGATGGTGCAGCAAGGCTTCGTCACCGCCGGCGCCGACTAGTCGCCTGCACTACCCGTTCTGCACAGAGAACGACCCCGTACGGCACATCCGGCCGTGCGGGGTCGTTCTCTGTGCAGAACCAGGACGAGTCAGGACCCGAACGCCCGCTCGACCACGGCCTTGGCCCGACGGGTCACGCGCAGGTAGTTGTCGAGGAACTCCCCCGCATCTCCGCTGGGCCATCCGGCCACCTGGGCGACCGCGGCGAGCACCTTGCCCGGAGCGGGAAGCTGATCGGTGGGCTTGCCGCGCACCAGAACCAGAGCATTGCGCGCCTTGGTCGCGGTGAGCCATGCCTGCCGCAGCAAGTCCACGTCGCCGGGACTCATGAGCTCGGCGGCACCGATGGCGTCGAGGCATTCCAGCGTCGACGTGTTGTGCAACGCCGGGATGCGATGCGCGTGCCGCAGCTGCAGCAGCTGCACCGTCCATTCGACGTCGGCGAGGCCTCCGCGACCGAGCTTGGTGTGAGTCTTGGGATCGGCGCCCTTGGGGAGTCGTTCGGCGTCGACACGCGCCTTGATGCGTCGGATCTCACGGACGGCTTCCTCGGACACACCGCCCGCGGGATAGCGGATGGCGTCGGCCATGAGGAGGAAGCGGACGCCCAATTCCTGGTCGCCGGCCACCTGGTGCGCACGCAGGAGCGCCTGCACCTCCCACGGCTGCGCCCACTGCGAGTAGTAGGCGTCGTAGGCCGACAGTGTGCGGACGACGGGCCCGTTGCGTCCCTCGGGCCGCAGACCGGTGTCCACCTCGAGCGGCGGGTCCTGGCTGGGTGATCCGAGCAGTTTGCGGACGCGATCGGCGATCGTGTTGGCCCACTTGACCGCGTCGCTGTCCTCGGCGCCCTCGACCGGATCGCAGACGAACAGCACGTCGGCGTCGGAGCCGTATCCCAGCTCTCCACCGCCGAGACGACCCATGCCGATGACGGCGATCGTCGCCGGTGCCGGCCCGCCGCGCTCCACGACGGACGCACGAACGGCCGCGTCCAAGGCTGCGTTGATGACGGCCGCCCACACGGACGACAGCGCACGACAGACCTCGGGCACGTCGAGCAGACCGAGGATGTCCGCCGAGGCGACCCGCGCGAGTTCGTAGCGACGCAGTGACCGAGCCGCCCCGACCGCGCGCACCGGATCTTCGTACCGCGCCGACGATTTGAGGATCGCGCCGTACGTCTCGGCCGGATCGACGTCGAGGAGCTTGGGGCCGTGGGACCCGTCGGCGAACAGACGGATCACCTCGGGAGCGTTCATCAGCACGCCGCGCAGGTACTCCGACGATCCGAGAACCTGCATGAGCCGCTGGGCGACGGGTCCCTCGTCGCGGACCAGGCGCAGGAACCACGACTGCTCGGCGACTTCCTCCGACAGACGTCGGTACGCCAGCAGACCGGCGTCGGGATCCGGTGTGTCGCCCAACCATTCGAGCAGCGTCGGCAACAGCAACGACTGGATCCGGCCCTTGCGCGCACCCATACCGACGAGGGCTCCGAGGTGCCCGAGAGCATTCTGCGGCGCCGAGTAGCCCAGTGCGGAGAGCTGACGCATAGCGGCGTCGGAGCTGAGGCGGAGCGAATCGCTGTCCAGACGCGCGACGGATTCGAGCAGCGGGCGGTAGAACAGCCGCGCGTGCAATCGTCGGATGCGTTGGGCGTTGCGCCGGATCTCCGCGCGTAGAACGCCGGTGGCATCGTTGTTGCCGTCGGACCGCATGTGCGCGGCGCGAGCGAGCCATCGCAGGGCCTCGTCGTCGTCGTCGGGCGGCAACAGGTGGGTCCGCTGCAGTTTCTGCAACTGCAACCGGTGCTCGATCAAACGCAGGAACTCGTACGACGCGGTGAGGTTGGCCGCGTCGTCACGGCCCACATATCCCCCGGCGGCCAGCGCAGACAGAGCGGCCACCGTTCCGCGGACGTGCAGCGACTCGTCGGTGCGACCGTGCACCAATTGCAGGAGCTGAACGGCGAACTCGACGTCGCGCAGGCTGCCGCGGCCCAGTTTGATCTCACGCTCGCGGAGTTCGGCGGGAACCATCTCCTCGACGCGGCGACGCATCGCCTGCACCTCGGGAACGAAGCTCTCGCGCTCGCTGGCGACCCACACCATCGGGGTGACGGCGTCGACGTAGGACGCGCCGAGATCGGCGTCGCCCGTCATCGCACGGGCCTTGAGCAGCGCCTGGAACTCCCACGTCTTGGCCCACCGCTGGTAGTACGCCAGGTGCGAGTCGAGGGTGCGGACCAGTTCGCCCTGCTTGCCCTCGGGACGCAGGGCGGCATCGACCTCGAAGAACGCGGAGGACCCGATGCGCATCATCTCCCCCGCCATGCGGGTGGCGAGCGAGTTGGCGGGTTCGGCGACGAAGACCACGTCGACGTCGCTGACGTAGTTCAGTTCCTGCGCACCGCATTTGCCCATCGCGATGACCGCGAGGCGCACCGAGCACGGCGCGTCGGGGAACGTGACGGTGACGGCCACGGACAGTGCCGCGGTGAGTGCGGCGTCGGCCAGGTCGGAGAGGTGCCGGCCGACCACCTCGTAGGGCACCACCGGTTCGTTCTCCACGGTGGCGGCCAGATCGGCGGCGGCGAGGAGCATCAGCTGATCGCGGTACGCGGTGCGCAGCGCGATGATGGCCTTGGGTCCGGTGAGCTCCGCGCGGTACAGATCCGGTGCGGCACACTCCCCCGTCTCCGGCGTCGCGCCCACGCTGTCGAGCAACGCGGTACGGAGGTCGTCGAACGTGGGAAGCGAGTCGGTGTAGGTGGTGAGGATCTGCCACTTGTCCGGCTCCGACACCAGGTGGTCGCCGAGCGCGCTGGAGGACCCCGCGAGAGCGAAGAGTCGACCCCGCAGACTGCGGTCGGTGCGCAGACGCGCGTCGAGGCTGGACCACGTCTCACCCTGCTCGTCGGCCAGGCGAGCGAGGGTCTTCAAGGCGAGGTCGGCGTCGGGCGCACGCGAGAGGGACCAGAGGAGTTCCGTGCTGTCCTCGTCGGTCCATCCAAGACGGGACAGGTTGGCCGGGGCCGATTTCTCTACCAGACCGAGTCGGCCGGGACTCGGAACCGTGGGCCGAGCGCTGGGCGGGATCACGCGGTGCTTTCCGACATAGTCATGACGTGTCGACGTTACAGGGCGAAGACATTGCGACCACAGTCCGTGTAAGCCCGGCCCGTGCACGCACGGGCCGGTGCGACTACAGACCCAGGTACGCCTTGAGTTCGAACGGAGTCACATGGGAGCGGTACGACTCCCACTCACGACGCTTGTTGCGCAGGAAGTAGTCGAAGACGTGCTCGCCCAGAGCTTCGGCCACCAGCTCCGACCCCTCCATCGCGGCGAGGGCCTCGTTGAGACTGGTGGGAAGCTCCTTGTAGCCCATCGCGCGACGCTCGGCAGGCGTCAGCGACCACACGTCCTCCTCCGCCTCGGGCGGCAATGTGTAGCCCTTCTCGATGCCGCGCAGGCCGGCGGCGAGCAGGACCGCGAACGTGAGATACGGGTTGCAGGCGGAGTCGGGAGAGCGGATCTCCACACGGCGTGACGACGCCTTGTTGGGCGTGTACATCGGCACACGGATCAGTGCGGAACGGTTGGACGGTCCCCACGAGGCCGCCGTGGGTGCTTCGCCGCCGTGGATGAGTCGCTTGTACGAGTTGACCCACTGGTTGGTGACGGCGCTGATCTCGTTGGCGTGCTCGAGGATGCCGGCGATGAAGGCTTTACCGGTGTCGGAGAGCTGCATCGGGTCGTCGGGGTTGTGGAAGGCGTTGGTCTCGCCCTCGAACAGCGACATGTGCGTGTGCATGGCCGAGCCGGCCTGGTCGCTGAACGGCTTCGGCATGAACGTCGCGCGGACGCCCTCGTCGATCGCGACCTCCTTCACGACGTAGCGGAAGGTCATGACGTTGTCGGCCATGGACAGGGCGTCGGCGTACCGCAGGTCGATCTCCTGCTGGCCGGGCGCCGCCTCGTGGTGGCTGAACTCGACGGAGATGCCCATCGACTCGAGTGCGTCGATGGCGTGGCGTCGGAAGTTGGGGGCGGCGTCGTGCACGGCCTGGTCGAAGTAGCCACCGTTGTCGGCGGGCGTCGGCGGGCGTCCGTCCTCCGGAAGCTCACTGCACAGGAAGAATTCGATCTCGGGGTGGACGTAGCAGCTGAAGCCCAGATCACCGGCCTTGGAGAGCTGACGACGCAGCACGTGGCGCGAGTCGGCCCAGGACGGCGACCCGTCGGGCATCGCGATGTCGCAGAACATGCGCGCCGAGTGCTGCTCACCCTTGCTGGTGGTCCACGGCAGGATCTGGAACGTGGTCGGATCCGGCTTCGCCACGGTGTCGGCCTCGGAGACGCGCGAGAACCCTTCGATCGCCGATCCGTCGAAGCCGATACCTTCTTCGAACGCACCCTCGAGTTCCGCCGGCGCGATGGCCACGGACTTGAGGTAGCCGAGGACGTCCGTGAACCACAGACGGACGAATCGGATGTCGCGCTCCTCGAGAGTGCGAAGCACGAATTCCTTTTGGCGATCCATGACCGTCAGGCTAGGCACGTTGCATTAAATCCGTGTTACATCGTGAAATCGGTCGCACTCCTTCGACCTCACAGTCACCGGGCGTCGACTGTGAGGTCCGCCGTCAACACCGAAGACCTGCAGGTGGAGGTGTCAGGTCGACGAGGTACCGACTGACGGCATCGTCCACGCAGGGCACTCCGGCGAAGGACGCCGTGTGCTGATTTCCCTCGTAGGTGATCAGCGAGGACTTCAGTTGTGCCGCCAGTGCGACACCGGCCTCGTACGGGGTGGCGGGATCGTCCGTCGTCGAGACGACGACCGTCGGGACCAGTCCCGGTACCGACACCGGGCCCGGATCCGCCTGCGACGGAACGGGCCAGAATGCGCAGGGCTCGAGTGCGGCCGTGCCGTTGCCTCGGCCGTCGTCGAGGAACGGCGCGGCAGCCCGGAAGCGTGCGTCCAGCGAGCCCTCCTCCGCACGGTCGGTCACACGGGGGTCGTCGACGCATCGCACCGCCGTGAACGCGTCGTTGGTGTTGCTGTACGTGCCGTCACTGAGTCGGCCGTTGTAGAGGTCCGCGAGCGAGAGCAGGATGTCGCCGCGCCCGGCGGCGAGTTGTGTGAGCCCGCGGCGCAGGGGACCCCACAGCTCGGTGCTGTAGAGCGCCTGCTGCACGCCGGTGATCGCATCCTCGTAGCCCAGCTGTCTCTCGCCGTCGCTCCCGGTGAGTTCGGTGCCCACCGGAGACGTCACGACGGGATCGACGAGGGCACGGAACGCCCGCACCGCACCGGCCGGATCGGTACCCAGCGGACAGTCCGACCGCCGCGCGCAGTCGGCGGCGAACGCGTCGAACACCGACTGGAAACCGGCGCCCTGGGCCACCACCTCGTCGGCGGCGTTCGCCGCCGGATCGAGAGCGCCGTCGAGCACCATCGCTCTGACATTCTGCGGGAACAACTCGGCGTAGGTGTACCCGAGTCGGGTGCCGTACGAGAACCCGAGATACGTCAACTGCGCGTCGCCGAGGGCGGCGCGGATGACGTCCATGTCCCGAGCCACGTCGGCGGACGTCATGTGCGCCAACAACTCCGGGTCGTTACGGTCGGCGCACCGGGTCGCGTAGTCCTGGTTCTCGCGTTCGGTCTCGGCGATACCGGCGGGCGAGGTGTCCACATCGAGGTCCGCGCGCTCGGCGTCGAACTCCGCAGGCGTGTCGCACCGCACGGCCGGGGTGGACGCCCCGATACCGCGGGGGTCGAACCCGACGACGTCGAAGGACGACGCCACGTCGGTGCCCTGCGCCACGCCGGCCGTCGACAAGCCCGACGCCCCGGGGCCGCCCGGGTTCACCAGCAAGGAGCCGATCCGCTCCCCCGTCGCCGCCGACCGGGACAGCGCCAACGACGCGGTGGGACCCGCGGGGTCGTCGTAGTCGAGGGGCACCGTGACGCGGCCGCACTCGAGAGAGGAATCGAGCTCGGAGCCGTCGGTGGAGAACCCGTCGCAGGAACCCCACTCGATCCGCTGCGCCCGGAATTCATCGAGGGTTCGCGGCTGCCCGTCGCGGTCCTGAGTCGTCGGCGCCGACGACCCGCTCGGCGCCGTGGGGACGCCGTCCACATCGGCGCCGCAGGCAGCCGACACCAGGGCGAGGATCGACAGGGTCAGAACGAGGCGACGGGTCACCACTCGATGGTGGCACGACCACCGGACACGGCCTCCCGTGAACTGTGACCAAGACCACGCACACCGTTCGCCCCGGTCGGTGGCAGACTCGTATACGTCATCACCTCAACCCGGGGACCCGCACGGCGGGCCTCGAGGACGAAAGGGACACCAATGTCTGCTGCGGAAACCACTCTCTACGGTGCTGCGCCCACCGGTCGTAAGACCCGTACCCACCACCTCCAGGCCATGAAGGCCTCGGGTGATCGCTGGGCGATGCTCACGGCGTACGACTACTCGAGCGCGCGCATCTTCGAGGAGGCCGGAATTCCGGTCCTGCTGGTCGGCGACTCCGCGGCCAACGTCGTGTACGGCTACGACACCACGGTCCATGTCGGCATCGACGAGCTCATTCCCCTCGTACGCGGTGTGGTCCGCGGCGCGCCGAACGCGCTGGTCGTCGCCGACCTCCCCTTCGGCACCTACGAGGTCTCGCCCCAGCAGGCCGTCGAGACCGCGATCCGCTTCATGCGCGAGGGCCAGGCCAACGCGGTCAAGCTCGAAGGTGGCGAGCGCGTCGCCCCGCAGATCGCCGCGATCACCGCCGCCGGCATCCCGGTCATGGCACACATCGGCTTCACCCCGCAGAGCGTCAACGGCCTCGGCGGCTTCCGCGTGCAGGGCCGCGGCGACGCGTCCGAGCAGCTCGTCGCCGACGCCATCGCAGTCCAGGAAGCCGGCGCCTTCGCCGTCGTCATGGAGATGGTGCCCGCCGACCTCGCCGGTCAGGTCACCCGCAAGCTGTCCATCCCCACCGTCGGAATCGGCGCCGGGCCGGAGTGCGACGCCCAGGTGCTCGTCTGGCAGGACATGGCGGGAATGACCAGCGGCCGCACCGCGAAGTTCGTCAAGCGGTTCGGCGACATCGGCGATCAGCTCCGGTCGGCAGCGTCCGCCTACGCGGCCGAGGTGCGGTCCGGCACCTTCCCCGCGCAGGAACACAGCTTCTGACGCCGGTCCGGGCAGCTGGCACACTCTTGGCCATGGCAACGATGCGAACTCCACTCACCGCTGCGTGTGCCCTGGCAGCAGCCGGCCTGACCCTGGCGGCCTGCAGCGGCGGCACCACCACGACCACGACGACGACCCCCTCTGCGGAGACGACGGCATCGTCGGCAGCCCCCTCGGCGCCGACGGTGTCCGACGATCAGGCGCAGTCACTGTGCACCGATCTCGAGGCGCAGCTGTCCAACTGGCGTGTCCAGGGCCCGACCGTCGGCCGCGGTGGACTGAACATCCTGGTCCAGACGTGGGCGGCGCGCTACGGGTTGAACGCTGCCGTCGTCCAGAATCGCGCGATCGTCGACACAGCGACCACGGACTCCTGCTCCGATGTGCGCACACAGGTCATCGACATCCTCGATATCCCGGACATGGCGTCCGGACTCGTCGGGCTGTAGACCGTGCACCTCCCGGCACCGGACACCCTGCGCACCCTGTATCCGGCACTCGACGCCCACGACACCGGCATGCTCGACGTCGGTGACGGGCAGAGCCTCCACTGGGAAGTCAGCGGCAACCCGGACGGCAGGCCCGTCGTGTTCGTGCACGGCGGCCCCGGCGGCGGAACCAACGCCGATCAGCGACGGTACTTCGACCCGGCCTCGTACCGGATCGTGCTGTTCGACCAGCGTGGCTGCGGAAAGTCCACGCCCCACGTGGCCGACGGCGCGGATCTCTCCGTCAACACCACCGGCCACTCCATCGCCGACATGGAAGCTCTTCGCGAACACCTCGGCATCGACACGTGGGTCGTCTTCGGCGGATCGTGGGGCTCCACACTGTCGCTCGCGTACGCCCAGGCACACCCGGCGCGCGTGACGGCGCTGGTGCTGCGCGGCATCTTCCTCCTGCGGGAGAAGGAGATCGACTGGTACTACCGAGGCGGAGCCGGGCACCTTTTCCCCGAGCTGTGGGAGAAGTTCCTCGCGCCGATTCCCGTCGCGGAACGCGACGCCGATCCGGTCGAGGTCTATCACCGGCTGCTGCACTCGAGCGACCCCGACGTCGCCCTCGACGCGGCCGTCGCGTGGTCCACGTGGGAGGGCGCCACCAGCACACTGTTGCCCAAACCCGAACGCGTGCAGGAGACCTCGGAGGCTCGGTTCGCACTCGCGTTCTCGCGCATCGAGAATCACTACTTCGTTCACCACGGATTTCTCGACGAGAACCAGGTGCTCCGCGACATGACTCTGATCTCCCACATCCCGGGGGTGATCGTCCAGGGCCGATACGACGTGGTGTGTCCGGCCACGAGCGCCTGGGATCTGCACCGGGCATGGCCGTCGTCCACGCTGCACATCGTCGACGATGCGGGGCATTCGGCGTCCGAACCGGGGATCGTGCACCACCTCGTCGAAGCGACCGACTCGCTGCGCTGAGCCGACCGTTCATCTCTCGGTGGTAAAGATGTCACCATGAGTTCAGGTGACGCCGGTGCACACACCGAGATCGAGGCCAAGTTCGACGTCGGAACGGACACGCCGGTTCCGGAACTCACGGGCAGTGCGTCGATCGTCGCGTCGTCCGCTCCGGACCCGACCCATCCTTCGTCGACGTACTTCGATACCGCCGACCTCGATCTCGCCCGTCGACGCATCACGGTCCGCCGGCGCACGGGGAGCTCGGACGCGGGGTGGCACGTGAAGATGCCGGTGTCCACGGACGAGCGCCTCGAACTGCGGAGCCCGTTGTCCGCCGGCGGCAACAACTCTCGTGTTCCGTCCGAGGTGGCCGAGCGGGTGAGTGCGCACGTGCGCGGGAAGGCGCTCGTTCCGGTGGCCACCATCGAGACACGCCGGATCGTGACGATCCTGTCCACGAAGCACCACGACAACGCCGCCGAGCTGTGCGACGACACCGTCACCGCCCACAACCTTCTCGACGATGTCACGGTCACCTGGCGCGAGTGGGAGGTGGAGCTTCTCGACGGGGATCGCAAGATTCTGCGGAAGGTGAGCAAGCACCTCCTCTCCCACGGCGCGCACCCTGCCTCGTCGACCTCGAAGCTCGCTCGCGCACTCGGCCCCCGGCTCACCGACACGGACGCGGTCCCCGCCCGGGACGGCACCGCGGGTGCGGCGGTGCTGGCAGCGTTGTCCGACGACATCTCCGCCCTCCTCGCCGCCGATCCTCGGGTACGGCAGAACGCCGACGACGCCGTTCACGCCATGCGCGTCGCCACGCGCCGGCTGCGCAGCGTGCTGCGGTCGTACCGGAAACTCCTCGACCGCGAGGCCGTGGACACACTTCGGTCCGAGTTGTCCTGGCTTGCCGACATCCTGGGCACCGCACGCGATGCCGAAGTGCTGGCGGCGCGGTACCGGTCGGCGCTCGACTCGCTCGAGGACCGCCCTGTGCGGGGGCCGATCGTCGAGTCCCTGGTGGGCACACAGGAGCGGCTGTACGCGCTCGCCCACGAGGAGATCGTGCGTGAGCTGGACGGCCGTCGCTACTTCGCGCTGTTGAACGGCCTCGATGCACTCCTCGCCGCACCCACCGTCGGCCCGTCCGACGCCGAGGCCCCCTCGGTGTTCCGCAAGGTTCTCCGTGCGCAGTTCCGCACCGTCGAGAAGGCGGAAGCACGGGCATCGTCGCTGACCGGCGCCGAGCACGAGGAGGCCGTCCACGACATCCGCAAGGCGGCGAAGAAGCTCCGGTACGCCGCCGAGGCTGCGTCCACCGCGATCCCGTCGGGCCGCTTCCATCGCACAGCGTCGGCAGTGGCGTCGTCGGCCAAGAAGGTGCAGTCCGTGCTGGGCGATCACCAGGACAGCGCCGTCTCGCGCGACACCCTGCTGCTCGAGGCAGCGTCCGCCGCGGAGCGCGGCGAGGACACGTTCACCTTCGGCGTCCTCTACGCGAACGAGACCGCCGCGGGCCGCGATGCGCTCGAACCTCTCCCCCGCGCGTTAAAGAAGTTGCGGCGCACCGCATCCGCTCTATCGAACTAGCGCGAACCTCACGGTCCGGGATGCCACGTCGACGGGGCCGATGCCGACCGTGACGGTGGTGCCCTCCGCCGGATCACCGTCGCACGGACCGATCACCGTGTATTCGGGCACGAAGACCTCTGCGGGGCGCTTGTCGGTTCGCCCGCGCAGGACCACCGCGGTGGTCGACTGTCCGACGTGCCCGATCAACACCTGCGCCTCGACCTGGTCGATGCACGCCCTGTCCACCTTGGACGCCACCGAGTCGCTGCGCTTCATTGCCTCGGGCAGGTCCGCGAACTCGGCACGCACCCACTCCGGAACCGGCACCCCTGCGCAATGCGACAGGCACACCTCGGTTCCGTAGCGATCGACGCGGCGGCGCAGCGGCGCCGTCACGTGCGCGTACGGCCCACCGATCCCCGAGTGGTTCGGCTGCGACGGAACCTCGCCCTCGAACGCGACGTAGGCCGCGCCGCGGAGCAGTGTCGTCGCTTCGCTCATGATCGCCAGGGTGGACGGAGCCGCCGGATCCAGCGATGCCAGGACCTGCCCCGGGGTCGACCCCTCCGGCCACGGCAGCCCGAGGGCCAGGACGACCGCTCGGAGCGCGTCGATATCCGACCGAGCGGGGGGCGGAAGTGTGCGCAGGATGCCCGTCCGCGCCTCGATCATGATGGCCGCGGCGCACATTCCCGTCAGCAACGACATCTCGGCGTTCCACGCATCCGCGTCGACACGCGGCGCGATGTCCACACGCCAGCCGTCGCCGTCGGCCACGACTTCCTGTTCCG
Organism: Rhodococcus sp. MEB064; assembly: GCF_000834565.1. NCBI lineage: Bacteria > Bacillati > Actinomycetota > Actinomycetes > Mycobacteriales > Nocardiaceae > Rhodococcus > Rhodococcus sp. MEB064. The sequence goes on from NZ_JXQS01000028.1 coordinate 77,421, forward strand.
GTAGCGCCAGTTCGATCGCTCCACGCGAGACCGCCAGTGCGCGCCGGGCACGCCCCAGATCCGGCAGCGCCGTCAACGACGGGTGCAGAGTCCCGTCGTCGGCGGCCTGCTGGACCTCGGCGTAGGTGAAGCGTTGCCGTGAACGGACGGTGGCCGCCTCGACGGCCCACGACGTGGCGACGCCACTGTCGTCGGTGTCGATCGTCCACAGCGCGGCGGGCCGGACACGATCAGGGAGCAGCGACGATGCGTCCTCCGACATCGACCGAGGATGCAGCGGCACCGTGTCGTCGGGCAGATACAGAGTCTGGCCGCGCCGGCGCACTTCCTCGTCGAGTGCGCTACCCGGAACCACGACGGCGGCGACATCCGCGATGGCGTAGAGCAGGCGGAAACCCGACGCGGTCCGTTCCACGACCAGCGCCTGGTCGAGATCCATGGACCCCGGCGGGTCGATGGTGACGAACTCGAGGTCCGTGGCGTCTCGACGAGTCGGCCGAGAGTCCGCCTCGGCCACAGCGTCGGACGGATAGTCGGTCGGGAGGTCGAACTCTGCACGGACGCCCGAGAAGTCGACTCCTGCGGCACGAACGGTCGGGAGCCTCCGGGAGACGGAGGGACTCACGAAGACCAGGAGTCGTCCGCGTCGTCCGCCGCCTTGTTCCGCTCGGCCGCGATCTCGAGGGCGCGTTCCGCGGTCGCGCGATCCGGGTACGGACCCATACGGTCCATCGCCCCGGCGTCCTTGCCCTGCACCACTGCCTTGTCACTGACGCGGAAGTACCACTGCTCGTCGTCACTCATGATCGACAGTGTGCCCCAGATCGATCGTCTAGGAACAGACTTCACGTTCCGACTCGGCGCGCCGACCGAATATCCGACGGCGACCATCCGAACGCTATGATTTCCGATATCTCTCGACACGCACGGGGACGTGCACCTGTAGATGCACTCAGATTGGAGAACGACATGTCGACCATCCTGTTCGATCAACTCCTGCCCCTGGTAGGAGCCGACGCAGCGAACTACTGGGCCACCCTTCTGGTGATCAACCCCATCTGATTCTCCCGCTCGACGTCATGGCCTTTCCCGCACGCGGGAGAGGCCATTCGTCGTTCATGGGCCGGATGCCATTGTCGTGGCGGCGGGTCGACGCTTCCCGTAGTTTCCTACCGCCGACCCGCCGTGAACCACTGTAGAGGACTTCGAACATATGTTCTAGTCCGGGTCCGATCAGCCGTCGAGGGTGCGGACGAGTCGGCGTGTAAGCCGGATCCTGTACTCGGAACATGTCCCGAGTGGCGACCATCCATCTGGGCACACCGTCGCCGGGTACCTCGAGCGATCAACCCGCAGGCTCGGGCGAGCAGCCCTCGAGCACCTGCGCAGCCGCACCTCCGCGAACGGTGGTGCGACCTTCGATCTTGCTCCGGGCGGGGTTTACCGAGCCACCCCGGTCACCCGGGGTGCTGGTGCGCTCTTACCGCACCGTTTCACCCTGACCGACCCGTCCGAGGACGGACCGGCGGTCTCTTTTCTGTGGCACTGTCCCGCGAGTCACCTCGGGTTGCTGTTGGCAACCGCCCTGCTCTGTGGAGTCCGGACTTTCCTCGGCTCGGAGCTTGACGACGCCAGGTCGACAGTTCTCCGTGCCGCGGCCGCCCGGCCAACTCGTCCGCGCGGTCATCCTATCTCCACCCTTGCTCCGACACCTCCACCCTCGCCCCCACACCTCGGCGAGTACGCCGAAAATGCCGCGAAACGGCCACTGATCACGACACTTTCGCCGTGCTCGCGGGGGTGGACATAGAGTCACGTCCATGGAATTCGTCGTCCTCCTGCGGGGCATCAACGTCGGAGGGATCCGGATCCGGATGGCCGATCTGAGGACGGCTCTGGGCGGCGCCGGGTACACCGACGTCCGCACGGTGCTCGCGTCGGGCAACGTCCGTCTCACCGCGACGACCACCGATCCGGCCGTGGTCCGCGCCGACGTCGAGGGCGTGCTGCGCTCATCGTTCGGATACGACGCATGGGTCGTGGTCGTCACCGTCGGCCAGCTCACCGAGGTCGTCGAGAACTACCCGTGGCAGACCGACGAGTCGGTGCGGCACCCCTACGTCGTGTTCTCCACGGACGGTGCATCCACCGCCGAGTTGGCGACGCTCGGCAGCTCCCTCGACGCGTCCGTCGAGCGATGCGCTCTCGGTCCGCACCACGTTCTGTACTGGGAAGTGATCAAGGGCGACACGCTCGGCAGCGTCCTCGGCAAGGCCAGTTCGCGGCCGTCGTACAAGTCGACCACCACCACTCGCAACCTCCGTACGCTGCGCAAGATCCTCGCGTGATCACCGATTCCACCGCGCGGACCGTCGTGGCCGCGCTGCTGGTCGCTGCGGTGTTGATCTTCGCCATCGTCCGGCCTCGCGGACTGCCCGAGGCCGCCGTGGCCGTGCCGGCAGCCGTCCTCGCCATCGCGCTCGGCGTCGTGTCCACCACCGACGCGCTGCACGAGACAGCCGAATTGGCACCGACCGTCGCGTTCCTGGCCGCCATCCTCGCTCTCGCCCATCTTGCCGACGCTCATGGTGTGTTCACCTGGATCGCGTCGGTTCTCCACCGCCGGGCGCGGTCGTCCCCGGTCCGACTGCTGGGGCTCGTCTTCGTCACCGCGTCGCTCACGACGGCGGTCCTGAGCCTCGACGCCACCGTGGTCCTGCTGACACCGGTGGTCGTGGCGGCGGCCCGGCGGGCCGGCATGTCGGCGCGACCGTCGTCGTACGCGGTCGCTCACCTGTCGAACTCGGCGTCCACGCTGCTGCCGGTGTCGAATCTGACCAACCTGCTGGTGTTCTCGGCGACCGGCCTGTCGTTCCTGCACTTCACCGCCCTGATGGCGGCGCCGTGGATCGTCGCGATCGGACTCGAGTACCTGGCGTTCCGGTGGCTGTTCCGCCGGGATCTGCGGCAAGAACTCGACGACGTTGCCGAGGACACCGAGACGACCGTCGCTACCCCGACCTTCGCGCTCGGCGTGATCGCGTGCGCTCTGATCGGTTTCGCCGTGATCGGGTCACTGGGCATCGAACCCGTCTGGGTCGCGGCTGCGGCCGCGCTGGTGCTCGCCGTGCCGGCACTGCGACGCGGCCGCACGACCACCGTGTCGATACTCCGAGCGCTCGACGTCTGGTTCTGCGTCTTCGTGTTCGCCTTGGGTGTCGTCGTCGCGGGACTCGCTCAGGGACCTGTGGGCGATGCGGTGGCCGACATTCTGCCGACGTCGTCGACCCTGCTCGCCCTCCTGGCCGTCGCGGGCATCGCCGCGGTCGCGTCGAACATCCTCAACAACCTGCCCGCGACGCTGCTGCTGCTGGCCGCCCTCACCTCCGTGCCCGGCGCGGTCCCGGTTCCGGCACTGCTCGCGATGCTCATCGGCGTCAACCTGGGACCGAATCTCACCTACGTGGGGTCGCTCGCGATCATGTTGTGGCGCAGGGTGGCTCGCGCGGAGAACGAACCGCCCAGCCTGCGCACCTTCACGATCGTGGGCATGGTGACCACACCGATCACCGTCGTCGCGGCCACCGTCGCACTGTGGGTGGGACTGCAGGTCTGATCAGGCCCTTGTCGTTCCTCACGCCCACAGGTACGACGTGTCGTTGACCAGGCGCACGGACGCGGCGTCGTCGTCGAACCAGTCGACGATGCTGATCGACGCCAGGTCGAGATGCAGGCGGTAGAGGATCGACGGCCCGACATCGAGGCCGAACTGGAGCAGCGTCTTGATGGGTGTCACGTGCGAGACGACGACGACCGTCTTCCCGGCGTAGTCGCGCAGGATGCTGTCGCGCGCTCCGCGGACGCGCTCGCGCACCTCGTCGAAGCTCTCGCCGCCGGGCGGCCGCACCGACGTATCGCTCATCCACTCGCCGTGCAGGTCCGGGTCTCGCTCGGACACCTCACGGAACGTCAGGCCCTCCCACGAGCCGAAGTCCGTCTCCGTCAGCGAGTCCAGCGTGGTCACCGCGACGCCGGTGCTCCGCGACACCGCCTCGGCAGTCTCGCGTGCCCGCCCCAGCGGAGACGACACGATGGCGTCGATGCCGCCCAGGACAGCGATACGACCTGCCGCCGACGCCGCCTGGGCGCGCCCCAGCTCGGTCAGTTCCGGGTTGCCGCGGCCCGAGTACCGCTTGTCCACCGACAGTGCGGTCTGCCCGTGCCGGAGCAACACCGTGCGCGTCGCAGCGCCCGACACCGACTGCCACGGAGGACGTTCCGCGACCGGCGCCGGCGCGGACTCACCGCCCGTCAGCATCGAGTCCTCGCCGTCCATGGCCTGGTTGGCCAGACGGTCCGCGTGCGAGTTCTCCGCGCGCGGGATCCAGGTGTAGTCGACGTACTCGAAGGTCTCGGCGATGTCGGCCGCGCGGGCGCGCAGCGGAATCATGTCGGGGTGCTTGACCTTCCAGCGTCCGGACATCTGCTCGACCACCAGCTTCGAGTCCATCCGCACCGACACCCGTGTCGCGCCGATCTCCCGCGCGGCATCGAGGCCGGCGATGAGGCCGCGGTATTCCGCCACGTTGTTGGTGGCCACTCCCAGATGCTCACGACGTTCCGCGAGCACGTTCCGGCGAGCGGAGTCCCAGACGACGGCGCCGTACCCCGCGGGGCCCGGATTGCCGCGCGACCCTCCGTCGGCCTCGACGACGACGGAGGTCACGAGCCGGCGGGCTTGCCGGAGGGAAGGCCGGACTCGTTGGTGCGCACCAGGATCGTGTTGCACTCGGAGCACCGCACGACCACATCGGCAGGGGTGGAGGCGATGCGGGAGATCTCCCCGCGGTCCAGTTCGATCCGGCAGGCGCCGCACCGGCGACCGCGCAGCAGTGCCGCACCGATCCCCGACTGGGAGCGCTGCTTCTCGTAGGCGGCGGACACGTCGTCCGGGAGTCCGGCGGCGAGCTCGGCACGTTGCGCCGACCGGGTTTCCGTCGACTTGTCGACGTCCGCGAGTGCATCGTCCCGACGACGCGTCGCGTCGATGATCTGATCCTCGGCCTGGCTCAGCCGCGCACCGGCGTGCTCGTAGTCGGCCTGCGACGCCTCGCGCTGTTCCATGACCTCGAGCAGCTCGTCCTCGAGGATTCCTCGGCGGCGCTCGAGGCTGGCCAGTTCGTGCTGCAGTTCGCTGAGCTGCTTCGCCGGCGCGGACCCGGAGTCGAGCGCGGCGCGATCCTTCTCCTCGCGGCGACGCACCGCGTCGACTTCGCCTTCGAGCTTGCGGATGTCGCGGTCGAGATCGTCGAGCGAGATCTGCACACCGACCGCCGCGTCCTTGCGGTCGAGACGTTCGCGCTCGAGTGCGTCGAGCTCGATCTGCTCGGGCAAGGTGCGTCGACGATGCGCGAGCTGGGCCAGTTCGGTGTCCATGGCTGCCAGGTCGAGAAGCTTCAGCTGGATCTTCGGGTCGACGTTCACGCGTGTCACGCTACCGCCAGCACCGGCCCGTCCCGGTATCGACGGCGACTATGCACCGGACGGGTGCGCGCGCGCCTCCGCACCTGCCCCGATGGTCCATGGGTCGGTCCGCCTCGTCGCGACGGTCGTGCGCCAGCCCGCGGCCGAGCCGAACCTCTCGTCCAGCAGTGACTGCGCCTGCGCACACCACGGGAACTCCCCCGCCCAGTGCGCGACGTCGATCAGCGCGGGTCCACCGGCCCGCAGGTGCTCGTCGGCGACGTGGTGTCGAAGGTCGGACGTCACGTACACGTCGGCACCGGCACGGGTGACCGCGTCGAGCATCGAATCGCCTGATCCTCCGCACACCGCCACGGTGCGGACCGTGGAGTCGGGGTCACCGGCCGCACGGATGCCCCAGGCGGTGGCCGGCAACCTGTCGGCGACGCGTGAGGTGAACTCGCGCAGGGTGATCGGATCCGCGAGCGTGCCGACGCGCCCCAGGCCGCAGCCGGTGGGAAGGTCGACCGACTCCACGACGTCGAATGCCGGCTCCTCGTACGGGTGGGCCGCTCGCAGTGCGGCCAGGACCCGGGCGCGCGCACTGCGCGGTGCCACCATCTCGAGGCGCGACTCCTCGACGAACTCGACGGTGCCGACAGTCCCGATGGCAGGCTGCGCACCGTCCACCGGCCGGAACTGGCCGACTCCCTCGGTGCTCCAACTGCACTCGCGGTAGTCCCCGATCGCTCCTGCCCCGGCGGCGAACATGGCCTCGCGCACGGTGGACGCGTCGCCGACGGGAACGTGCACACCCCACTTGTCGACGCCGCCGGCCGGCTTCTCCTCGAGCGGCATCAGATTCTCGAGACCCAGCAGTGCGGCCAGAGCGTCCGACACACCGGGCTGTGCGGAGTCCGCATTGGTGTGCGCGGTGAACAGCGCGCACCCGGCCTTGATTAGGCGGTGGATCAGCGCGCCCTTCGGGGTGTGCGCACCGACCGTGTCGACCCCGCGCAGCAGCAGCGGGTGATGCACGACCAGCAGATCGGCACCGGCCTCGAGAGCCTCGTCGATCACGGATTCGGTGGCGTCCACGGCGAAGAACACGGCCCTGACGGGGTCCGCGGGATCGCCGCACACCAGCCCCACGGAGTCCCACCCTTCCGCGAGCCGCGGCGGATACGCGGCATCGAGCACCGCGATGACGTCGGACAGCGTCGGGACTTCAGCGGCGCGGAGGTCGGACATTCCTCGACTCTAGGTGGCCGGGAGGACACGGCCGTCAGGCGACCTCGCGCAATGCGGCGACCAGTCGATCCACCGCATCCTTGCCGCGCACGGCGAGGCGCAGATGGTCCGACGTCAGGCCGGGAAAGGTGTCGCACCGCCGCACCGCGATGCCGCGTCGGCGCAGCCGCTCCCGCACGGCAGCTCCCCCGTCGACACGCACCAGCAGGAACGACGCGGACGCGGGTGTCAGAACGTCGACGCCGAGGCCCCGCAATCGGCCGATCATGTACTCCCGTTCCGATGCGAGCACCGACGCGTCGGCCTCGACAGCCGCGACGGCAGCGGGTTCGCAGCACGCGGCGATGGCGGCGAGCTGCAGAGTGCCCAGCGGCCAGTGCGCCCGTCCGTGACTCAGCGTCGCCAGGATCTCCGGGCTCGCGAGGACGTACCCGCACCGCAGCCCGGCGAGGGCGAACGACTTGGTCAGGCTGCGCAGCACGACGACGTCCGGTGCGGTGATCGAGGCGACCGACTCGGGCTCACCCGGCATCGTGTCGGCGAACGCTTCGTCGACGACGACGATCCGGCCGGGGCGACGCAACGCCAGCACGTCGGCCCGGGGGTGGGCGACCGAGGTGGGATTGGTGGGGTTGCCCAGCACCACCAGGTCCGCCTCCCCGGGAACGTCCGCGTCGGCCAGGCGGTAGGGCGCGGAGAGCACGACCCGGTGGACGGGGACGTCGGCGCTGCGCAACGCGAACTCCGGCTCGGTGAACGACGGGTGGACGACGGCGGCCAGACGGGACCGCAGACGCGGCAGCATCGCGAAACCTTCTGCCGCTCCGGCGAGAAGCAGGACTTCGTCGGGAGTTCTGTTGTGGCGCTGCGCCACTCGCTGACGCACCTCGAGGTCCTCGGCAGCCGACGGATACGACGCGAGGCGGTCGACGGCCTCGACGAGTCTGTGACGCAACCACTCCGGCGGACGGTCCCCGCGGACGTTGACGGCGAAGTCGTCCATTCCCGCGTCCACCTCGACATCACCGTGATGCCGGAGATCGTGAGGCCCGGTGTCGTCGGTCATGGTGGCGACTGTAGGCGCTCCTATACTGAGCCCATGTCCGCCACCGCAGTCGACCTCGTCCTGTTCGATCTGGACGGAACTCTGACCGACTCGGCGCCCGGCATCCTCGCCGGTTTCGATCACGCGCTGGCCACCGTCGGAACCCCACCGGTGGGGGCGGACGTCCACGCGCACGTCGTCGGGCCTCCGATGATCGACACGTTCCGGTCGTTGGGCCTGTCCGAGGATCAGGTCGAGCGGGCGCGCGAGGCGTACACCGAGTACTACGACCGGCAGGGCTGGGCCGAGAACAGCGTGTACGAGGGTGTGGTCGAGGTGCTGGAGGCGCTGCGCGCCGCCGGCATCCCCATGGCCGTCGCGACGTCCAAGAACGAGCGCTTCGCGCGACGCATCCTCGAGCACTTCGACCTGGCGAAATACTTCGAGTTCATCGCCGGCGCCAGCGACGACGGGTCGCGGCGCGCAAAGTCCGACGTCGTGGCCAGGGCACTCGAACAGGTGGGCCGCACTGCCCGTGAGACCGCGGCCGGCGGCACCGGCTCGGTGGTCATGGTCGGAGATCGCGATCACGACGTGTTCGGTGCGGGCCACTGGGGCATCCCCGTCGTTCTCGTCGCATGGGGTTACGGGCAGGCCGGGGAGCACGCCGCCGCGACCTGGTCGGTGGAGTCGGCAGCGGATCTCATCGCCCTGCTGGCGTCGTTGACCTCGAGTGCCGCATGACCCCCGTGCACGTCACCTTCGTCTGCACGGGCAACATCTGCCGGTCACCGATGGCCGAGAAGATCGTCGCCGAGTCGTTGGTCGCCGCCGGCTTGGACGGACGTGTCCGGGTGACAAGTGCCGGCACCGGAGACTGGCACGTCGGCGACCCCGCGGATCCGCGTGCCGTGGCCGAGCTCGAAGCGCACGGTTACCCGTCCGCGCACCGTGCGCGCACCGTCGACGAAGAGATCCTGGGCGCCGATCTGGTGGTCGCGCTGGACCGCTCCCACGAGCGCGAACTGCGGAGGCTCGGGGTCACGTCCGACCGCCTGGCGCTGTTGCGGTCCTTCGACCCCGACGCCGATTCCGACTCGGTCGCCGACCCGTACTACGGCACCGAGGCGGACTTCGGGACCGTGCGGGAGCAGATCGAAGCGGCTCTGCCCGGTCTGCTCGAGGACCTCTCCCGCCGCTGACGACTACGCTGTGTAGTCGTGCGCCGATTGTCGTTCCTCGTTCGCCCCGGGTGGTTGGCACTCGCGGCGGTCGTCATCCTGTTCGCCTACCTCTGCTTCACGGTTCTCGCGCCGTGGCAGCTGGGCAAGAACACCACGACGTCGGCACGCAACGATCAGATCAGCCGGTCCTTCGATGCCGACCCGGTGGCCGCAGGTGACCTGGTGGCCGACCGCACGGTGGCACCCGACGAGGACTGGCGACGGGTCCGACTCACGGGCACCTACGAATCCGGCAAGGACGTCGTGGTCCGGCTGCGCAGCGTGGACGACACGCCGGCCTTCGAGGTGCTGACCCCGTTCGTCACCGACGTCGGACCCACGATCCTGGTCAACCGCGGATATGTCCTGCCGACCACCGGTATCGACGTCCCGTCCTTCGCTCCGGCACCCGCGGGGCAGACCACTCTCGAAGGTCGCCTGCGGGCGTCCGAGCCGTCCGTCCCGGACAAGCCGGCGGTGTCGGGGCCCGGCATCCCGCAGGTCTACACGATCACTCCCGCGCAGGTCGGTCCGTTGACCGGCACCGATCTCATCGACGGCTACGTCCAGCTCGCCGAGGATCAGCCGGGCGGCCTCGGGGTCATCGCACTCCCCCAGCTCGACGCCGGCCCGTACCTGTCGTACGGATTGCAGTGGCTGGCGTTCGGTCTGATGGCGCCTCTGGGTCTCGCCTACTTCGTGCGCGCAGAACTCCGTGAGCGTCGACGCGACAAGACCGGCACCGTCGAGAACACGCCCGTCACCGCTCCCTCCACGGATTCCGACGAGTACGACGACGGACTGGACGCGCTGCTGCAGTCGCGCCGCGGACTACGACGATCGAAGAAGACGCAGACCACGCCGGACTCGGTGATGACGGATCGCTACGGCGACAAGCGCTGACACCGCCGTCGCGCCCGCCTGAACCACCGCGGACAGCCGCACCGCGCGCCGCAGATCGTCGACGGTCGGCTCGCGGCCGGTGCCCAGAGTCGGACGCTGCTCGACGCCGTGCGGATACGCGGTCTCGCCGCCCAGGCGGACCCCCAACGCTCCGGCGGCCGTCGATTCGGCGACACCGGCGTTGGGGCTCGGGTGGCTCGACGCGTCGGAACGCCACGCGGTCAGGGCGTCGGTGACCGATCCGCCGACGGTCGGTGCCGCGGCCACCGTCAGCGCACCGGTGAGACGGGCCGGAATCAGATTGACGACGTCGTCGAGACGAGCGGCGAACCAGCCGAACCGCTCGTAGCGCGGTGAGTGGTAGCCGATCATCGCGTCGAGCGTGTTGACGGCCCGGTAGGCGACAGCGCCCGGAATACCGGCCACGGCGGTCCAGAACAGCACGCCGGTCGTGGCGTCGGAGGTGTTCTCCGCGACGGATTCGAGCGCTGCGCGGGCGGCCCCGGCGTCGTCCAGCGACGCGGGGTCGCGGCCGCACAACGACGGGATGATCGCGCGCGCGGCCGGAAGATCGTTGGCATCGAGAGCGTCGGCCATCGCGTGACCCGTTCGCACGAGGGTGGTTCCGCCGAGGCACGACCACACGACGACGGCGGTGGCCGCGGCACGTGCGGTCGGATGCGGCCGCAGAAGCGACTCGACCGCGACGGACGCGCCGACTACTCCTCCGACCAGGATGCCGGTGTGCAGGGCGCCGGCGAGACGGCTGTCCCGGTACGTCCTTCGCTCCAGGGCGAGGGCGACGGTGCCGAAACCGGCGACGGGGTGACGTCGGGACGGGTCACCGAGAGCGATGTCGGCGACGTAGCCGCCGACGAGGCCGAGCAGAGGGGTAGTCATCACCGGCGATCGTAACGCGGGATCACACGACAGATACTCGGACGTCCACGTATCCGCTACCCTGTCCGCATGACCGAGGCGATGCAGAGGCAGGATTGGCACACCGGCCAGGACGGCGAGTCCTACCCGCCCGAGCCCTGGTACCTCGGCGGGACGCTGCTGGTGTCGGCGTACCGGGTCCCCGTGCGCGAGTTGCCTCAGGACGTCGTCTCCGCGGTCGCCGAGACCGGCGCGACGCTCGTGACCGTCGGCGGGAAGGCCATCGCGTCGGCAGCGTTCGTCCGTTACACCTCCGGCGGTGTGCTCAGCTACGACGAACTGATCGGGTCGGTGCTCGTGCGCCGCGGCGCCGCCGTGATGGCCACCATCCCCCACATCTGGGTCGACAGCCCGCAGTCACGCACGGGCGGCCGCGAACTCTGGTCCATCCCCAAACACCTCGGCGCTTTCCGACGCACCACCAGCGGTGACCGCGTCACGGCGTCGATGACCTCGGACGGTGCACCCGTCGCCTCGCTGGACGCGCACGTCGGCAGACTGCGGCTCCCCGGCACGCCGCGCATCCCGCTGACCACCGCGCAGCACCTCGACGGCCGAACAGTCATCTCCCGCAACAACATCTACCCGACGGTGCGATCACTGAAGACCTCGTGGACGTTCGCCCCGGACGGCCCGCTCGGCTACCTCGACGGCCGCACACCCACGGTCAGCGTCGCACTCGGCGATGCGTCGATCGTGTTCGGAGCGCACGTCACCCGGTCCTGATCTTCTCTACAGTGAGGCCGACAGGTTTCCCCTCGCCCAGCCGTACGGAGCATTCGCCATGACCGATCTGCAGAACTTCGCCGATACCGTGTTCACCGCTGCGGCGGGTCTGCAGGTGACGGTGGCGACGGGCACGGAGGTGCGCGGGCACATCGACCTGACCGCCGACCACCACACACCCTGGGGCGTCGTTCACGGCGGTGTCTACGCCTCCGCGGTGGAATCCGTCGCCAGCATCGGCGCCAGTGTGGCCGTAGCGGATCGCGGCCAGTTCGCCGTCGGCGTGCACAACGCCACCGACTTCCTGCGATCGATGACCGAGGGACGCGTCGACGTCGTCGCGATCCCGTTGCAGCAGGGCCGAGTTCAGCAGCTGTGGCAGGTGGTCATCACCTCCACCGAGTCGGGCAAGGACATCGCCCGCGGTCAGGTGCGACTGCAGAACATCCCGAACCCGAAGGCCTGACGCGCTCCCCCGCTTACGGGGCGGGGGTCAGAAACCCCAGCCGCGGAACAGGTACGAGATGCGGGTCAGGACGTCCACGACCGTGAGTCCAACCGACATGTCTGCTCCTTCGATGGGCGAACCGGAGCCCTGGTAGCTCCGGCCCGAACACTATGCACCCGAGCCCCTATCGGCTACGGGAACAACGGAATCGGGCGAACAACTTGATCAGGAGACGATCGACCGCCACGGCGCAGCATCTTCCAGTTCGAACGCCAGCTGCAGCAGCGTGCGCTCGTCTCCGCGCGGTCCGGAGAACATGACGCCGAGCGGTGTGCCCACCGAGGACTGGGCGAGTGGCAGCGAGATCGCCGGTGATCCCGTCACATTGTGCAGCGGTGTGAACGCCGCATAGCTGGTGAGCCGGGCGAGGTACTCGTCGAACGGCACATGGGGAGAGAGGAATCCGAGCTCCGGAGTCGCATGGCCCAGGACCGGGGACATCACCACGTCGACTCTCTCGAACATCGACGCGTAGTCGGCTGCGGCCGCCCGCAGCCTGCGCACGACGCCCGGTAGCCGCGTCGCGCGGAAGCGACCGGCCAAACCGACTGTCAGCGAGTCGAAGTCGCGTTGCGTCCGCCCGTCGATTCGCGGGGTCGACTTCTGCAGGACGTAGGCGAGGAACGACCAGTACTCGACGAAGTCCTCCGGGAACCGCTGATCGATCGGCACCACGTCGATGGCGTCCACGCCGTGGCCGAGCCGTTCGAGCAGAGCCACCGCTCCGTCGACGGCAGCCAGAGTGTCCGCGTCCGTACTCCCACCCGCCGGCGACTGCCTGACGACGCCGATGCGAAGCCGCCGCGCCGACGGACCGGTCACGGTGCCGATGGGACGCAGCGACCGTGAGCTCGAGCGATCCGCATGCGCCCAGAATGCGGCGGTGTCGCGGACACTGCGCGTCAGGACCCCTTCCGACACGATGGCGACGGGCAGCAGCTTCTCGAGGGCCGGCAACACGAAGCGTCCCCTGGACGGCTTCAGCCCGACCAGGCCTGCGCACGCCGCCGGGATGCGGATGGACCCTCCCCCGTCGTTGCCGTGTGCCAGCGGCACCGCGCCCGCGGCGACCAACGCAGCGGAGCCACCGGACGACGCCCCCGTCGAGTAGTCGGTGTTCCACGGGTTGCGGGTCGGAGAGCGCGTCGGGAATTCGGTGGAGGCGCTGAGTCCGAACTCGGGCAGCGTGGTCTTGGCCAGGATGCCGAAGCCCATCGACTGCATCTCGCGCGCCACCGGGCCGTGCTTCGCGGCGGGGCGTGCACGGATGATCTCGGATCCCTGTCCGGTCGTCAGGCCGCGGACGTCGCTGTTGTCCTTGATCACGGTGGGGACACCGGCGAAGGGTCCGCTCGCGTCACCGTGCATCGGCGAGGCCAGGACGGGTCCCACCAGTGCGTCCAACTCGGACACTTTCTCGATGCGCGAGAGCGCAGCGGCCGTCACCTCGTCCCGCGACACCTCCCCGAGGCGGAGCGCACGCGCCAGCCCCACCGCGTCGTGCATGCCCAGTGCGTCGTCCCCGAAAGCGTGTAGAGCCATGGTGTCCCCCTGCCGAAGAAGCTGCGTTCCGTGATTGCACAGTGCAGCGCTGGGGAACGTAACCCTGCGTGCCGCGCAATCGCGGTGTCGACAACTGTAGGGAACTTCGCCTCTCACCGGTCCGAGAGTCGGGTCTCCACCGAATACGGTCGTCCGTTCATTTCCTGTGCGAAAGGTTCCACCGGGTGTCCACCTCCACATCGGCCGAGAGTTCGGCCCCCGCGGTCAGCCGTCGCGCATGGCAGTCGCTGATCGTGCTGCTCATGGGCATGTTCATCGCCCTGCTCGATACGACCATCGTCAACGTCGCACTCCCCACCATCAGGACCAGCCTCGGCGCATCCGAGGCGACGCTGTCCTGGATCATCTCGGGATACGCCCTCGCGTTCGGACTGGCGCTCATTCCCGCCGGCCGCGTCGGCGACCGCATCGGGCACAAGTGGGTGTTCTTCGCCGGCTTGGCGCTGTTCACCGTGTCGAGCCTCGCCTGTGGTCTTGCTCAGAACGATCTGCAGCTGGTCGCGGCGCGCATCGTGCAGGGTCTGGCCGGCGGCATCTTCGTCCCCGCCGTCACCGCCTACATCCAGTTGCTGTTCCCGCCGCAGATGCGCGGCAAGGCCTTCGCCATCATGGGTGCGGTCATCGGTGTGTCCTCTGCGCTCGGACCGATCATCGGCGGTCTCATCATCGAAGCTGCGGGCAGCGAGACCGGATGGCGCCTGGTCTTCTGGGTCAATCTGCCGTTCGGCATCATCGGCCTGATCCTCGCCGCGAAGATCCTGCCTCGCCAGGACCAGATCGACTCGCCGGAGGCGCCCTCTCGCGGCATCGACTGGGTCGGACTGGCCTTGATCACCGCCGGTCTCGTCGCCGTGCTGGTCCCGCTGATCGAGGGCCAGGACACCGGATGGCCGGTATGGACGTACGTCACCCTCGTCGCCGGCATCGTGCTGATCGGGTTGTTCGGAGCCTGGGAGGTTCGGTACTCCCGGGCCGGTCACACGCCACTGGTTCCGCCGCGCCTGTTCACCCGGCCGGCGTTCACCGGTGGTGTCATCCTCGCGCTGGTCTACTTCGCGGCGTTCACCTCCATCTTCTTCACCATCTCGATCCTGTGGCAGACCGGCCTGGGCAACTCCGCGCTGGCGTCGGGCGTCGTGTCCATCCCGTTCGCGATCGGCAGCATCATCTCCTCGTCGCAGTCGAACAAGCTCAGCGAGCGGCTGGGCCGCAACGTGCTGGTTCTCGGCACCGCCCTGGTCACGATCGGCCTGGTGTGGGCATGGCTCGTCCTGCTGTTCACCGATGCGTCGGCGTTGACCAACTGGAAGCTGCTGCTCCCCCTGTTCATCGCGGGCCTGGGCAACGGCGCCTTCATCGCACCGAACGCGCAGTTCATCGTCGCGACCGTGGAGAGGCAGGACGCGGGCGCGGCGAGTGGTGTCATCTCGACGATGCAACGTGTCGGTAGCGCCGTCGGCATCGCCATCATCGGCAGCGTGCTGTTCGGGTCACTGAACGTCATGGGCCCGGGCGAAGAGGCGCTCGGTACCGCGTTCACCGATAGCGCCGCCCATGCGATGGGTGTCAGCGCCGCGTTCGCGGTGCTGGCATTCCTGCTGGTGTTCGCGCTGCCGAAGCGCGCGCACTAGTCCTCGGGACCGGGCGCGAAGAGGTGCGGGACGTCGTCGGCGATCCACGTCAGCAGGTCGTCGACGGCTTTCACCCGCGCCAGACGTGAGAGGTCCCGCGGCACCGCCGTCCAGTAGTCACGGCGGACGGAGAAGTCGTTCTCCAGGACACAGACCAGATCGTCGTCGGGCTCACCGATGTAGTTGGGCAACGGTGCGACTCCGAGACCGTTGCGTGCCGCCAGCCACTGACCGGTGATGTTGTTGGTCTGGAACTGCGGCCGCCCGTCCAGGTTCATCGCGTCGAGAATGCGCAGGGGCACCACGTCCAGCAGCGCGTCGACGTACCAGATCACCACGTGACGACGCAGGTCTGCGAGCTCTGTCAGCGGCGGCGCGTCCGCCAGGTAGGACCGCGAGGCATAGAGCCGCAGGTCGTAGGACGCGAGCTTCCGCGACGACACGAAGCGTGGTGACGGCTTCTCGAGGGTGACGGCCACGTCGAAGCCGCGTGTCGACAACGCGTCGTGCTCGGTGGCGGTGACCAGCTCGACGTCGAGGTGCGGATGGTCGCGTCGGAGTCTGGTCAACCGTGGTGTCAGGACGAAGGCGCCGAACCCGTCGGGCGCCGCGATGCGTACCGAACCGGTCAACGACCCGACGGACGTCGTCTGGTCCTCGAACGCGGCGATGAGAGTCGACTCGACGGTCTCCGCGTAGGCGACGAGTCGGCGACCCGCCTCGGTCAGCCGCCACCCGGACGGGGTCCGGTCGAACAGGCGGTGACCGGCCGCCTTCTCGAGACTGGTGATGCGGCGGCCGATGGTCGTGTGATCGACACCGAGCACGCGGGAGGCGTCGTTGAGGCGGCCGTGACGCGAGACCTCAAGGAAGAAGCGCAGGTGGTCGGCGGAGAACATGATCGGAGCGTAGGCGAGCGCGTGCAGTTCTGCACGCGAGAGTGCGGCATTGGCCTTTGACAGAGGCAAATATGCGATAGAGACTCATGTCACACGCCAGCACCGACCGAAGGACTTTCACGTGAACACGATCACGCACTGGGTGGACGGCAAGCCGTTCGCCGGCACCTCGGACAAGACCTCCCCCGTCACCAACCCGGCCACCGGTCAGGTCACCGGCGAGCTCGCCCTCGCCACCGTCGAGGATGCCCGCGTCGTCATCGACTCGGCCACCGCCGCCTTCCCCGCCTGGCGCGACACCTCGCTGTCCAAGCGCACCGCGATCCTCTTCAACTTCCGCGAGCTGCTCAACGCGAAGAAGGGCGAACTCGCCGAGATCATCACCGCCGAGCACGGCAAGGTCCTCTCCGACGCGCTCGGTGAGATCAGCCGCGGCCAGGAAGTCGTCGAATTCGCCTGCGGCATTCCGCACCTGCTCAAGGGCGGCTTCACCGAGAACGCCTCGACCGGAGTCGACGTCTTCTCCCTGCGCCAGCCGCTCGGACCCGTCGGCATCATCAGCCCCTTCAACTTCCCGGCCATGGTCCCGATGTGGTTCTTCCCCATCGCCATCGCCGCCGGCAACACCGTCGTGCTCAAGCCGTCCGAGAAGGACCCCACCGCGAGCATCTGGATCGCCGAGCTGTGGAAGGAAGCGGGCTTGCCCGACGGCGTCTTCAACGTCCTCCAGGGCGACAAGACCGCCGTCGACGAGCTGCTCGAGAACCGCAACATCAAGTCCATCAGCTTCGTCGGCTCCACCCCCATCGCGCAGTACGTCTACGCGACCGGCACCTCGCACGGCAAGCGCGTCCAGGCACTCGGCGGCGCCAAGAACCACGCCATCGTGCTTCCCGATGCCGATCTCGACCTCGCCGCCGACGCCATGGTGAACGCCGGCTTCGGCTCCGCCGGTGAGCGTTGCATGGCCATCTCCGCCCTCGTCGCGGTCGGCGACATCGCGGACGAGCTGGTCGCCAAGATCGCCGAGCGCACCACCCCGCTCAAGACCGGCGACGGCACCCGCGGCGCAGACATGGGCCCGCTGGTGACCAAGGCGCACCGCGACAAGGTCGCCTCCTACGTCGACGCCGGCGAGGAATCCGGCGCCACCATCGTCGTCGACGGCCGCACCGTGAAGGCCGACGGCGGAGACGAGGGCTTCTGGCTCGGACCGACGCTCATCGACCACGTCACCCCCGAGATGAGCATCTACACCGACGAGATCTTCGGACCCGTCCTCTCCGTGGTCCGCGTCGACACCTACGACGAGGCCCTGCAGCTCATCAACGACAACCCCTACGGCAACGGCACCGCCATCTTCACCAACGACGGTGGCGCCGCTCGACGCTTCCAGAACGAGGTCGAGGTCGGCATGATCGGCATCAACGTGCCGATCCCGGTTCCCATGGCGTACTACAGCTTCGGTGGCTGGAAGAACAGCCTCTTCGGCGACACCCACGCCCACGGCACCGAGGGCGTGCACTTCTTCACCCGCGCCAAGGCCGTCACCTCCCGCTGGCTCGACCCGAGCCACGGCGGCATCAACCTCGGGTTCCCCGAGAACGACTGACCACCTCTCCACCCGAGCCGCACCGACGTCCCGCAGTATGGGGGTCGGTGCGGCATCGGCATTTCCGCATCACGCACGACCGACCACGAGAAGGAGCACGACGACGATGTCGACATCCATTTCCTTTCCCCGCTTCCTGCGCATGGGACCCGGTGCCGTCGAGGACCTCGGGCAGGTGCTCACCGACCTCGGCGTCGAGCGCCCCCTTCTCGTGACCGACAAGTTCATGGTCAGCACGGGTGCAGCGGACCGCGTCATGGGCATCATCGCGGCCGCCGGCAAGACCGGCGCGCTGTTCGCCGAGACGGTTCCCGACCCCACCACCGACTCCCTCACCGCCGGCGTCGCCGCGGTCACAGCGCACGACGCGGACGCCGTCATCGGCTTCGGCGGCGGCAGCCCCATGGACACCGCGAAGGCACTGTCGGTGCTCAGCAAGGGTGGCGGCGTCATGCGCGACTACAAGGCGCCCGGCCCGTACACCGGACCGGCGCTGCCCATCATCGCCATCCCGACCACCGCCGGAAGTGGCTCCGAGGCAACGCAGTTCACGGTCATCACCGACAGCGAGTCGGACGAGAAGATGCTGTGCCCCGGCCTGTCGTTCCTCCCCATTGCCTCCGTCGTCGACCCCGAATTGACGATGTCGATGCCTCCCCGCCTCACCGCGGACACCGGTGTCGACGCGTTGACCCACGCGATCGAGGCGTACGTCAGCAAGAAGGCCAACCCGATTTCCGACGCCCTGGCCCTGAACGCGATGCGCACCATCGGGAAGTTCCTCGTGCGCGCGTACACCGACGGGGACGACGCCGAGGCCCGCGCCGCGATGATGGCCGCATCCACCCAGGCCGGCATGGCGTTCTCCAACGCCAGCGTCTGCCTGGTGCACGGCATGAGTCGACCCATCGGCGGGCATTTCCATGTCGCACACGGCTTGTCGAATGCGATGCTGCTCCCCGCGATCACCGCTTTTTCCATCCCCGGCGCCCCCGAGCGGTACGCCGAGTGCGGTCGGCAACTCGGTGCCGCGCATGAAGGCGACAGCGACGACGTGGCCTCGGCAGCGCTGGTCAGCTACATCGAGAAGCTCTGCGCGACGGTCGAAGTGCCGTCCCCCAGCTCGCACGGCATCGACGCCGAGAAGTGGGAATCGTTGGTACCGCTGATGGCCGAGCAGGCCTTGGCCTCGGGTTCGCCGAACAACAACCCGGTCGTCCCCACCGCCCAGCAGATCGAGGAGCTGTACCGGCAGGTGTTCTGACGCTGCCCGCGGCGCTGCGCCCGGTTGCTTGTTGCGCCGGGCGCTGCGCGCGGCGGTCAGCGCACTCTGCACGCTCTTTGCCAGCATCGTTGTGAGACATGTCGGCGCGGGTGCGGGGAGATGAGTGATCATGATCG
>NZ_JXQS01000029.1:0-27765 GCF_000834565.1 Rhodococcus sp. MEB064
CTGACGCTGCCGGCGAAGTTTCGCGAAGACCTGGCGGGAGGAGTGATGGTGAGCAAAGGGCAGGACTACAGCTTGGCCATCTATCCCCGTGACGTATTCGCGGAGCGGGTGGAGAAGCTGTCGAAGGCTTCTCGTTCCAACCCCCAGGCTCGCGCGTACATCCGCAACCTGGCGGCCGGAACCGACGAGCAGCGGCCGGACACGCAGGGTCGCATCACCATCGGGTCCTCGCATCGCGAGTACGCGAAGCTGTCCAAGGACTGCGTCGTCATCGGCTCGATGGATCACCTCGAACTCTGGGATGCCGCGTCATGGGAGCGGTACTCGCAGGAGCATGAAGAAGATTTCTCGCAAGCTGTCGATGAATCATTGATGGGAATGTTGTAAACCCGTATGTCGTAACAGATTTCGGGCCGGCGGCGAGTGCCGCGTGGCCTCTGCCCGAAACCGGGCCTTGACGTACTTCCCCAACGCCAAGTACCGGTCGGACCCTGACGTACTTCCCCAACGCCAGGTTCCACTGTCGGACAGAGACCTCGACGCACTCCCCGCCACCTCCGGCACAGTCACACAGCACGACATGCGAACCAGGCGGGAGATCACCACGATGGCGGAGGACGAACCCCGATCCGCTTCCCGCTTCTCTCACGTACCGGTCCGACTGCACCGCGCCGACGAACTTCTCGGTCCCGCGTTCGGTGCAGCCGTCGACACCGATCGAGATCCCGTCTACATCGACGCCACTCTCGGACTCGGCGGACATGCCGAACATTTCCTCGACACGTACCCGCGCCTTCGCCTGATCGGTCTCGATCGCGATCCCGATGCACTGGCCATGGCAGCGGAGCGTCTCTCACGATTCGGTGACCGCGTCACTCTGATCGCCACCACGTACGACGGCATCGAGGACGCCCTGGACACCGCCGGCCTCGCAGCGAAGGACAGTGTCGACGGGATCCTGTTCGACCTCGGAGTGTCGTCCATGCAGCTCGACTCGGCCGAGCGCGGATTCGCCTACTCCGTCGATGCCCCGCTCGACATGCGGATGGATCCCACCACCGGCCGGACCGCCGCGGACATCCTCAACACCGCGACACACGGTGAGATCGCCCGCATCCTCAGCACGTACGGCGAAGAGCGGTTCGCCGGCAGGATCGCCTCGGCCATCGTGCGCCGCCGCGAGACCGAGCCGTTCGTCACCAGTGGCCCACTGGTGGAACTCCTTTACGCCAGCATTCCCGCCGCCACCCGCCGTACCGGGGGACACCCGGCCAAGAGGACGTTCCAGGCACTCCGGGTCGCCGTCAACGAAGAGCTGGACTCGCTTCGCGACGCCATCACGCCGGCACTCGAGTCGCTGGTGATCGGCGGCCGCATCGTCTTCATGTCCTACCAGTCGCTCGAGGACCGCGTCGTCAAGCAGGAACTGACGCCGCTCACTCGGTCGACCACCCCGGACGGTCTGCCGATGGAGCTGCCCGGCAGCGGACCGGAATTCCGCGTACTCACCCGCGGGGCCGAGAAGGCCCCGCAAGACGAGATCGACGACAACCCCCGTGCTGCACCGGTGAGACTCCGTGCAGCCGAACGCATTTCCAGGAGGTCGTCATGAGTGTTCCGGTGGATACACCCGGAACGGGCGGTCGCCGCGACGTCGGCTCTTCGCTCGAGACCGTTCGTACACCCCGCCCACCGGCTCGCACCGGCGCGGCACGACGCGCGTACGACAAGCGCCGACAGCGTGCGATGTCCCACGAGTCGGATCCGCGCGCTGCTCGGACGCAGCGATCCCTCGCCGGACGGGTGCCGTTCGTGGCCACGATCATGGGGCTGCTCGCGATCGGGTTGGCCTCGACCCTTCTGCTCAGTACGCGGGCGGCCGAGGACTCGTATCTGCTCAGTGCCGGGCGCGCGGAGAACCAGTCGCTGACCGAACAGGCAGCGGCACTGCAGCGCGATCTGGAAATCGCGCAGTCGGCACCGGAGCTGGCTCGTCGTGCGACGGCGCAGGGCATGATCCCGACGAAAGACGTTCCCCGACTGGTCGTCCAGCCCGACGGGATGGTCCAGGTGATCGGAACCCCGGCGCCGGCATCGGGTCCTCCCGCTCCCGACTTCGCGTCGGCGACCCCGAGCGGTCCGGGTGTGCCGATGGCGTCCCGCCCGGGTGCCCCCGCTGCGACCGGTGGGGAAGCGCTGACACCGGTCACTCGCGGCACGTCTGCGTCGGCGACTCCGACTCCGTCGTCGACCCCGGCCACCAGCACGCCCCCGGCCACGAGCACGCCGACGACCACCACGCCCCCGCCCGCAGCGACGACGACTGCGGCGCAACCCGTTCCGACACCTGCGCCCGCCAACGGCGAGCAGCAGGTCCCCATCGCAGGAGGCGCCCGGTGACGACGCGGCAACCGTATCGCCCCGCTGATCGCGGAATGCGTTCCCCACAGCACGATCCGCGTCGACGCAGCGATCCCGGGTCGGGCGGACCGCGCCCCCCGGGTCCTCCTCGTCGTCGTGGGCCGAAGAAGAGCGAGACGTTCGACTTCAGGTTCCGCTACGGACGCTTCGCGATGTTCGCGGTGCTCGGTGTCGCCACGTTGCAGCTGCTGTGGATCCAGGGCATCGACGCACCCACGTTGTCGGCGCAGTCGGCCAGCCAGCGGACGACGACTGTCGTGGACCCGGCGGTGCGCGGGTCGATCACCGACCGTCAGGGCAATCCCATCTCCTTCACGATGGAGGCGAAGGCGCTGACGTTCCAGCCCCAGCGCGTCCGCGTGCAGCTCGAAGAGGCTCGTGCCAAGGACGACACGGCTCCCGATCCGGACGTCCGGATCCGCGAGATCGCGGCAGGTGTCCACGGCATCCTCGGTGATCTGGTCTCCGAGTCCGATCTGATCTCGAAGATGACCAGCTCCGCATCCTTCGAGTACCTGGTGCGCAGCATCGATCCCGCCGTTGCCGCGGAGATCACCGAGAAGTTCCCCGAGGTAGGCCTGGAACGGCAGGACATCCGTGAATACCCGGGTGGCGCCCTGGCCGCGAACATCGTCGGCGCGACCGGATGGGACGGACACGGCCTGCTCGGTCTCGAGGACTCGATGGATCCGGTCCTGGCCGGAACCGACGGTTCCCGCACCTACGACCGAGGGAGCGACGGCGCCGTCATCCCCGGCAGTTGGCGCGACCAGCAGCCGGCCATCGACGGGTCGACAGTCGAGCTGACGCTGGACAGCGACATCCAGTACTACGTGCAGCAGCAGGTCCAGCAGGCCAAGGACCTCTCCGGAGCGAAGAACGCGTCCGCCGTCGTTCTCGACTCCCAGACCGGGCAGGTCCTGGCGATGGCCAACGACGGCACGTTCGATCCGTCGATCGGCGTCGGCAACAACTCCGCGTCCGCCCAGATGGGCAATCTGTCCGTGTCGAGCCCGTTCGAACCGGGCTCGGTCAACAAGATCATCACCGCCGCAGCAGCCGTCGACGAAGGACTGACGAACCCGGACGAGGTGCTGCAGGTACCGGGCAGCATCACGATGTCCGGCGCCACCGTCAAGGACGCGTGGGATCACGGGGTCGCGCCGTACACGACCACCGGCGTCTTCGGTAAGTCGTCCAACGTCGGAACCCTGATGCTCGCGCAACGTGTCGGCGAGGATCGGTACGCCGACATGCTGGACAAGTTCGGTCTGGGCCAGCGCACCGACGTCGGCCTTCCCGGCGAGAGTGCCGGCAGCGTTCCGGCCCGCGACCAGTGGTCGGGCGGAACGTTCGCCAACCTCCCCATCGGCCAGGGTCTGTCCATGACCCTCCTGCAGATGACCGGGATGTACCAGGCCATCGCCAACGACGGACTCCGCATCCCGCCGCGCATCGTCTCGGCGACCGTGGGAACGGACGGGCAGCGCACCGAGGAGCCGCGGCCCGACGGCGTCCAGGTGGTCAGCCCGGAGACGGCGAAGACCGTGCGTGACATGTTCCGCGCCGTCACCCAGAGCGACACCGGCAACCAACGCGGCACGGGTGTCGCGGCAGGTATCGAGGGATACCAGGTCAGCGGTAAGACAGGTACCGCGCAGCAGGTGGATCCGGAGTGCAAGTGCTACTCCAACTCGAGCTACTGGATCACCTTCGCCGGTATCGCTCCGGCCGACAACCCTCGCTACGTGATCGGCATCATGCTCGACGCGCCGACCCGCAGTTCCGACGGTTCGGGCGGACAGTCCGCTGCACCGCTCTTCCACACGATCGCGTCCTGGATGCTCCAGCGAGATGCGGTTCCGCTGTCCGCAGAGGGACGACGGCTGGTTCTCCAGGCCGACCAGTAGGCCGCGCAACAGCGCGGCGACACGGCGCTCACCTGCCGCGACACCCTCTTGCCGACGGCACGTCCGCCGCGGGGTCGGCTCGCCGGTAATCTGATGCGTCGGCTGTCGGCATGTCCGTCGTCTACTCGACCGTGTCACAGCCGCATGTCCGAATTTCCTGCCCGACCGGACACCGGGTCCCGATCCACACGAGGAGCGTCATCGAAGTGCCCAGCACGTCCCTCCGCCCGCAGCGGCCTCCGGTCACGTCGGCGAGCGATCTGGCACGCGCCGTAGGTCTTCGCCGGGGCATCCTCCGCGGAGGCGCGCTCGAGGAGTCGTCGGACGACGTGCGGGTGACGGGCATCGAGCTCCGTGCGCAGAACATCGTGGCCGGAGACGTGTTCGCGGCCCTGCCGGGTGCGCGCTCGCACGGGGCCACCTTCGCCGCCGACGCCCTCTCCCGCGGTGCAGTCGCTGTCGTGACGGACGACGAGGGTCTGGCTCTGATGAGTACCGACGGCGTGCCCGACGGAGTCGCCGTCCTCGTGCACCCACGTCCCCGCGACGTTCTCGGCGCGCTGTCGGCGGCCGTCTACGATTCGCCGTCGTCGAAGATGACGGTCATCGGGATCACCGGCACCTCGGGCAAGACCACCACCTCCTATCTGGTGGAGGCTGCGCTACGGGCCGGCGGGCGCACTCCCGGATTGATCGGAACCATCGAGACCCGCATCGGCACCGAGCCCGTTCCGTCCGCGTTGACGACGCCCGAGGCTCCGAATCTGCACGCGATGTTCGCCGCGATGTACGAGCAGGGTGTGGACACCGTGGTCATGGAGGTGTCGTCGCACGCGTTGTCGTTGGGACGTGTCGACGGCACGAGCTTCGCGGTGGGCGCGTTCACCAACCTGTCGCAGGATCATCTCGACTTCCACCACACCTTCGAGGACTACTTCGCGGCGAAGGCTCGACTGTTTGCCCCGGACTCAGCGGTCCGCGCGGCGCGGGCGGTCGTGTGTATCGACGATCAGTGGGGCCGGCGGATGGCGGACATCGCGTCCGCGACCGCCGCACCCGTGACGGTCTCGACGGACGGGAGCGGCGCCGCGGGGTCGTGGACGGTCGGCGCGTGGGCTCCCGGATCGGACGGAACGCAGACTTTCGAGGTGTCCCACGGAGACGAGGTGCTGTCCGCGCGCTTGCGCATCCCCGGCCGGTACAACGTCGCCAATGCCGTACTCGCCGCGGCCGTCTGCGCCGAGGTGGGTGTCGATCCCGCGAACGCGTTCGACGCGATGGCCACTGTCGACGTGCCGGGACGGATGCAGCGGGTCGAGCGCGGTCAGTCGTTCCTCGCCGTCGTCGACTATGCACACAAGCCGGCCGCCCTGGATGCAGTCCTCTCCACGTTGCGGGCCTCGACGGACGGCCGGATCGCCGTGGTCGTCGGCGCGGGCGGCGATCGTGATGCGGAGAAGCGACCGATCATGGGCAGGTCCGCGGCAACTGCCGCCGACCTGGTGATCATCACGGACGACAATCCCCGCTCCGAGGATCCCGCCGCCATCCGCACCGCCATCCGGCGCGGGGCCGACGAGGTGCCCGGCGATCGGAGCGGAGAGGTCCGCGAGATCTCCCCGCGTGACGACGCGATCGATGCCGCTGTTCGGTGGGCACGCCCCGGTGACGTGGTGCTCGTGGCCGGCAAGGGTCACGAGGTGGGCCAGGACGTGGGCGGAACCAAGCACCCGTTCGACGATCGACTGGTGCTCGCCGAGGCCATAGAACGATTGAGAGGCTCGATGTGATCCGACTGTCCTTGGCCGCCATCGCGGAGATCGTGGGCGGAACGCTGCACGACGTACCCGATCCCACCGCCGAGGTGACGGCGGGAGTCGAGTTCGACTCCCGCAAGATGACCCCGGGTGGGCTGTTCCTCGCATTGCCGGGGGAGCGCGTGGACGGACACGAGCACGCGGCCGGAGCGATCGCAGCCGGAGCCGTCGCGGTCCTCGCGGGGCGTCCGGTCGGAGTGCCGGCCATCGTGGTCGAGCACGCCGACGGTCCGGGACCGGCCGTTCTCGCGGCCTTGGCGACGCTCGCGCGAGCGTCCGTCGCCGACCTGGTGGCCGGCGGACTCACGGTCGTGGGGGTGACCGGTTCGTCGGGCAAGACCTCGACGAAGGACCTGATCCGCGCGGTACTCGAGCGCGCAGGATCGGTGGTCGCTCCTCCTGGATCGTTCAACAACGAGCTGGGCCATCCGTGGACCGCGCTGCGTGCCGACGCGTCGACGAAGTTCCTCGTTCTCGAACTGTCCGCGCGCGGCCGGGGGCACATCGCGGAGCTCGCCGCGATCGCGCCGCCCCGTATCGGCGTCGAGCTGAACGTCGGCACGGCACATCTGGGTGAATTCGGCTCGCGTGAGATCATCGCCGAAGCGAAAGCGGAACTGGTGCAAGCACTTCCGGCCGACGAAGCCGGTGGCGTCGCCGTCCTGAACCTGGACGACCCTCTCGTCGCCGCGATGGCGTCGAAGACGACGGCACGGGTGGTGACGTACGGCCAGAACGAGGGTGCCGACGTCCATGCGCGGGACATCGTTCTCGACGACACCGCTCGCGCGTCCTTCACGATGGTCACGCCGTCGGGATCGGCGCCGGTGTCCCTGCTGGTGCACGGGGAACATCAGGTGGGGAACGCGCTCGCGGCCGCCGCGGTGGGACTCGAATGCGGCATGGACGTCGAGACGATCGCCGCGGCGCTGTCCGGTGCCGAGGCCGCGTCCGCACGGCGGATGGATGTCCGTACCCGGGCCGACGGAGTCACCGTCGTCAACGACTCGTACAACGCCAATCCCGACTCCGTCCGCGCCGCGCTGAAGGCTCTGGTCACCATGGCGCGCAGTGGCCGTGACGGCGGTCGGCGGTCGTGGGCCGTGCTGGGAGAGATGGGGGAGTTGGGCGACGATTCCGTCATCGAACACGATCGCATCGGCCGGCTCGCCGTGCGACTGGCCGTCAGCAAGATCATCGTCGTCGGGACCGGCCGACCCTCCCACGGCATGTATCAGGGGGCGGTGATGGAAGGGTCCTGGGGCGACGAGGCCTACCTCGTCGACGACCCGGCCGCGGCGATCGAGCTGCTGCGGGAAGAGATTCTCCCGGGCGATCTGGTGTTGGTGAAGGCGTCCCGGTCGATCGGCCTGTGGACCGTCGCGGAAGCGTTGCTCGACGAGCAGGGGGAGACTCGGTGAGACAGATTCTGTTCGCGGGAGGGATCGCGCTCGCGGTCGCCATCCTGCTGACACCCGTCCTGATCAAGGCGTTCTCCAAACAAGGATTCGGTCAGGAGATCCGCGTCGAGGGTCCGGCGAGCCACCAGTCGAAGCGGGGCACGCCCACCATGGGCGGTGTGGCGATCCTCGCCGGTCTGTGGGCCGGCTACTGGGGGTCGCACCTCATCGGCGTCGGGTACGACGCGGACGGCCCGTCCGTCTCCGCGCTCCTGGTCCTCGGCTTGACGACGGTTCTGGGCGTGGTCGGGTTTCTCGACGACTTCATCAAGATCCGCAAGCAGCGCAACCTGGGGCTGAACAAGACGGCGAAGCTGGTGGGCCAGCTGATCGCGGCCGTCATCTTCGGTGTGCTGGCCTTGCAGTTCAACGGTGCGGGCGGTCTGACGCCGGGCAGCGTCCAACTGAGCTACGTGCGTGACATCGCGACGGTGTCCATGGGCGGAGTCGTCTTCATCCTGTTCTGCTACCTGCTGGTCAGCGCCTGGTCCAACGCCGTCAACCTGACGGACGGTCTCGACGGCCTCGCAGCAGGATCGATGACCCTGGTGCTCGGCGCGTACACGGTCATCACGTTCTGGCAGTACCGCCAGTCGTGCACCACCGAGCCGGGCCCCGGTTGCTACGACGTGCGCGATCCGCTCGACCTGGCCCTGATCTGTGCGGCCGCGGCGGGAGCGTGCATCGGATTCCTCTGGTGGAACGCCGCTCCAGCGAAGATCTTCATGGGGGACACCGGGTCGCTGGCACTCGGCGGTCTGCTGGCCGGGCTGTCGATCGTGACGCGCACCGAGTTGCTGATGGTCGTCATCGGCGCGCTGTTCGTGGCCGAGGCCGCGTCCGTCGTCATCCAGGTGGCGGTGTTCCGGTCGAGCCGTCGACGGGTGTTCCGGATGGCCCCGTTCCACCACCACTTCGAACTAGGAGGGTGGGCCGAGACGACGGTCATCATCCGGTTCTGGTTGCTGGCGGCCATCTCGTCCGCGGTGGGCCTGGCGCTCTTCTACAGCGAATACCTCTCGGCGATCGGTGACTGACGTGGTCACGGAGGAACCTCGCGCCCCGCTCGGATCTCCGCTCGACCTGCAGGGGCGACGCGTGCTCGTCGCCGGCGGCCGGGTGTCCGGTCGAGCGGTCGTTCCGGCCCTGCACGACGTGGGCGCCCTGGTCACGGTCACCGATTCCGACGTGTCGTCGTTGGAGACGTGTGCCGAGCTCGGTGTGGACACGGTGCACATGGATTCCGTGGCGACGGATCGCGACGCCGTCGCCGAGTACGCCCTGGTCGTCACCAGCCCCGGCTTCCGGCCCGACTCGCCGCTGCTCACCACTGCGCTGACCGTCGGCGTGCCGGTCTGGGGCGACATCGAGTTCTCGTGGCGGATCGACCGCGCCGAGGTCTACGGACCGGCTCGACAATGGTTGGTGGTGACCGGCACCAACGGCAAGACCACCACCACGTCGATGGTGGAGTCGGTTCTCGAGGCCGCGAACCTGTCGTCCGCCGCCTGCGGGAACATCGGCGTCCCGGTGATGGACGCGCTCCGCCGCGAACCACGCGTGGATGTGCTCGCGGTCGAACTGTCGTCGTTCCAACTCTTCTGGGCGCCGTCGGTGCAACCTGCGGCCGGCGTGGTGCTCAACATCGCCGAGGATCACCTCGACTGGCACGGAGGCATGGACGCCTACGTCCAGGCGAAATTGCAGGCGCTGCGCGGAGACATCGCCGTGGTCGGTCTCGACGACGCGGTAGCGGCGTCTCTGCGCGATCGTTCGACCGCGGAGACGACGGTCGGTTTCACGGCCGGTGAGCCGGACGACGGGGACGTCGGGGTGATCGACGGCGCGATCGTCGATCGCGCGTTCGGTGACTACGTCTCGCTGGTGGACATCTCGATCATCGAGCCGCCCGGCCCCGCCGGGTTGCAGGACGCGTTGGCCGCGTCGGCTCTGACTCGGGCGATCGGCGTCTCTCCGGCTGCGGTCGACGCCGGCCTGCGAGCCTTCCGCGTCGGTCCGCACCGTGCCGCCACGGTGCGGACCTTGGCCGGCGTGCGGTTCGTCGACGATTCGAAGGCCACCAATCCGCACGCGGCCCGGTCGTCGATCCTGGCGCACGATCGTGTCGTGTGGCTTGCGGGCGGGATGCTCAAGGGCGCCGAGGTGGACGATCTGATCTCGGAGATCCGGTCCCGATTGGTCGCCGCCGTAGTGTTCGGCCAGGACGGGGACCGGATCGCGTCAGCACTCGCGCGACACGCCCCGGATGTGCCCGTCGTTCGGGTGCCGCCGGGAGACGATGCTGAAGTGGCCGATGCGACTGATGTGACTGACGGTGACGAAGTGATGACGAAGGCGGTCCGTGCGGCCGCTCGCCGAGCCGAGTCCGGCACGACCGTGCTGCTGGCTCCGTCCACCGCCTCCTTCGACCAGTTCCGCGACTACGGGCACCGCGGGGACAGCTTCGCGGCGGCCGCGCTCGCTCTCACAGAGGGAGACCTCGGGGGTCGACCGGCATGACGCAGGCTCGCGGAACCGCCACGACACCACCGTCGCGCGCGGGTGGTCCCATCGCGCCCGGACCCCTCGGCGCGACACGTCCCGAGCGGACGACCGGTCGTCGCCCGGTTCGAGCGAAGTTCGAGACGTGGATCGATCGTCCTCTCGCGTCATTCCACCTGATCATCACCGTTGCCGCGCTGCTCACCACGCTCGGACTGGTCATGGTGCTCTCCGCGTCGTCCGTCGAGGCGTACGCCGAGGACGGATCGGCGTACACGATGTTCACGCGCCAGGCGATCTTCACCGTGGTCGGGCTCGTGATGTTCGTGTTCGCGCTGCGGGTCCCGATCCGCCTGGTGCGCAAGCTGTCACTGCCGCTGTTCGTGATCTCGATCGTGATGTTGGTCCTGGTGCTCATCCCCGGTATCGGCACGGTCGCCCAGGGAACTCGCGGGTGGTTCACCATCGGCGGGGTCGGCCTGCAGCCGTCCGAGATCGCCAAAGTGACGTTCGCGGTGTGGGGTGCGCACCTGCTCGCATCGAGACGAGCCGAACGAGCGGGGCTGAAGGAACTTCTGATTCCGCTGGTTCCTGCCGCGATGGTCGTGTTCGGACTCATCGTGCTGCAGCCGGACCTCGGAACCACGGTTGCGCTCGGCATCATCCTGATGGCGCTGCTGTGGTTCGCCGGCCTGCCGGTCAAGGTGTTCGGCTCCGTCGTCGGTGGGCTCTTCCTCGCCGCCGCCACCCTTGCCATGACCGCCGGATACCGATCGGCTCGCATCCAGAACTGGCTGAACCCCGGCAGTGACCCGCAGGGCATCGGCTACCAGTCGCGTCAGGCTCTCTACTCGCTCGCGGACGGCGGGATGTTCGGACTCGGCCTCGGTCAGAGTCGGGCCAAGTGGAGCTACCTTCCGAACGCGCACAACGACTTCATCTTCGCCATCATCGGTGAGGAACTCGGTCTGGTGGGCTGCGTCGCCGTCATCGGACTGTTCGGCATCCTGGTCTTCACGGGCTTGCGTATCGCCGCACGGGTTCCCGATCCGTTCATGAAGATCCTCGTCGCGACCTTCACCGTGTGGATCCTGGCGCAGGCCGCGATCAACATCGGCTACGTCGTCGGACTGCTTCCCGTCACCGGCCTCCAGTTGCCCCTGGTGTCGGCAGGTGGAACGTCCACGGCCATCACACTTCTGGTGCTCGGACTTCTCGCGAACATCTCCCGGCACGAACCCGAAGCGGTGGCGGCCCTGGCATCCGGTCGCGACGGAAGGTTCGGGCGGTTGCTGAGACTGCCGGTGCCAGAGGTGTATTCGCCGGCCCGGTCGTCGCAGGCTCGCGGGCGGGGCGCTGTCGCCGCGCCGCCGCGTCGCCGGGCGATTCCCCCGCAAGACGCGCGTCGCGCAGCGCCACAACGGATGTCGGGACGCGCCGAGCACCAGCAGCCGCGGCGCGGCGCACCACATCAGGCCCCGAGGGCGGAGCGAGGCCGGCAGAGTCCTCGCCGCACCCCACCCCGAGAACGGAGATACGACCGGTGACAAGTTCTTCCGGCGTGTCCGTCGTCGTCGCCGGCGGCGGCACGGCCGGACACATCGAACCAGCTCTCGCGGTGGCGGATGCCCTGCGGGAGCTGGACCCGTCGGTGCGGGTGACGGCCCTGGGTACCGAGCGTGGACTCGAGACCACTCTCGTTCCCGCACGCGGTTACCCACTCGCGCTGATCCCGCCGGTTCCGTTGCCGCGCAAGCTGACCGGCGCGTTGCTGGGTCTGCCCGCGAAAGTCGTGCGCTCGGTGCGCGAGACACGCAAGGTCTTGCGCGAGGTCGACGCGGATGTCGTGGTCGGCTTCGGTGGGTACGTCGCGCTTCCGGCCTATCTCGCCGCGCGAGGCTCGGTGCCGATCGTCGTGCACGAGGCCAATGCGCGCGCCGGCATCGCCAACAAGGTCGGAGCGCGTCTCGCGACGCGCGTCCTGGCCGCCGTCGACGGGTCGGGAATCCATGGGCGTGGGCGCAGCGATGCGGAGGTCGTCGGTATCCCGGTCCGGCCCACGATCACCGATCTCGATCGCGCCGGCCTGCGCGCGGAGGCCCGCGCGCATTTCGGTCTGCCCAAGGACGGCCCCGTTCTTCTCGTGTTCGGCGGATCCCAGGGTGCGCGATCTCTGAACCTCGCGGTATCCGGAGCCGCGGCCGCTCTGCGCGCGGCAGGTGTGTCCGTGCTGCATGCGCACGGACCGAAGAACACGCTCGACCTGCCTACACCGTCGGACGACGGCTCGGTGGCACCTGCGCCGTACGTGGCCGTCCCGTACCTGACGCGGATGGATCTGGCGTACGCCGCGGCGGACGCCGTCGTGTGCCGGTCGGGCGCCATGACCGTCGCAGAGGTCTCGGCAGTCGGTTTGCCCGCCTTCTACGTACCCTTGCCTCATGGCAACGGGGAACAAGAGCTCAACGCGGGCCCGGTCGTCGCGGCCGGGGGCGGCGTCGTGATCGCCGATGCCGATCTCACACCGGACTTCGTGTCGTCCGATGTGGTGGCACTGCTGACCGATCCCGCACGGCTGGACTCTATGAGCGCGGCTGCCGCCGGTGCGGGGCATCGCGGCGCGGCGGCACACGTCGCGCGCATCGTCCTGGACATCGCACGGGGCGGAGGCGACCGATGAGTACCTCCTCGGTCGATCCGACCCTTCCTCCCGAACTGCAGCGCGTCCACATGGTGGGCATCGGCGGAGCGGGAATGTCCGGGATCGCCCGCATCCTGCTGTCCCGTGGGGGTCAGGTGTCCGGTTCCGATGCGAAGGAGAGCCGCGGCGTCAAGGCTCTGCGCGCTCGCGGTGCTCTGATCCGCATCGGTCACGACGCGTCGGCTCTCGACATGCTCGACGGCGGCCCCACAGCACTCGTCACCACGCATGCCGCCATCCCCAAGACCAACCCGGAACTCGTCGAGGCGGCGGATCGCGGCGTGCCCGTTCTGCTCAGGCCTGCTGTGCTCGCGTCCTTGATGCGCGGATTCCGCACCGTGCTCGTCTCGGGTACGCACGGGAAGACCTCGACGACGTCGATGCTCGTCGTCGCTCTGCAGCACTGTGGAGCGGACCCGTCGTTCGCCGTCGGCGGCGAACTCAACGAGGCCGGCACCAACTCGCACCACGGCACCGGCGAGGTCTTCGTGGCCGAGGCGGACGAGAGCGACGGGTCACTCCTGCAGTACGACCCCGATCTGATCGTCGTGACCAACGTGGAGGCGGATCATCTCGACTACTTCGGTAGCGAGGACGCGTACGTGCAGGTCTTCGACGACTTCGCGGCGCGATTGTCTCCCGGCGGCGCCCTGGTGGTGTGCACGGACGATCCCGGGTCGCGGGAACTCGCCCGCCGCGTCGCCCAGCGTGCGCCCGAGGGTGTCCGCGTCCTGGGGTACGGCTCGGACGACGCCGGTATCGAGGGCGTCGAGACGGCGGCCGAGCTGCTGGGGTGGTCCCCGGAGGACACGGGCGGTGTCGTGCAGTTCCGCTTGGCGGGGGAGGAGCGGGCACGCACGGTCCGTCTCGGTGTCCCCGGGCGGCACATGGCCCTCAACGCGATGGCGGCTGTCGTCGCAGCTCGCGAGACGGGCGCCGGTGTCGACGAGATCGTCGAGGGTCTCGCCGGATTCGCGGGCGTTCACCGACGCTTCCAGCTGCAAGGACGCGAACGCGGCGTCCGCGTGTTCGACGACTACGCCCACCACCCGACGGAGGTTCGCGCCGTTCTCGGTGCTGCCGCCGATCTGGTCCGCACCGCCGACACGGCGACGCCGGGCCGCGTGATCGTCGTGTTCCAGCCGCATCTGTACTCCCGCACCGCGACGTTCGCGGATCAGTTCGCCGCGGCACTCGATCTCGCGGACGAGGTCGTCGTCCTCGACGTGTACGGCGCCCGCGAGGATCCGGTACCGGGGATCAGCGGCGCCACCGTCGCCCGGTCGGTCACCAAACCCGTTCACTACCAACCGGATCTGTCCGCAGCGCCTCGTCAGGTGGCGGGGCTGTGCGTCTCCGGCGACATCGTGGTGACGATGGGCGCGGGCGACGTGACGATGCTCGGGAGCCAGATCCTGGACGCCCTCCGCTCGACGCCGGCGCGGCGCTGAGCGGGTCGAGAGAGATGACTTCACGCGGAAGCGGTCGTACTCGCCCCGCGGCGACACCGAGACGTGTGGGCGCGCAGCGCTCGACGCGAACTCGCACGTCGGGTAGTCGGGGTGCGTCCGGCACTCGGGGATCAAGCAGGTCGACGGCGCGCGAGCCCCGCATCGGTCGCAAGGGAAAGTTCGCGATCCTCGCCGCCCTGGTGGCGTCGATCGCGTTCGTCGTCGTATCGTACTTCGGCCCGCTGTGGGCGGTGGACACCATCGACGTCACGGGCAATGCCGCGGTGACGCGGGAGCAGGTCGTCGAGGCTCTGCAGGTGGTCGAGGGAACTCCGCTGCCCAGGGTCGACACCGACGGGGCGGCGTCCCGTGTCGCCGCCATTCCGAAGGTCGCCACGGTGCGGGTTCAACGCGTCTATCCGGCAACCGTCCGTGTCACCGTCGAGGAACGCATTCCCGTCGTGTTCTTCGATGCCCCCGACGGCACTCATCTGATGGATGTCGACGCGGTCGACTTCGCCGTCGAGCCGCCGCCTCCGGGGGTCGTGCGGTTGGTGGCGGCCAGTCCGTCGTTCGGGAACCTGGAGACGAGATCCGCTCTGGCGGTGCTGACTTCGCTTCCGGCCCCCCTGCGCTCGCAGGTCGCGCAGATCGACGCGCCGACCATCTCGGCGGTATCGCTGACGCTCTACGACGGACGCGTCGTGGTGTGGGGGAGCAACGACGACAACGAGTACAAGGCGTCGGTCGCGCTGCCGCTGCTCACGCAGCCGGGACAGACGTACGACGTGTCCAGTCCTGATCTCCCGACCATTCGATAGAAAAGCCGTTCACAAGTTTTCTCGGCGTGTGTCGGCGCGCCTAATGGAACCCACGAGACGGTGTCTCTAGCGTTCCACCCAGTCGATCACTTGACATAACTATGAACCTATGGTTCAGGTTGAGGGTTTGGCAGCATCTTGATCACCAACCACGGAAGGCGAGAGCCCATGACGCCCCCGCACAACTACCTCGCCGTAATCAAGGTCGTCGGCATCGGCGGCGGCGGCGTCAACGCGGTCAACCGCATGATCGAACAGGGACTCAAGGGAGTCGAGTTCATCGCGGTCAACACCGACGCGCAGGCGCTGCTCATGTCGGACGCCGACGTCAAGCTCGACGTCGGCCGCGAACTCACTCGCGGTCTCGGCGCCGGCGCAGATCCCGAGGTCGGCCGCAAGGCCGCCGAGGACCACAAGGACGAGATCGAAGAGGTGCTCAAGGGCGCCGACATGGTCTTCGTCACCGCCGGCGAAGGTGGCGGCACCGGTACCGGCGGCGCACCCGTCGTCGCCAGCATCGCCCGCAAGCTCGGCGCCCTCACCGTCGGCGTCGTCACGCGCCCCTTCTCGTTCGAGGGCAAGCGTCGCGGCGGCCAGGCCGACGTCGGTATCCAGGGTCTGCGCGAATCGTGCGACACGCTCATCGTGATCCCGAACGACCGGCTGCTCCAGCTCGGCGACGCAGCCGTCAGCCTCATGGACGCGTTCCGGTCCGCCGACGAGGTCCTTCTCAACGGCGTGCAGGGCATCACCGATCTGATCACCACTCCCGGTCTGATCAACGTCGACTTCGCCGACGTCAAGGGCGTCATGTCCGGAGCGGGCAGCGCCCTGATGGGCATCGGCTCCTCCCGCGGGGAAGGTCGCGCCATCAAGGCGGCCGAGTCGGCGATCAACTCGCCGCTGCTCGAAGCGTCGATGGAAGGCGCCCGCGGCGTCCTGCTGTCCATCGCCGGTGGCTCGGATCTGGGACTCTTCGAGATCAACGAGGCAGCATCGCTGGTCCAGGAAGCTGCGCACATCGACGCCAACATTATCTTCGGCACCGTGATCGACGACTCCCTGGGCGACGAGGTGCGTGTCACCGTCATCGCTGCCGGATTCGACGGCAGCGGACCCGCTCGCCGTCCCGTCGAGGCACCGCAGAGCCAGTCACGCGGCGCCACCGTGGGCACCGCTCGCGCGGGTGAGACGCGCACCGAGGACGACGGCCCCGCCGTCTTCCGCGACGCGCCCTCCTCGTCGTCGTCTCTCCCGCCGATCGGCGAGCGCGCCGCGCGTGCCACCGGACATCCCGTCCGGGTGGACGACGACGGTGACGACGACGTGGACGTGCCCTCCTTCATGCGTCGGTGAGCATCTCCGACCGCGGCTACCGCGTCCGGCGCGTGACGACGTCACGCGCCGGAGGCGTGTCCAAGCCTCCCTACGATTCCTTCAATCTCGGTGACCACGTCGGTGACAGTCCTGCCGACGTCGCCGCCAACCGTCGCCGTCTCGCCGAGAAGATCGGCCTCGATCCCGGCCGTCTCGTGTGGATGGATCAGATCCACGGACGCGCGGTGGCGACGATCGACGGTCCGCAGAGCGCTCCGCTCGATGCGACGGACGCGGTGGTGACGACGCAGCGCGACCTCGCGCTGGTCGTGCTGGCGGCGGACTGCGTCCCCCTGCTGCTGTCCGACGACGCGGCCGGTGTCATCGCTGCAGTCCACGCGGGACGCGTCGGTGCGCGCATCGGCATCGTCCCGCGTGTTCTCGACGCCATGGTGGCCGTCGGTGCTCGGATCTCGCGTATCGAAGCATTCATGGGTCCCGCGGCCGGGGGAGAGGACTACGAAGTTCCCCGCACGATGCAGATCGATGTGGAGACCCATCTACCCGGCAGCGCTACTCGGACACGGAAGGGCACGCCGGGGCTCGACATCCGTGCGGGTCTGCGGAGGCAACTCCTCGAGTCCGGTATCGCGGGCGTAGCGCTCGATCCGCGCGAGACGATCACCGATCGCTCACTGTTCAGTCATCGCCGCGGCGCACCCACCGGTCGGCATGCGGGTGTCATCTGGATGGACACCACCTCGTGAACGTTCACGACGAACGCCGGTCGTACCTCGCCGAGCACCTCGATCAGGTGCGCACCCGTCTCCGCGCGGCGTGCGTCGCTGCGGATCGGTCACCGGAGGACGTGACACTGCTTCCCGTCACCAAGTTCTTCCCCGCGTCGGACATCGCGATCCTGCGCGATCTGGGGTGCACGGAATTCGGTGAATCCCGCGAGCAGGACGCGTCGCCGAAGGTCGCCGAGATCGGTACCGACGGCGTCCGCTGGCACATGATCGGACGTCTGCAACGCAACAAGGCCAAA
Source organism: Rhodococcus sp. MEB064 (assembly GCF_000834565.1). Taxonomy (NCBI): domain Bacteria; kingdom Bacillati; phylum Actinomycetota; class Actinomycetes; order Mycobacteriales; family Nocardiaceae; genus Rhodococcus; species Rhodococcus sp. MEB064. Next base: position 17,449 of record NZ_JXQS01000029.1, read on the forward strand.
GCTGTTGCTGCGTGGGCCTATTCGATCCACTCGGTCGATACGGACAGGTTGGTCGCCGCGCTGGGGAAGGCCGTCGCCGGGGCGATGGACGACGGTGCCCGCACCCGTGATCTGGAGGTGTTCGTGCAGGTGAGCCTCGACGGCGACACCCACCGGGGAGGCGTCGACCGTGAGGATCTTCCCGCACTGGTCGACGACGTCGCCGCGACGGAGGGACTTCGCCTCGCCGGGTTGATGGCGGTGCCTCCGATGGACGCCGATCCGGACGCTGCGTTCGAGGATCTGCAGGCTCTGCACGCGCAGGTCCTGCGCTCGCATCCGGGTGCGGTCGAGCTTTCCGCGGGCATGACCGGTGACCTAAAAGAGGCTGTCCGACATGGGTCGACGTGTGTGCGTGTCGGAACCGCGATCCTCGGTCCGCGGCCGATAACCTCGCCTTGACGGCATGAACACCATCGTCACCATTGATCTCGTTCAGTCACATGAATACCAGTAACGCAGAGCTTCACCGCCACGCCAGGAAGGTCCACCGATGAGCACGTTGCACAAGTTCAAGGCTTACTTCGGCATGGTCCCACTCGACGATTTCGAGGACGACTACCTCGACGACACGGATGCGCCCGTCGCATCCCGGTCGTCGCGTGGCGGATACGGAAAATCGATGGACGACCATGACGACTACGCCGACCGCGAATTCGCCGAGCCGGCCTACGTCGGAGGACGTCGCGACGACGACGATTACGACCGTATGGAGCCGCGTCACAGCGCGCGTGTCTCCCCGATGTCGTCACGGTCGAGTGGCGGACCTCGGTCGGCCGGATCGATGCGTACCTCCACGCGCGGCGCACTCGCCATGGACACCCGGAACGCTCCGGAATCCCGCCACGCAGAACCCCGACATGCAGAGCCCCGCCGGCAGGTGTCGCTCGACGACGGAGGCCCCATGTCGACCATCACCACGCTGCGTCCCCGCGACTACAGCGAGGCACGCACCATCGGTGAGCGGTTCCGTGACGGCACCCCGGTCATCATGGATCTGGTCGAGATGAGCAATGCCGACGCCAAGCGTCTGGTCGACTTCGCGGCAGGCCTCGCTTTCGCCCTCCGTGGTTCGTTCGACAAAGTCGCCACGAAGGTGTTCCTGCTCTCACCCGCGGACGTCGATGTGTCCGCCGAGGAGCGCCGCCGAATCGCCGAGACGGGCTTCTACAACCAGCAGTGACGCCGACCTCCCCGCGGTGAGAGTGTCGTCGGCACCTCCGGGTGCCGCGAGATGGCATTGTGGTGGAGTGCGTGATCAGAGAATGTCGTCGTTGTCGCCGTGTGCCGAGTTCCGCCGGGCGGTGAACTGAGTGTTCGCCGTTCTGTACTTCATCCTGTTCGTCTTCTGGCTGCTGCTCATCGGTCGGATCATCGTCGAATTCATCCGGTCGTTCGCACGTGACTGGCGTCCGACCGGTGTGGTCGTGATCGTCCTGGAGGCGATCTTCACGGTGACCGACCCGCCCGTGAAGCTGCTCCGGCGCATCATTCCGCCGCTCAACCTGGGTGGGGTCCGCCTCGACCTGTCGATCATGGTTCTGCTGTTCATCGTGTTCATTCTGATGCGTGTCGTTCAGGGCGTCGGCTGAGCGCACCGCCCTGGCGCGTTCCGTGGACGGCGGCAGTGCCGCATGTGACAGAATGTTCCTCGAAGGTGCACGATGAGTACCCGTCGCTCTTTGTGCGATATAACTGAATGTCCTGGTTGTCGGCAGCATCGTGACCGCCGCTGCGATCAGGAATCCACTGCCACCTGTTGATCGAACGAATGCTCGCGTACATCGCTTGTCGATGCTCCACCGCTCTCGAGACGCGTGAAGGGACCCTTCCATGCCGCTGACTCCCGCCGATGTGCACAACGTCGCGTTCAGCAAGCCGCCCATCGGTAAGCGCGGATACAACGAGGACGAGGTCGATGCATTCCTCGATCTCGTCGAACAGGAGCTGTCGCGCCTGATCGAGGAGAACGCCGACCTGCGTCAGCGGGTCGGGGAACTCGACCAGGACTTGGCCGAGGCCAAGAGCTCGGCGTCCTCGCGCCAGAACACCCCTGCGCCCGCGCCTGCTCCCACACCTCCGCCCGCGCCCCGCCCGGAGCCCCCGAAGCCCGCCCCCGTGGTGCAGGCTCCGGCGCCCGCACCGGCTCCCGCCGCGCAGTCGGCCGGCGACTCCAACATGCAGGCAGCCAAGATCCTCGGCCTCGCCCAGGAGATGGCCGATCGTCTGACCGGCGACGCGAAGACCGAGTCCGAGCAGCTGCTCGGAAGCGCCCGCGCCAACTCGGACCGTCTGGTGAGCGAGGCTCAGTCTCGCGCGGAGTCGCTCGTGTCCGAGGCTCGTCAGAAGGCCGACGCACTTCTCACGGATGCGCAGACCCGCTCGGAGACGCAGCTTCGCCAGGCCAAGGAGAAGGCTGACGCTCTCGAGAACGACGCCGAGCGCAAGCACACCGAGATCATGGCGACCATCAACCAGCAGCGTTCGGTTCTCGAGGAGCGCATCGAGCGCCTCAAGACCTTCGAGCGCGAGTACCGGGTCCGCCTCAAGTCCTACCTGGAGTCCCAGCTGCAGGAACTCGACCAGCGTTCGTCGGCACTGCCCGTCGACAGTGGTCAGGATCCCTTCGGCAAGGACAACGGACAGTCGTCCAACTTCGGGCAGTACGCCAAGGGCAACAACTGATCCTCTCGACTTCCGCCGAGAATGATCGGGTGAGTGCGTGCTTGTTCTGACGCTCGTACTGGCAGGCGTCGGCTTCGCATTGCTCATCACGTCGTTGATCACCGGTTCGGTGATCTGGGCGTGGGCATGTATCGGCGTCTGCCTCATCGGAGCGATCCTGCTGCTGGTCGGTGCCCTCGCGGCCCGACGGCGGTAGACTCGCCCGCAGAGTCACTGCACATCAGCGATGATCCGGCTATCACCGGGGAGTTGTCCGGAAGAACGGCGTGTCCTCCTCGACGAGGAGTGGGCGCTCAGTAGAACCGGACGGGTCGAGCCCGTCACAGCTCGAACGACGAGAGGGTCGCCGCATCGCCGGTGGCCAAGCGGGGTGGTACCGCGGCTCCGACGCACGATGCGTCGGATGTCGTCCCCGTGCCGCATCTTCTCGGGCACAGGAGTATCACCGCCATGACTGATCAACCGTCGAAGCCGGCCGACACGTCGTCGGGTTACCCGATCGTCTCGTACGGTGCGGGATCGAACGGCGTCGACTTCCCCGCCCTCGAGCAACGGGTGCTCGCCGGGTGGGACGCCGACGGAACCTTCCGCGCCAGCGTCGACGCCCGCGCCGACGCCGACGAGTTCGTCTTCTACGACGGGCCCCCGTTCGCCAACGGACTGCCGCACTACGGCCATCTGCTGACGGGATACGTCAAGGATCTGATCCCCCGGTTCCAGACCATGCGGGGCAAAAAGGTCGAGCGACGCTTCGGGTGGGACTGCCACGGACTTCCCGCCGAGCTCGAGGCCGAGAAGCAGCTCGGCATCACCGACAAGAGCCAGATCGACTCGATGGGACTGGCCGAGTTCAACGCGTACTGCAAGCAGTCCGTCCTGCGCTACACCGGTGAGTGGCGCGACTACGTCACGCGCCAGGCGCGGTGGGTCGACTTCGACAACGACTACAAGACGCTGGACCTCGACTTCATGGAGTCGGTCATGTGGGCGTTCAAGGAGCTGCACGACAAGGGCCTGGTCTACCAGGGCTTCCGTGTGCTGCCGTACTCCTGGTACGAGCAGACGCCCCTGTCGAACCAGGAGACGCGACTCGACGACGCCTACAAGATGCGTCAGGACCCCGCTGTCACCGTGCGGATGACACTGACCGCTCCCGGCTCACCGTTGGACGGTGCCGATGCGTTGATCTGGACCACCACCCCGTGGACCGTGCCGTCCAACCTGGCGATGGCGGTACGCCCCGACATCGACTACGTCCAGATCGAGGACGGCGAGGGTGGCCGAGTCGTGCTCGCTCGCGATCGCGTGTCCCACTATGCGCGGGAGTTCGGCGACGAGCCGGTCGTGGTCTCCGAGCACACCGGTGCCGACCTGATCGGCCTCGCCTACACGCCACCGTTCGACTTCTTCCTCGGCCACGAGAACAGCCACCGTGTGCTGTCGGCCGACTATGTCACCACCGACTCCGGCACCGGGATCGTCCACCTCGCACCGGCCTTCGGTGAAGAGGACATGGACGTCGCCACGGCCAACGGCATCGAGGTCGTGCAGCCCCTCGACGCCGGCGGCAAGTTCACCTCGATGGTGCCGCCGTACGAGGGTCTGATGATCTTCGATGCGAACCCGGTGATCATCAAGGATCTCAAGGCGTCGGGAAAGCTTGTGCGGCACGAGACGATCGAGCACTCCTACCCGCACAGCTGGCGCTCCGGTCAGCCGCTGATCTACATGGCGGTGCCCTCGTGGTTCGTCTCCGTGACCAGCTTCCGCGACCGGATGGTCGAGCTGAACCAGGACATCACGTGGGTTCCCGAGCACATCCGCGACGGCCAGTTCGGCAAGTGGCTCGAAGGTGCCCGCGACTGGAACATCAGCCGTAATCGCTACTGGGGCAGCCCCATCCCGGTGTGGGTGTCCGACGATCCCGCCTACCCGCGTACCGACGTGTACGGCAGCCTCGACCAGATCGAGGCCGACTTCGGCGTCCGTCCGACCGACCTGCACCGGCCCTTCATCGACGAGCTGACCCGTCCCAACCCGGACGACCCCACGGGCAAGTCCGTCATGCGCCGGGTCCCCGAGGTGTTGGACTGCTGGTTCGAGTCGGGATCGATGCCCTTCGCCCAGGTGCACTACCCGTTCGAGAACGCCGAGTGGTTCTCCACGCACAACCCGGGCGATTTCATCGTGGAGTACAACGGCCAGACGCGCGGGTGGTTCTACACCCTGCACGTCCTGGCGACGGCGCTGTTCGACCGGCCGGCGTTCCGGACCGTCGCCGCACACGGCATCGTGCTGGGCGAGGACGGGCTCAAGATGAGCAAGTCCAAGGGCAACTACCCGGACGTCAACGAGGTGTTCGACCGCGACGGCTCCGACGCCATGCGGTGGTTCCTCATGTCGTCGCCGATCCTGCGCGGCGGCAATCTGATCGTCACCGAGCAGGGCATCCGTGAGGGTGTGCGCCAGGCGCTGCTTCCGATGTGGAACGCGTGGAGTTTCCTGCAGCTGTACGCGTCGAAGCCGGGGGCGTGGCGGACCGATTCCACCAATGTGCTCGATCGCTACATCCTGGCCAAGTTGGCCGAGACCACGCGCGTCATCACCGAGGCGTTGGAGGCGGTCGACATCGCCGGGGCGTGCGACGAGCTCCGACAGTTCTGCGACGCGCTGACCAACTGGTACGTGCGCCGCTCGCGTCAGCGCTTCTGGAACGAGGACGCCGACGCGATCGACACACTGCACACGGTTCTCGAGGTGCTCACCCGGATCGCCGCACCGCTGCTGCCGTTGATGAGCGAGGTCATCTGGCGCGGCCTGACCGGCGGACGCTCCGTGCATCTGGCGGAGTGGCCGGTGGTCGGTACGGAGTTGCCGGCCGACCCTGAGTTGGTCGCGTCGATGGACGAGGTCCGCACGGTGTGCGGTGCGGCGCTGTCGCTGCGCAAGGCGAAGAACCTGCGTGTGCGTCTGCCGCTGCAGGAGCTGACCGTCGCTGCCGACGATGCGGAACGGCTGCGGCCCTTCGCCGATCTCATCGCGGACGAGGTGAACGTCAAGCGCGTCGATCTGACGACGGACGTCGATGCTCACGGACGCTTCGAGCTCGTCGTGAACGCCCGCGCGGCCGGGCCGCGCATCGGCAAGCAGGTCCAGGCAGTCATCAAGGCCGTGAAGGCGGGGGAGTGGACCGAGACCGACGGCGTCGTGCAGGCGGCTGGACTCGACCTGCTTCCCACGGAGTACACGCGCAGACTCGTTGCCACGGAACCGGATTCGACGACGGCGCTGCCGGGTAACGCCGGCCTCGTCGTGTTGGATTCGGTGGTGACGGAGGAGCTCGAAGCGGAGGGTTGGGCAAAGGACCGCGTCCGGGAGTTCCAGGACGCCCGTCGGTCCGGTGGCTTCGACGTCTCCGATCGTCTCGTCGTGCGTGTCGAGGTTCCCGCCGAGCGGAGGGCATGGTTCGACACCCACCGCGATCTCATCGCCAATGAGATCCTGGCGACGGACCTCCAGGTGGGCGACCCGGGAGACGCCGCCGTCGATCTGGGTGACGGAGTGCGGGCATCGTTGGTGAAGGCCTGACGGTGTGACGGGTACTGCGGGGTGACCGGCAGTTCGGCCGATCGCAGCAGACGCTGGGTGCTGCATCTCGACATGGACGCGTTCTTCGCATCCGTCGAGCAGCTCACCCGGCCGACGCTGCGCGGTCGGCCCGTTCTGGTCGGCGGGTCCAGCGGCCGCGGCGTCGTGGCCGGGTGCAGCTACGAGGCTCGGGTGTTCGGCGCTCGGTCCGCGATGCCGATGCACCAGGCGCGGCGGCTGATCGGGTCGAACGCGGTGGTCGTCCCTCCACGCGGGAAGGTCTACTCCGCGCTGAGCACCGTCGTCTTCGACACGGTGCGCCGCATCGTGCCCGTGATCGAGCAGCTCTCGCTGGACGAGGCCTTCGGGGAGCCCACCGAACTGATCGGAGCGACTCCGGCCGAGGTCGAGGAGTTCTGCGAGGGACTGCGGGCCGCTGTGCTGGACGCGTCGGGACTGGTGGCGTCGATCGGCGCGGGCGCCGGCAAACAGATCGCGAAGATCGCTTCGGGACTGGCCAAACCCGACGGCATCACGGTGGTGCCGCCGTCGGAACAGGCGACGCTCCTCGAGACTCTCCCGGTCCGGAAGTTGTGGGGCATCGGCCCCGTCGCCGAGGACAAGCTCCGCCGCCTGGGAGTGCTCACCGTCGGAGCATTCGCGGCGCTGCCCGAGGCGGAGGCAGCGTCCGTCCTGGGTTCTGCGGTCGGCCCGAGCCTGCACCGCCTCGCTCGTGGTGTCGACGACCGGCCCGTCGTCGAGCGCGCCGAATCCAAACAGGTGAGCGCCGAGACGACGTTCGCCACCGACATCGTCGACATGAGCGGCTTGCGGTCGGCCATCGTGGCCAGCGCGGAGGCGGCGCACGCTCGGTTGATGAAGGACGGGCGGGCTGCGCGGACCGTCGTCCTGAAGCTGCGGAAGTCGGACATGAGCATCGTCACCCGGTCGGCGACTCTTCCCTACGCCACCGTCGATCTGTCGATCATCATCGCGACCGCTCAGCGTCAAGCCCTGGATCCGCAGGAGCTGGGCAGCATCCGCCTCGTCGGGGTCGGACTGGCGGGCTTGTCGACGGTCCGGCAGGAGTCGTTGTTCCCCGAGCTCGACCAGGAGAGCGTCGACCTGGGGAGCGCGGTGACGACGTCGCAACCGTCCGCTGCGGTGGTCACCGAGGACGTGTTGCTGTGGAGGCCCGGGCTCGATGTCCGACACGACGAGTACGGGCACGGGTGGGTTCAGGGCGCAGGGCATGATGTCGTGACGGTCAGGTTCGAGACCCGCAGCACCGGTCCCGGTGTGGCGCGGACCTTCGCCGGCGACGACGCACACCTGGCCGTCGCCGATCCCATGGACAGTCTTTCCTGAAGGAGCATCGAACATGGCACTTCCCGGCGATCCGGCCGAGCGTCACCGCGTCGTCGCGGCGGGCTTCACCGCGCGCGTGGAAGGCACCACCGACTGGGATGCCCCGGCTCCCGTTCCGGGCTGGCGTGCGCGAGATGTCGTGGGACACCTGGTCGAGTGGTTCCCCGCATTCCTGTCGAGCGCTACAGGTTTGGAGCTCGAGCGCGGACCGGCGGTCACCGACGATCCCGTCGCAGCGTGGACTGTGCACACCGAGGCTGTGCAGAGGGTGCTCGACGGACCCGACGCGGCCACGCCGTTCGAGCACCCGATGGTCGGGACGATGCCGTTGCCGGTCGCGGTGAGCCAGTTCTACGTCTCGGACATCTTCATGCACACCTGGGACCTCGCCCGCGCCACCGGTCAGGACGAGCACCTCGACGAGGACACCTGCGCCGAGATGCTCGCAGGCATGGAACCGATCGACGACCTGCTCCGCTCGTCCGGGCAGTACGGTCCGCGCGTCGCGGTTCCCGACGACGCCGACGTCCAGACTCGTCTGCTGGGCTTCATCGGTCGGGATCCGTTGCATCGCTGACGTGGCGGGTGCTGGAGGGGGTGTGCACACCCGTTGTGGTGAGCGCGCACCCGGTGCAGCCGGCTGTAGGGGGTGTGCGGTTCGCGTAGGGGGTGTGCGCACCTGTTGTGGTGAGCGCACACCCGTTGCGGCCGGCTGTAGGGGGTGTGCGGTTCACGCTGGGGGTGTGTGCACGGGCTGTGGCTGAGCGCCGGACTGCTGGGGGCCGCCGAACTGCTGCGGGTGCCGGGGTGCCGGACTGCTGAGCGCCGCCCACCGTGCGCTGGAGGGGTTGTGCGCACCCGTTGTGGTGAGCGCACACCCGTTGCTGCCGGCTGTCGAGGGTGTGCGGTTCACGCAGGGGGTGTGCGCACCGGCCGTGACCCATGCGCCACATTCATTCATGGCACACCAACAATGTCACGCGTGCACATTCATGCATTGTTGCCATGACATTCTTTCCATCGAAAGGCTATGCCGGTACCGGCAAGTTGGTTACTGTGACCGTCGACCATGACAGTCGAGGGAATGAGTGACATGAGAATTCGTCTTTTCGCCCAATTCTGCGCAACGGCAGCGGTAGTCGCATCGGCACTGGTGATTCCGGGTGCAGTCGCAACGGCAGCGCCCTGTTCGGATATCGACGTTTCTTTCGCGCGCGGTACGGGTGAAATACCCGGATTCGGCATTACCGGCGGGCCGTTCGTCAGTAGTCTGACGGCGCAAGCGGGAGGTCGATCGGTCAGTACGTATGCGGTGAATTATGCGGCGGATTTCACGCAGGCCAGTGCCGGTCCCGGTTCGAGGGACCTCGTCGCCCACGTCACGTCCGTTGCAGCATCGTGCCCCGGCACGAAGTTCGTGATCGGTGGCTACTCGCAGGGCGCCACGGTCGTGTCCAATGCCGTCGGGCTCAGAACCCCCAGCAGCGTTACCGGCGCGGTGCTTCCTGCTGCCGTCGCCGACCGAGTCCGCGCCGTCGTCGTCTTCGGCAATCCGCTGGGGCTGACAGGTCAGCGCATCGAGACGGCCAGCAGCACCTACGGTCCGAAGGCGCGGAGTTTCTGCAACTTCGGTGACCCGGTCTGCCAGATCGGTGGCTTCAACACTTTCGCGCACCTCACCTACGGGTCGAACGGCAGCGCTGCGCAGGGTGCGACCTTCGCGGTCTCGAAGCTCCAGTAAGCGGCCGATCAGCCATAGAATCGTCGGCATGCACCGCATCTTCGGCACCGCAGTCGCGTCCGTGTATCCGCACTACGTCGCGAAGGTGGAGCGAAAAGGTCGCACGAAGGACGAGCTGGACGAGGTGATCCGGTGGCTCACCGGCTTCGACGACTCCGAGCTCGCACACCATCTGGCATCCGAGACGACGTTCGCCGACTTCTTCGATGCGGCACCGATGAACGAGCATGCTGCGCTCGTCACCGGATCGGTGTGCGGTGTGCGCGTCGAGGAGGTCGAGGACCCGCTGATGCAGAACATCCGCCGACTCGACAAGCTTGTCGACGAGCTGGCGAAAGGTCGTCCGATGGTCAAGGTTCTGCGAGCGTGAACCGGCCCGTCCGGCCGTGACGTGTCACTATGGTGGGACCGCTCGCGCCTCCGTCGCGTTCCAGGCAGGGGTCACAGATGAGTGTCGACGATGACGAGTCCACCGGCTCGACATCTCTGGTGACGGAATCGGTCCTGGCGAACATCGGCTCGGTTCGCGCGAGCTATCAGCCGGTCGTCGAACTGGGTACCTGCCAGGTGATCGGATACGAGGCGCTCGCGCGGTGGCCCGCGTACCCCGACGCCGACGTGACGGACGTGTTCGGCACGGCATCGACGCGCGGACTTCTCGGTGCTCTCGACTGGGTGTGCCGCCTAGCGGCAATCGAAGGTGCTGTCGACGCGGGCCTGCATGCTCCCTATCGCTTGTTCGTCAACATCGAACCGACGTCCGGGGTGAGTACCGAGTACTCCGTCCGCGAGCGACTCCGGGACATCCGCCGCCGCGCGGTCGAGGGGTTCGTCGTGGTCGCCGAATTGACCGAGCGGTCCTTGCTGGCAGATCCGGCGACCCTGCTCTCGGTGGT
>NZ_JXQS01000003.1:0-196180 GCF_000834565.1 Rhodococcus sp. MEB064
AAGGGATTAGAAGGCCCTTGCTCTATCCCCTGAGCTACGGAGGCGCGCATCGGTGTCCGATGCGCCGTCGAGTGTAGCGAGGCCGCTCACCGCGCCCCGGGTGCAGGTGCGGCTTAGACTCCACGGTTCGAGGGAAGGCTGCGGTGGTGCTGGACGTGATGGATCGAGTGCTCGCCGCCTGGCGTGCGGGCGAGTCGGTCGGCGTTGCCACCGTGGTGCGCACCTTCCGCTCGGCGCCGCGCCCGCCGGGTGCCTCGATGGCGGTACTCGCCGACGGTCGAGTCGTCGGATCGGTATCGGGCGGCTGCGTCGAGGGCGCGGTGTACGACGCCGCGCAGAGCGGTGAGACCGGCCTGCACCGGTACGGGGTCAGCGACGACGATGCTTTCGCGGTGGGTCTGACGTGCGGAGGCATTCTCGACGTCTTCGTCGAGACCATCTCTTGCACAACCTTTCCGGAGCTCGACTCGGTGGCTGCGGCCGTCGAGGAGCACCGACCGGTGGCAGTGGCCACCGTCATCGAGCATACCGACCCCTCCCGTGTGGGCGCTCGGCTCGTCGTGCAGCCGCACACGGCGTCCGGCACGCTCGGATCGGCCCGCGCCGATGCGGCGGTTGTCGACGACGCCCGCGGACTGCTCGAGGCCGGCCGCACCGATGTGCTGCATTACGGTCCGGACGGGCAGCGACGCGGCGAGGGCATGACGGTGTTCGTGAACTCCTTCGCGCCCCGTGCCCGCATGATCGTGTTCGGCGCGATCGACTTCGCGTCGGCGGTGGCGCGTCAGGGCACGCTCCTCGGCTATCGCGTCACGGTGTGCGACGCCCGGCCGGTGTTCACGACCCCCGAGCGTTTTCCGACGGCCGACGAGGTGATCGTCGAGTGGCCGCATCGGTACCTGGAGCGACTGCAGGCCGAGGGTGAGATCGACGAGCGCACCGTGATCTGCGTGCTCACCCACGACCCCAAGTTCGACGTGCCCCTGCTCGAGGTGGCGTTGCGACTCCCGCGCGTGGGGTACATCGGCGCGATGGGGTCACGTCGGACCCACGACGATCGTGTTGTGCGACTGCGCGAGGTGGGGATCGGCGACGACGAACTCGCACGACTCTCGTCTCCCATCGGGCTCGACCTGGGTGCGCGGACACCGGAGGAGACCGCGGTGTCCATCGCGGCGGAGATCGTGGCGCGCCGGTGGGGTGGGGGCGGTAGGCCCCTCGGCGAGCGGGAGGGCCGGATCCACCGGTGATGTCGACTGGTGACGGGAAGTACTACAGCCCGTAGGTGCTGCGACGCCAGTCACCTCCTACCCTGGAGGTATGGCAACAACTGAGGTCGAGCGCACTGCGCCCGCCGCACGCAGCACCGGATCGGGCGGGGTATTCGTGACCGCCGGTCTGATCGCCGCCGTGGTCGCAGGTCTCGTCGTAGCGCTGTCGGCGTCGCAAGCCCTCGTCCTGCTCGGCATTCCCGACCCCGGACCGGTCACCACCTACGGACTTCCCGCTGTTCGTGCTCTGGGTGAGGTCGCCGCTGTCATCGCGGTCGGCTCCCTGCTGCTCGCAGCGTTCCTGGTTCCGCCGCAGAAGTCGGGTGTGCTGGACATCGACGGGTACCGGGCTGTGCGCACCGCGTCGGCGGCCGCCATCGTGTGGGCCGCGTGCTCGATCGTGCTGGTGCCGCTGACGTTGTCGGACACGTCCGGTCAGCCGTTGTCGGAGGCGATGAAGCCGCAGAACCTGTGGTCGGGCATCGAGCAGATCGAACTCGCCCGGGCATGGCAGTGGACGGCGATCATCGCGATCGTGCTGGCGATCGGTTGCCGCGCGGTGCTTCGGTGGTCGTGGACACCGGTGCTGCTGCTAGTAGCGCTGGGCTCGCTGATGCCGCTCGCCCTGTCAGGGCATTCCTCGTCCGGCGGCTCCCACGACGTGGCGACCAACAGCCTGATCCTGCACTTAGTTGCTGCGTCGCTGTGGGCCGGCGGCTTGTTCGCGGTGCTGGCTCACGCCACCCGTCGCGGGGCACACACCGATGTCGCGGCACGACGGTTCTCGCTGCTCGCGACGGTCGCGTTCGTCGTCATGGGCGTCAGCGGCGTCGTCAACGCGCTGGTGCGCGTCGAGCCCGCGGACCTCGTCGACTCCACCTACGGACGACTCGTTCTGGCCAAGGTCGCCGCACTCGTCGTCCTCGGCGTCTTCGGGTACATGCAGCGTCGGCGCGCTCTGCCCGCTCTCGCGGCGGACCCGTCGTCACGCGGGAATCTGGTCCGGTTCGCCGGGGCCGAAGTCCTGGTGTTCGCGGCGACCATCGGTCTGGCCGTCGGGCTCTCACGCACCCCGCCCCCGCTCGGTAGTGCCCGCGAACTGACGATCACCGAGGTGGAACTCGGATACGACCTCACCGCGCCACCCTCGCTCGGACGCTTCCTGTTCGACTGGCGGTTCGACCTGATCTTCGGCACCGCAGCCGTCGTGATGGCCGTCGTCTACTTCCTCGGCGTGCGCCGTCTGCATGCCCGCGGCGACGCGTGGCCGGTGGGCCGCACGATCGCGTGGATGCTGGGGTGCGCGACGCTTCTGTTTGCGACGTCGTCGGGGGTGTACCGCTACTCGATGGCCATGTTCAGCGTGCACATGGGCTCACACATGGTGCTGTCCATGCTGACGCCGGTGCTGCTGGCGCTCGGCGGCGGCGTGACGCTCGCCCTGCGCGTACTGCCGGCCGCGGGGAAGGACGGAATTCCGGGTCCTCGCGAGTGGATCCTGGCCGCCCTGCACAGTCCGTTCTCCCGATTCCTGACGCAACCGATCGTGGCTGCCGTCATCTTCGTCGGCGGCTTCTACGCCCTGTACCTCGGCGGGATCTACGGCGCGTCCGTCGACTCGCACGGCGCCCACCTGCTGATGAACGCGCACTTCCTGCTCAGCGGCTACCTGTTCTACTGGGTCGTCATCGGTATCGACCCGGCCCCGCGTCGGCTGTCGCCGGTGACGAAGCTGGCCATGGTGTTCGGCTCCCTGCCGTTCCACGCGTTCTTCGGTATCGCGCTGATGAGTCAGGACACCGTCATGGGACAGACGTTCTTCCGCGGTCTGTCGCTCCCGTGGAATTCGGACCTGCTGCAGGACCAGCGCCTCGGCGGCGGTATCGCATGGGCGACGGGCGAGGTTCCGCTGATCCTGGTGATGCTCGCTCTGCTCGTCCAGTGGTCCAACACCGACCGCAAGGAAGCGGTGCGCACGGACCGCGCGGCCGATCGTGACGACGGCGCCGACCTGGCCGCGCACAACGCCATGTTCGCCGAACTGGCACGGCGTGAGCGCGAAGGGCGTTAGAAGACCAGCCCTCGCAGGGCGAGGAAGCGGAGGCCACCGACCAGCGCGGTGACCGCGACGAGAATGAGGGCGGACAGCGCTGCACCGGCCTGGGGCAGTGCGACGTCCAGCGCGGTGAGTGCGGCGGTCGAGGCGCCCAGTCCGATGAGAGCGAGCCCGCCGCCCTCCCACTGTGCCGTGAACCAGCCGACGCGATCGGCGGCGTGGAACGTCAGCCGTCGGTGCAGCTCGTTGGCCAGGATCGTGGAGGCGACGGCGCCCACGGCATTGGCGACGATGGATCCCTCGGAGTGCATCGCCACGAACACGGCGACGTACAGGATGTTGCTGAGTCCGCCGACCATGGCGAAACGGAGAAGCTGAGGCCAGGCACCGTCGCCCCGCACGATGCCGAGCAGGCGATGGTGCTCATCGGGGGCGAGCAGCGGGGGAGCAGTCGGGTTGTCGATCACATCCCCCTCCCGTGCAGCTTGTGTTTGACGGCGGTGATCTCGTCGGTCGTCAACGCGCGTCCCGGCAACGGTATCGAGCGATCGGGGTACGCCGCCAGACTGTCGATGACGAGAGCGAAGTAGCGCCGCCAGTTGTCGGGGTCCACCTCGTCCGCGATCTCGGCGCCGGCGACGATCATCTTCACCAGTGTGAAGAGGTCACCGGGTTCGACGTCGGAGCGGAGCTTGCCGGCGGCCTTCGCGCGAGAGATGACGGTGTCGATGGTCGGCTCGAGCTTGCCGCGCACGGCAGCGATGCGGTCCATCCCGTCGTCGCACCCCAGCACGACGTGACCGAGACCACGGTCCGCGGCCAGGTGTCGGCACATGAATTCGAAGAAATCGACCATGGCCTCCCACGGATCGTCGGCGTTCGCGGCAGCTTCCGCGCGGGAGAGAACCTCGACGAGACGCTGTTCAAAGATGCCGTCGATCAGCTCCTGCTTGTTGGCGAAGCGTCGATAGACGGTGCCGACGCCGACGCCGGCCCGCGCCGCGACATCGTCGAGCGTGATGTCGAGTCCTTTGCGCGCCAACAACTCTCGCGCGCAGTCGATGATCTTGAGCTTGTTCCGCTCGGCGTCGGCGCGTAGTGGCTTGGGCGCTGTGGTGGGTTTCACAGTCCGTTTCGTCCTGGTTCTCGGGTTAACCGGAGGCGACACCTCCGCATGGCTGCTATCTTCTTGTTATCCGGAGCCTACGCCTCCGCATAGACCTCACACACGCTGTAACCGAAGCGAGGAACAATGTCTTCCACCACATCCGACGTCGGAAACGTCGACCGGGCAATCCGGTCGAGCGCGCACGACGCCCCCGACCGCACACGCTGGTTCATCCTCGGCGTTCTGGGCCTGGCTCAGCTCATGGTCGTGCTCGACGCGACCGTCGTGAACATCGCGCTTCCCGCCGCTCAGCTCGACCTCGGCTTCGACAACGCGGACCGCTCCTGGGTGGTCACGTCGTACGCGCTCGCGTTCGGCAGCCTGTTGCTGCTCGGTGGCCGACTCAGTGACCTCTTCGGTCGCCGCACCACCTTCCTCGTCGGTCTGGTCGGCTTCGCGGTGATGTCCGCCGTCGGCGGCGCGGCCGTCAATTTCGGAATGCTCGTCGCAGCGCGCGCCGGTCAGGGTGTCTTCGGCGCCCTGCTCGCTCCCGCGGCACTCTCCTTGCTCACCACCACGTTCACCGATCCGAAGGAGCGCGCCAAGGCGTTCGGCATCTTCGGCGCGGTCGCCGGCGCCGGCGGTGCCATCGGCCTGCTGCTCGGCGGCGTGCTCACCGAGTGGGCGAACTGGCGCTGGAGCCTGTACGTCAACCTCATCTTCGCCGGAGTCGCCTTCGTCGGTGGCTTCATGCTGCTGGCCAAGCACCGCGCGACCGAGCGTCCCGTGCTGGACATCCCCGGAACCATCAGCGTGTCCGCGGCCCTGTTCTCCATCGTCTACGGATTCGCACACGCCGAGTCGAGCGGCTGGAGCAACGCCGTGACCATCGGATTCCTCGCCGTCGGCGTCGTCCTACTCGGTGTCTTCGTCTTCCTGCAGACCCGTGCGACGCATCCGTTGCTGCCGCTGCGCATCGTCCTCGACCGCACACGCGGTGGTGCCTACCTGGCCGTGTTCGTCATCGGTGCCGGCATGTTCGCCGTGTTCCTGTTCCTGACCTACTACCTGCAGAGCACCCTCGGCTACACGCCCATCACCACCGGGTTCGCGTTCCTGCCGATGATCGCCACCCTGGTCGTGACGGCGACCGTCGCCACCTCGGTGATCCTGCCGCGCTTCGGACCTCGCGTCCTCATGAGCGCCGGCATGCTCATCGCCTCGGCGGGTATGGCGCTGCTGGCCCAGATCTCCATCGACAGCTCGTACGCAGCCCACATCCTGCCGAGCCTGCTCATCATGGGTGTCGGTATGGGTGCCACCATGGCTCCGGCCATGCAGGGTGCAGTCTCGGGCGTCTCGCCCGACGACGCCGGAGTCGCGTCGGCAACGGTGAACACCATGCAGCAGGTCGGTGGATCCATCGGAACGGCCCTGCTCAGCACCATCGCGGCAACCGCGGCGTCGAACTACGCGACCGACAACCAGGGCGCCGTGGCTCAGGCCGCGGATCCGCAGGCCGCCGCGACGCTGCTGCGGATGAATGCGGAGATCGCCAGCTACACCACCACCTTCTGGTGGGCGTCGGGCATCTTCCTCGCCGGTTCGGTGATGGCAGGCCTGCTGGTGCGCTCGGGCAAGCTGCCTGACGGACCCGAGGGTGCGACTGTCGTCGCTCACTGATCCCCGGGTCACCGAATCCGGTGCAGAAAACGTCGCTATGCGATGTTTCCTGCACCGGATTCGTCGTTGATACGAGTCAACAGCTCCGCCAGGGTGGCGCGGTCCTCGGCGCCCAGGCCGGCGAACATCGCCTCGGAGGCGCTCTTCTGCGCTCGGGCGATGGTGCGGGCCATGTCGCGGCCGTCGTCGGTGAGACGCAGGAGGACCGCACGTCGATCCGTCGCGTCGACGCTGCGTGCCACCCAGCCGGACGATTCCAGCGCATCGACGACGTCGGTCGCCGACCGCGGCGCGATCCGCAGCCGCTCGGCCAGGTCGCCGGGCCGGAGCGCATCGTCCGTGCCCGCCAGGACTCGCAACGCGCGTCCGTGCGAGGGGGACAACCCGAATGGTTCGAGTGCGGCCATGTGTCGGCGTCTCATGGAGCGGGCCACCATCATGACCAGTTCGCCGAGGTCCTTCTCGTGGGAATGCACTCGACGATACTAACGTTGCAGCGGTAGACCTCATAATGAGGTAACCTCAGCTTCAATCCAACCGGGAGGTCATATGCGTTCCTCCACCAGTCCGGCAATTCCGGATGAACACCGTTCCGAACCTGCCCCCCTCGGGCGAGTCGTCTCTCTCTTCCGCCCGTACCGCGGCCGAGTCGCCGCAGTCAGTGCCGTCATCACCCTCAGCGCCATCGTCGCGCTGGGATCTCCCTTGCTGCTGCGCGACATGCTCGACCATGCCATCCCGAACGCCGACGTCGCCCTGGTGACGATCCTGGCCGGGGGCATGATCGCCATCGCCGTCATCACCAGCTGCCTCGGCGTCGCGCAGACCTGGATGTCCAACAGCATCGGCCAGGCGCTGATGCACGGATTGCGGGTGAAGGTCTACACCCACCTGCAGCGACAGTCCCTCGGATTCTTCGCGCGGACGCGCACCGGGGAGGTGCAGTCGCGCATCGCCAACGACATCGGCGGGATGCAGTCCGTCGTCACCAATACCGCGACGTCCATCGCGCAGAACGCCACGACCGTTCTGGCAACCGTCGTCGCGCTGTTCCTTCTCGACTGGAAACTGGCTCTATTCTCCCTGGCGATCCTGCCGGTCTTCGTCCGCATCGCACGACGCGTCGGTGACGAGCGTCGACGTATCTCCGGTGTGCGGCAACGACTTCTGAGCGATCTGTCCGTCCAGGTCGAGGAATCCCTGTCCGTCAGCGGCATCCTCCTGGGCAAGACCACGGGAGCATCGAGCGTCCTGACCGACCGGTTCACCTCACGGTCGTCGGAAGTTGCCGACGTGGAACTGCGCTCGATGATGGCCGGCAAGTGGCGCATGGCCACGATGTCCATCAGCTTCGCCGCGATGCCCGCCCTGGTCTACTGGTTCGCCGGGATCACCATCGGCAACGGCAGCGCGCTGACCGTCGGCACTCTGGTCGCCTTCACCACCTTGCAGACACAACTGTTCCGCCCCACGATGATGCTGCTCAACACCGGTGTCGAGGTGCAGAGTTCGCTCGCCCTGTTCGGCCGCGTGTTCGAGTACCTCGATCTGCCGGTCGACATCGACGAACCGGCGTCGCCGACGACGGTCGACCCCGCGACCCTGCGCGGCGAGGTGCGCTTCCGCCACGTGGGCTTCGAGTATCCCGGCGCCGGGCGACCGACCCTCTCCGACATCGACATCACGGTTCCCGCGGGCAGCACGCTCGCGATCGTCGGAGCCACAGGCGCCGGAAAGACCACGCTCGGCTATCTGACCGCGAGGCTGTACGACCCGACGTCCGGGTCGGTGGAGATCGACGGGGTCGACCTCCGCGACATGGCGCTCGACGCCGTGTCGGCCGCTGTCGGAGTCGTCTCCCAGGAGACCTACCTCTTCCACGACACCATCCGGGAGAACCTGCGGTTCGCCAAGCCCACCGCGACCGATGCCGAGATCGAGGATGCCGCCCGCACGGCGCAGATCCACGACTTCATCGTCTCGCTCGACGACGGGTACGACACCCTGGTCGGCGAGCGTGGCTACCGGTTCTCCGGCGGCGAGAAGCAGCGGCTCGCCATCGCCCGCACGGTGTTGCGGAACCCGCCGGTGCTGGTGCTCGACGAAGCGACCAGTGCGCTGGACACCACGACCGAACGCGCCCTCGCCGGGGCCATCGACCAGCTGGAACACGACCGCACCACCATCGTCGTGGCGCACCGACTGTCCACCGTGCGCACCGCCGATCGGATCGTGGTGCTCGATCACGGTCACATCGTCGAATCGGGATCGCACGACGAATTGGTGGCGCTGCGAGGTGCCTACGCGACCCTGCTCGCCGCGTCGGGCGACGAACTGGTCTCCGCCTGACAATCAGGAAAGTCAAGACCTCCGGGAGCCCTGTGGACCACCGTCCACAGGGCTCCCGCGCATCTGGTTCCGTGCCGCCCGTCGGCGCAGAGTCGGATGTGCGACCGACACCGCGTCGGCCGCGGACGAGGGGGAGACACCATGTACGAGGCGTACCTGACGGTCGTGGGAACGGTCATCACCAACCCGATCAAGCGGACCACACAGTCGGGGGACGAGGTGATGAGCTTCCGTGTCGCCAGCAACTCGCGTCGGATGGATCGCGGTACCGGGGAATGGCAGGACGGTGACACCCTCTACGCCTCGGTGAGCTGCTGGCGCCGACTGGTGTCGGGAGTCGGGGCATCGCTGATGAAGGGCGATTCGGTCATCGTGTTCGGACAGGCCCACACCAACGAGTACACGACGAAGGACGGCGTCGGCCGCGCCGATCTCGAGATCCGGGCGACGGCGGTCGGGCCCGACCTGGCGAGGTGCAGCGTGAAGGTCGATCGCAGTCGGCCCGTCGCCGCCGAGCGACCGGACGACGCGGAGCACTCGGGTCAGGAGCACTCGGGTCAGGACCGTTCGGAGCAGGAGCACGGTGAGCAGGAGGTTGCTGCCGTGGGCTGAGCGCGCGAGCATTTCACGCCACGTGCTGGTCCCGGTAGAGTTTGCCGTCGAGCACATCTCCCAGTCACCGGCACCACGCCCGGCATGAACACGCTGGTGAGCACAACGAGAGGAACTCGTGGCGGAATTCATCTACACCATGAAGAAGGTGCGCAAGGCGCACGGCGACAAGGTCATTCTGGACGACGTGACGATGAGCTTCCTGCCGGGAGCGAAGATCGGCGTCGTCGGACCCAACGGCGCCGGCAAATCGTCCATCCTCAAGATCATGGCCGGGATCGATCAGCCCGGAAACGGTGAGGCGTTCCTCGCACAGGGCGCCACTGTCGGGATCCTGATGCAGGAGCCCGAACTCGACGAGACCAAGACGGTCCGCGAGAACGTCGAGGACGGACTCGGCGAGACGATGGTCCAGCTCAAGCGGTACAACGAGATCGCCGAGCTGATGGCCACCGACTACTCCGACGAGCTCATGGAAGAAATGGGCGAGTTGCAGGAGAAGCTCGATCACGCCGACGCGTGGGAGATCGACTCGCAGCTCGAGCAGGCCATGGACGCGCTTCGCTGCCCGCCGCCGGACGAGGGTGTCACGCACCTCTCCGGTGGTGAGAAGCGCCGCGTCGCGCTGTGCAAGCTGCTGCTGAGCAAGCCGGATCTGCTGCTGCTCGACGAGCCCACCAACCACCTCGACGCCGAGTCGGTCCTGTGGCTCGAGCAGCACCTCGCCGCGTACTCGGGCGCCATCCTGGCCGTGACGCACGACCGGTACTTCCTCGACCACGTCGCGCAGTGGATCTGCGAGGTCGACCGCGGTCGGCTCTACCCGTACGAGGGCAACTACTCCACCTACCTGGAGAAGAAGGCCGACCGTCTCGAGGTCCAGGGCAAGAAGGACCAGAAGCTGCAGAAGCGCCTCAAGGACGAGCTCGCATGGGTCCGTTCCGGTGCCAAGGCACGCCAGGCCAAGAACAAGGCACGTCTCGATCGGTACGACGAGATGGCGGCCGAGGCCGACAAGATGCGCAAGCTCGACTTCGACGAGATCCAGATTCCCAACCCGCCGCGCCTCGGTGACGTCGTCGTGGAGGTCAAGAGCCTGGACAAGGGCTTCGACGGCCGTGTCCTGATCAAGGACCTGTCGTTCACGCTCCCGCGTAACGGCATCGTCGGTGTCATCGGACCCAACGGTGTGGGTAAGACGACGCTCTTCAAGACCATCGTCGGTCTCGAGGAGCCGGACGGCGGCGAGGTGAAGATCGGTCAGACGGTCAAGCTGAGCTACGTCGACCAGAACCGCTCGGGTATCGACCCGGCGAAGACGGTCTGGGAGACGGTGTCGGACGGCCTCGACTTCATCACCATCGGTACGCAGGAGTTCCCGTCGCGTGCGTACATCAGCTCGTTCGGGTTCAAGGGCCATGACCAGCAGAAGGCCGCCGGCGTGCTGTCCGGTGGTGAGCGCAACCGTCTGAACCTGGCGATGACGCTCAAGCAGGGCGGAAACCTGATCCTGCTCGACGAGCCCACCAACGACCTGGACGTCGAGACGCTCGGTTCGCTGGAGAACGCCCTCGAGGAGTTCCCCGGTTGCGCCGTCGTGATCTCGCACGACCGGTGGTTCCTCGATCGGACCTGTACCCACATCCTGGCGTGGGAAGGTGGCTTCGGCGACAACGAGGCAGCCTGGTACTGGTACGAGGGCAACTTCGAAGGCTACGAGGCCAACAAGGTCGAGCGGCTCGGCCCCGACGCGGCGCGTCCGCACCGGGTGACGCACCGCAAGCTCACGCGCGACTGAAATGTACTGGTAAGTAACCTATTTTCATCGCACGCCACGCTGCCGCGGTGTTCGGCTCCCGGCCTCTCGAGGCTAGGGTCGGGAGCCGAACCCCACGGACAACGTCGCCGCGACCGGTGGATCCGCCGATCGTGGTGATCGAAAGGCGACAGCGATGACTTCAACGGGAGGGCACTCCGACTCGGCAACGGCGCCGAGCTCGGTGCTCGAACGGGCGGACGATCTCCGCGCGGTGTACTTCGGACACGTCGATCTCGACGTCCTACGAGCCACCACCGGCGCAGACCCCGCGGAAGTCGTGACTCGTCACCTCGCTCTCGCGCAGGACCGCACGACCGGCGTCGCGAACATCGAACTCCACCGCGGGCCGGACAGCGCCGTCGGCGTCGCCATCCAGATCGTCACCGACGACATGCCGATGCTCGTCGAGTCGGTCACCGCCTGGCTCACCAACCTCGGGATAGCGGTCGTCGAGGTCGTTCATCCCATTCTCCGTGTCGTCCGCGACGACTCCGGTCATCTGCTCTCCATCCGAGGCGGCGCCACCCCTGCCGACGTCGACACCGGCGACGCGGCCGACGGCAGCATCCTCGAGTCCTGGATCCACGTCGCTCTGCACCCCGCAGCCAGCGAGGATTCCTTCGCGTCGCTGGAGTCGTCCCTCGAGGACGTGCTCGGCGACGTCCGCCGGGTCGTCGACGACACCCCGGCGATGCAGCGACGTCAGCTCGAACTCGCCGACCGCCTCGACCGGCCGCGACGCGGTGACGCCGACGATTCGGAATCCGTCACCCCGCAGGCGCGACACGACGCCGGCCGACTGCTGCGCTGGCTGGCGGAGGGCAATTTCCGCGTGCTCGGTAGCCGCCGGTACACCGCAACGGAGTCCGGACTCGAGCCCGTGACGGAATCCGGTCTCGGCATCCTGCGTTCCGACGACGCCGGGGTAGTCGAAGGATTCGACCTGCCGATCGACCGCGTGGTGGCACGCGAGGACCTGTTGGTCCTCACGCGCGCGTCGAGTTCGACGTCGGTCCACCGCGCCGTGCATCCGTACTTCGTCGGTGTCCACGACCTGGACGACGAGGGAAACACGGTGGGGGAAAACCGTTTCACCGGTCTGTTCACCATCGCGGCGTTGCACGGCAACGTTCTCGACATCCCCGTGGTCGGCGACCGCGTGCGCGCGGTGATCGAGAAGGCGGGCCACACGCTGACGTCCTACTCGGGCCAGGCGATGCTCGAGTCCATCCAGTCGTTCCCCCGTACCGAGCTGTTCTCCGCGGATGCTCGCTCGCTCTTCGACACCATCTCCGCCGTCGAGCGCAGCGCGCTCCGCCGCGAGGTACTGCTCTTCCTCCGTCGGGACGGGTACGGCAGGTTCGTCTCCGCGCTGGTGTACCTCCCGCGCGACTCGTACACCACGAGGCTGCGACTCGAGACCCGTCGCATCCTGCTCGAGGAACTCGGCGGAATCGACGTCGAGTACGAGGCCCGCGTAACCGACAGTCCCCTCGCACTGGTGCACTTCACCGTCCGGTTCGACGGTCAGTCGGCCGACGCGGTGGATGTCTCCGATGCCAACCGCGACCGCATCCGCTCGCTCATCGCGGACGCCACGCGCACATGGGACGACGCCCTCCGCGAGGCGGCCGCGTCGGATCCGGCGGTGTCCCCGGACAGCGCCGCTCGATACGCCGTCGCGTTCCCCGAGGCGTACAAGCAGGACTTCGACCCCGCGCGTGCGCTGATCGACATCGGCCGGCTCGACGCTCTCGTCGACGACCGCATCGACATGTGCCTGTACCGCCCGCGGGACGCCGAGCGTGGACAGTGGCGCTTCTCGCTGTACGTCACCGGTCACGAGGTGTCGCTGAGCCAGGTACTGCCCGTGCTGCAGAGCCTGGGCGTCGAGGTGGTCGACGAACGTCCGTACGCCGTGGTCCGTCTCGACGGAACCCGCTGCTGGATCTACGATTTCGGGCTGTCCGCGGAACCCGAGGTCATCGAGGGCGCGACCACGGATGCCGGCGTGGTCGGTCGACGCTTCACCGATTCGTTCGCCGCGGTGTGGAGAGGACACGCGGAAGCGGACCGGTTCAACGAACTGGTGCTGCGCGCGGGCCTCGAGTGGCGGCGCGTCGTGGTGTTGCGCGCCTACGCCAAGTACCTGCGCCAGGCAGCCTTCCCGTACAGCCAGGCCGGGATCGAGAGCGTGCTGTTGGACAACCCGGTCACCGCCTCACTCCTGGCCGACCTGTTCGACGCACAGTTCGACCCCGACTCGTCGTCCGAGGACCGCGCACAGGAGATCGCTGACGAGCTGACCACCGTCATCGACCGCGTCGTCAGCCTCGACGCGGACCGCGTCCTACGTGCGATGTTCACGTTGGTGCGAGCGACGTTGCGTACCAACCACTTCGTCGTCGATGCCGAGGGACGCGGTCGCGATTTCCTGTCGCTGAAGTTCGATCCCCGGAACATCGACGCGCTTCCCAAACCGCGACCACGGTTCGAGATCTTCGTGTACTCGCCCCGGGTCGAAGGAGTTCACCTACGCTTCGGCGCCGTCGCGCGCGGCGGGTTGCGGTGGTCGGACCGACGCGAGGACTTCCGCACCGAGGTGCTCGGACTGGCCAAGGCGCAGGCAGTCAAGAACGCTGTCATCGTTCCCGTCGGCGCCAAGGGCGGCTTCGTCGTCAAGCGGCCGCCCACCCCGACCGGTGACCCGGCGACCGATCGCGCGAACACCGGCGCGGAGGGACGTGCCTGCTACCGCATGTTCATCGCCGGACTTCTCGACGTCACCGACAACCTGAACCGTGCGACGAGGGCGGCGATCCCGCCGGCCCGCGTCGTGCGACGCGACGACGACGACTCCTACCTGGTCGTGGCAGCGGACAAGGGCACCGCGACGTTCTCGGACCTCGCCAACGAGGTGTCGGCGGAGTACCACTTCTGGCTCGGGGACGCATTCGCCTCCGGCGGATCGATCGGCTACGACCACAAGGCGATGGGCATCACCGCCAAGGGAGCGTGGGAGAGCGTCAAGCGGCACTTCCGCGAGTTCGGCATCGACACGCAGCGCGACGAGATCACCGTCGTCGGTATCGGCGACATGAGCGGCGACGTCTTCGGCAACGGAATGCTGCTCAGCGAACACCTGCGCATCGTCGCCGCGTTCGACCACCGGCACATCTTCCTGGACCCGGCGCCGGTGGCCTCGACATCGTTCGCCGAGCGTCGTCGACTGTTCGAGCTGCCCCGGTCGTCCTGGGCGGACTACGACACGTCGCTGATCAGTGACGGCGGCGGAGTGTGGGACCGCACCGTGAAGTCGGTACCGATCAGTGCGCAGGCCCGCTCGGCTCTCGGACTCGCGGACGACGTGACCGCACTCTCGCCTCCGGAACTGATGCGTGCGATCCTCACCGCCCCGGTCGACCTGCTGTGGAACGGCGGGATCGGGACCTACATCAAGTCGCGGACGGAGTCCGACTCGGACGTCGGCGACAAGGCCAACGATCCCGTCCGCATCAACGGCTCGGACATCCGCGCACGGGTGGTCGGGGAGGGCGGAAACCTCGGCGCCACCGCGCTGGGCCGCATCGAGTACAGCGCCGCGGGCGGCAAGATCAACACCGACGCCGTGGACAACTCGGCCGGCGTCGACTGCTCGGACCACGAGGTCAACATCAAGATCCTGCTCGACTCGACGGTGTCGTCGGGCGACCTCCCGGCGCACGAACGCGAAGAGTTGCTGGCGTCCATGACGGACGAGGTGGGACTGCTCGTTCTCGAGGACAACGTCGCGCAGAACGAGGTGCTCGGGGTATCGCGGGCGCATGCGCCGGAACTCCTGGGAGTGCACGCCCGACTCATCGCCGAGCTGGTGGCCTCCGGACGGGTGGACCGCGCGATCGACGCGTTGCCGACGAAGTCGGAGATCGCGCGTCGCGGCAAGGAGGGGCTGGGCCTCACCTCGCCGGAACTCGCGACCCTCATGGCGCATGTCAAGCTGGCGCTGCAGGAAGACCTGCTCGCATCCGACGTTCCCGACAGCGAGGTGTTCGCCCCGCTCGTCACGGAGTACTTCCCGACCCCCCTGCGTGAGCGGTTCGCCGGTGCCATCAAGGCGCACCCGCTGCGCCAGGAGATCGTGGCCACCAGGATCGCCAACGAGACGGTCGACCACGGCGGCATCAGCTACGCGTTCCGGCTGGCGGAGGACTCCGGAGTCGGCAGCACAGATGCCGCCCGTGCCTTCGCTGCGACGAGCGAGATCTTCGGGTTGCACGAGATCTGGTCGATCATCGCGACGACGGACATGCCCACGGCGGCGTCGGACGAACTGGTGCTCGAATCACGCAGGCTGCTCGACCGGGGATCGCGCTGGCTGCTGTCCAACCGCCCTCAGCCCATCGCTGTGGGGGCCGAGATCACCCGGTTCGCTCGCAAGGTACGAGACCTCGAGGCCGAGCTCCCGTCGTGGCTGAAGGGACGTCAGGCGAGCAGCGGCATCGATCGTGCGGCGGTCGCGATCGAAAAGGGCGCCCCGGAAGCGCTCGCGCACAGAGTGTTCCGACTTCTCGATGTGTTCTGCCTCCTCGACGTCATCGAGACGGCGGACATAGCGGACCAGGACGAGGCCGCGATGGCGAGCCTCTACTACGCCCTGAGCGAGCACCTGGGCATCGACTGGCTGCTGTCCGCGGTGTCCACCCTCGAACGCGGTGACCGGTGGCATTCGCTGGCTCGACTCGCGTTGCGCGACGACCTGTACTCGTCGCTGCGAGCACTGACGCTCGACGTCATCGGGGGCGGCGAACCGGGGGAGACGCCGGAGGAGATGATCGCCGAGTGGGAGTCGACCAACGCATCACGGTTGTCTCGCGCACGTGCAGCGCTGACGGAGATCGGCGAGTCGGGAACATTGGATCTGGCGACCCTGTCGGTGGCCGCACGCCAGATCCGCAGCATGGTGCGAGGAGCAGGGGCACGCACCGACCTCTCGCGCTGATCGCCCCTCGCGAGTACGTCGACAGTGTCGCGATCCCGAGGGTCGGGGCGACAGTTCGGACGTACTCGCGAGGGAGGGGTCGGTCGAGAGCGATAGGTTGACGACGTGACAGCGAACGAGCTCATCGGTTTCCACTGCCCGGTCGAGGTGCGGTGGTCGGACATGGACGTCTATCAGCACATCAACCATGCCCGCATGGTCACGCTGCTGGAGGAGGCGCG
The DNA here is from genome assembly GCF_000834565.1 of Rhodococcus sp. MEB064. Lineage (NCBI taxonomy): Bacteria > Bacillati > Actinomycetota > Actinomycetes > Mycobacteriales > Nocardiaceae > Rhodococcus > Rhodococcus sp. MEB064. The sequence continues at coordinate 16,119 of NZ_JXQS01000003.1, forward strand.
CATTCCCTGGCTGATGGCGGACGGGTGCCCGACCGCGTCGCTCCGCAACAGCGCCGTGATCGCCGACCTCCACGTGCGGTACCGCGGGCAGCTGCGCCACGAAGACACCCCACTCGACGTGTTCATGTGGACGAAGCAGCTGCGTGCCGTCGACTTCACCGCCGGGTACGAGGTGCGGGCTCACGGCGCGCCGATGAGCAGCCCGCCGGCCATCGTCGCGTCCACGCAGATCGCCGCGTTCGACATCGACACACAGCGACTGCGCAGGCTCACCGACACCGAGCGCGAGTACCTCCAGCGCTGGCAGCGTCCGTGACCGGTGCACTCGCCGAAAGGTCACTGACCGTTCCGGACGCGCGGGACAGGGATGACCTCGCGACCTTCCTCACCCACGCGACGCGTCTCGACGCCGCTGCTGTGGTCCGGATGCGGCGACGCGGTGATCAGCATGTCGTCGCCTGGGTCGAGACCGGCTTCGACGTGCTCGCCTCGCGCACCGTCCGCGCACGGTTGATCCCGTCGGACGTGACGGTCGCCGCCGACGGACTGCTGTCCCTGATGGCCTCGGCCGGAGCCGCACCGTTCGACCCCGGGTTCGGGATGGACTCTGCGTGGCGCGGGCCCGTTCCGCCCGACACGGGCTTTGTCCACGTCGACGACGTACCGGGCCGTGTTCTCGTCGACCTCGCCGAGCGAGGTGTCGCTCTGGCGCGCGAGCACGGCACCGACCACGGACCACCGGTGTCGCTGCTCGATCAGGACGTGGTGACGGTCGACGCCGCCGACGAGGCGGTTCCGGTGTCGATGCGCATGATCTTCGCCCTCAACGCCATGAAGTTCCTTCCCGACGGCGCCGATTCCGGAGATGCCGACGACCGGGTTCGCGTCCGCGTCGCGCGTTCCTGGGTGCGTCTCGACGCCCGATACGGGTCCGTCTTCCGCAGCCGGGGCGCGATCATCCCCCTGCTGGTGACCTGAGTCAGATCAGCCAGGCCGCGGCGTCGGCAGGGAGCATCCCGTCCTCCAGTGGTGTGCTCGCGAGGAGGAGTTCACCCGGGGGCAGTGCGATGGGTGCGTCCGTCGTGTTCAGCGCGCAGATCACCCCGCCGCGGCGTCGGAACGCGAGGCATCCCGGCGGACTGCCGTACCATTCGATGCCGGGCCGAGCGAACTCCGGACGGACGGCGCGGAGGCCCAACGCGGTGCGGTAGAGGCTGAGCATCGAGTCCACGTCCTCGAGCTGAGCTTCCACCGTCAGCGGCGCCCAGCTCGGCGGCATCGGAAGCCACGTGTCGTCGGAGGTGGAGAAGCCGAACGGCGGTTCGGTGCCTTCCCAGGGCAGCGGAACCCGGCACGCGTCGCGGCCACGTTCCGTCCCGCCCGACCGCAGCCATGCGGGATCCTGCAGGGCGGAATCGGGGAGGTCGGCGTTGGGCAGACCCAGTTCGGATCCGTTGTAGACGAACACGACCCCGGGCAGTGCGAGGAGCACCAGCGCCATGGCTCGGGCACGCCTACGTCCGATGTCGCCGTCGCCGTACCGGGTCACCTCGCGGTCGATATCGTGGTTGGACAAGGTCCACGTCGGCACCCCGCCGACCCGGTCCACGGCGTCGAGCGAGTTGTCGATCGCGTCGCGTATGGCCGTCGCGTCGAACGGTGCCTCGGCGAGTCGGAAATTGAAGCCCAGGTTCAGCTCGTCGGGTCGGATGTAGCGGCTGAAGCGCTCGTTGTCCTGGACCCAGACTTCGCCGACGGTCATCGCGCCGTCGTACTCGTCGATCACCCGGCGGATCGCGCGGTGGATCTCGTGGACACCGTCGTCGTCGAAGCGCGGATCGCCGTCCTCGTTGCGCATCAGTTCGTTGACCGAGAGGTCCATGTCCGGCAGGTCCGCCGGCTTCGCCATGCCGTGCGCGACGTCGATGCGGAAGCCGTCGACGCCGCGGTCGAGCCAGAACCGCATCGTCTTCTCGAGGTCGGCGAGGATCTCCGGCTCCGACCAGTTCAGATCGGGCTGTTCGGGGGCGAAGATGTGGAGGTACCACTGACCCGGTGTGCCGTCGGCTTCGGTGACCCGGTGCCAGGCCGGACCACCGAAGATGCTCGGCCAGTTGTTCGGGGGCTCCGAACCGCCCTCACCGGTTCCGTCTCGGAAGATGTAGCGGGCGCGCTCCGGACTACCCGGGGGCGCGGCCAGTGCAGCCCGGAACCACTCGTGCTGGTCACTGGTGTGGTTGGGCACCAGGTCCATCGTCACCTTCATGCCGCGGCCGTGGGCCTCGGTGACCAGCGCGTCCATGGTCACGAGCGAACCGAACAGCGGATCGATGTCCCGAGCGTCGGAGACGTCGTAACCGTGGTCGACCATGGGGGACCGCATGACCGGGCTCAACCACAGAGCGTCGACGCCGACGAGTTCGAGATAGCCCAGCTTGTCGCGGACACCGCCGAGATCTCCGATGCCGTCACCGTCCGAGTCGGCGAAGGACCGCGGATAGATCTGATAGAACACGGCGTCGGACCACCAGGGGGAGTCGTTCGATGAGCTCTGCAGGCCGGTGTCCGTCGTGTTGCTCACAAGAGGCAATAGTGCCAAACCTCGGACGTGCGTGAGACCTCCGCGGCATGTGACGGTCCTCGCCGCGCTCGGTCGGCCCGTGTCCGGGGCCCTTTCGGAACCGACCGACACGGGGATCGGTGTGAAAACTACCCAAAGTTTGTTTCATGGGGTATTTTCAGCGGAACTTCAAGCAACGGTAAAGGAAGAACCATGACGAGTCCCGTGTTCGAGGCTGTCCGTCTCGACGACGTCGAGCTGGCCCCTGCCCCCATCGACCCGTCATGGATCATCGCCGGCGAGCCCGTCGCCCGCAGCGGTCAGTGGTCCTGCAGCCCCGATACGACCACGTCGACCTGGGTGTGGGACTGCACCGCCGGCACCTTCAACTGGTACTTCGAACAGGACGAGACGATCCACGTCATCGAGGGCGAAGTGATGGTCAAGTCCGCCGGTAACGAGCCGCGCGTACTCCGCGCCGGCGACGCCGCCCTGTTCTACGCGGGCACCTGGTCGGAGTGGCACGTGCCCGAGTACGTGCGCAAGCACGCCATCCTCCGTCCGCACATCCCGCGCCCGCTGTGGTTCGCCATGCGCGTCAGCCGCAAGCTCCGCGGCAAGTCGCGCGGACCCGCGCTGGGCTGACAGGCAGCGGCTGCCTAGAGCGGCGAATTCACCATGGAGTTCGCCGCCATCTCGATGTACTCGACGAACTGCTGACGGTGACGGTCGTCCATCGTCTCGGCGTCTATCGACGCGAGAGCGGTATGCATCGCCCGCAGCCAGGCGTCCCGCTCGAAGGGGCCGATGACGAACGGCGCGTGTCGCAGGCGCAGCCGCGGATGCCCCCGCTCGTCGGAATAGGTGCGGGGACCACCCCAGTACTGCTCCAGGAACATCCGCATCCGCCGCTCGGCCGGACCGAGGTCTTCCTCGGGGTAGAGACGCCGCAGGATCTCGTCGCGCTCCACTTCCGCGTAGAAACGAGCAGTCAGTGCGTGGAACGTCTCGGCGCCGCCCACCGCGTCGTAGAAGGTCTCTGCCGGCTCGGTCATGACTCCATTGTTCCCTACGCGTCGGGTGTTCTCCGCAGGCCGCTGCGTCGTCACGAGGTGAGGCTGGCGGTCGGTCCGAACGGCCGACCGTTGGGGTAGGGCGCGGCGATCTCGGCGTCGTCGAACGCCTCGAGGATCTGGCGATGCAGTCGTCGCTGCACAGCCCACTGACGCCCGGGCCGCACCTTGATGGTCAGTCGCAAGGTCACCGTGTCGGAGGTGACCGCGTCGACGCCGAGCATCTGAGGAGCTTCGAGGATGTCCTCGTCGAATTCGCCGCGCGCGATGGACTCCTGCGCGGTGCGCTCGGCGACCTCGCACGCGATGTCGATGTTGGCGGTGTGGCTGACCGGGAGGTCGAGAACGGCGACGGCATGGCCCTGGCTCATGTTGCCGACGCGCAGGACTTCGCCGTTACGCACGTACCAGAGCGTTCCGGAGATGTCGCGCACCGTGGTGACGCGGAGCCCGACGGTCTCGACCGTGCCCGACGCCTCCCCGAGATCGACGATGTCGCCGACGCCGTACTGATCCTCGAGCAACATGAAGATGCCCGACAGGAAGTCCCGGACCAGGTTCTGGGCGCCGAAGCCCAGGGCCACGCCGACGATGCCGGCCGAGGCGATGAACGGTGCGACGTTCACACCGACGATGGACAGGGCGGACAGCACGAACCACACCAGGATGGCGACCGAAACCGCCGATTTCAGGACGGAACCGATGGTCCGGGCCCGCTGATTACGGCGTTCGTTCAGGATCGTCGACTGCACTCCGGCCGGTGCGCGCTCGCGCAGAGGTCGGAGCAGGGTGGGTTTGCCGGTACCGGGTCGAGAGGAGAATCGGTCGATCATCCGGTGGAGTGCGAAACGCAGGAACACGGCCAGAAGCGCGTAACCCACGATCTGAAGTGGTCGTTCGATGAGCCAGTCGCGACCGGTGTCGGAGAGCGAGAGGGCAAGGACGGCGTTCGGGTCGGCGGAATACACCCGAAAAGTCTACGGATCACACGCATCCTCGCCACCGAGAATTCATCCCGCGTGCCGCTTCCGGACCTCGAATGCGCGTGCGAACTGCACCGATTCGTGATGCACTTGTGTTCGTCTTCACGTGTGGCGGTGGCTGTCGCAATCCAGTGACATGTCGCGGTGCACGCAGTGTGCTCACTGGAGGTGGCATGAAGAAGAGTGGGACTGCCGGTCAGGTTCTGGCCGTGCATCGACAACAGACCGACCACCGGACGGAATACCGACAACGGTCGCCCGTCGACGCCGACGCGTCGAGGGCCGACGACCAACCCGGTGGCGTCGCGCTTCGTGCGGTCACCGATCTCCCACACCCCATCGGCGGTGATCTCGATGACGATCATCTCCACGACGATGCCTCCGTGCCCGCCTGGGTCAAGAGACGCGTACTTCTCCTCAACGCCACGTTCGAACCCCTGACCGCGCTGCCCATGCGCCGCGCGGTCGTACTGCTCGTCTGCGAGAAAGCCGTCGTGGTCCACGACGACGACGACGGTCCGGTGGTGAGATCGGCGGATCTCGCGCTGCAGGTCCCGTCGGTGATCCGGCTACGCAACTACGTGCGCGTCCCGTACCGCGCCAGGATCCCGATGACCAGAGCCGCCTTGATGCACCGTGACCGCTTCCGGTGCGCGTACTGCGGGTCCAAGGCCGAGACCATCGACCACGTCGTCCCTCGGAGCAGAGGCGGCGGACATTCGTGGGAGAACTGCGTGGCGTGCTGCGCGTCCTGCAACCACCGCAAAGCGGACAAGATGTTGAGCGAACTGGGATGGACCTTGCGCGCGGCACTGGTTCCGCCCAAGGGTCCGCACTGGAGGTTGCTCGCCAGTATCAAGGAACTCGATCCCACGTGGCTTCCGTACCTGGGTGAGGGTGCGGCGTGATCGTCGTCCATTAAGGTGTGAGGCGTGAGCATCCTCGAAACTGCGCTGATCTTCGGACTGATTCCGCTCGTCCTGTTCCTCGCGCTCTACGTGTTCGCGAAGATCACGTCCACCGATCCCGCACCGCGTCCCGCGCCCTACCGTCTCGGGCAGACGTGGGACCACGCGCCGGTGCTGTGGTCGGCCACGGACGAGGTCACGCCGTACACACATCACTCGGGTGCAGCGCACTCGGGTCACGCCGAGCTCACCGCGGGTTCGGCTTCTCTGATCGGAGGCCGGGCAAGTGGCAAGTGGTGACGTCTCGATCCGACGTGTGTCGGAAGAGAACCTTCCGGTAGGCCATGTGGTCACCGCCAGCGGGCGTGTGTCCGGTGTGCATCAGGTGGGCACCGTCAACCCCGACCTGTCGCCGTTCGCCACCGACGAGCTGATCCAGCTCGACGAGGCGCTCATCGAGGCGACCCGTCGTACCCGGGTTCGGTTCAACGTCCTCGTCGGCGATCTGGGTGCCGATCCCGCTGCCGGCGCCGACGCGGCACTGGTGGCCACGCCCGAGGCGGAGCATTCCGTGCTCATCGCGGTCTCGCCCAACCAGCACGCCATCGAGGTGCGCTACGGACGTGGCGTCGCACACAAGGTCGACGATCGCATCGCGCAGCTCGGGATCACCGCTGCCACAGGATCTTTCCGCGACGGAGACCTCATCGACGGCCTCGTCGCCGCCGTGCGTGTCATGAGCGCGGCCATCACGGGACCCTCGTCCTGAGGTAACGCTCGACAGTAGAGACGACGCAGGGCCCGCCATCGCGAGATGACGGGCCCTGCTCTCGTTACCGGGTCAGGCGCTGTCGGCCGCCCGTGCCGCCAACGACCGGACGACGGACGCACGGCCCTCGACCACGAGGCGCTCGAGCGCCGGCGGATGGTCGCCCGCCAGGAACGCGTCGGCCGCGGCCACCGAATCCTCGCTGATCGACCACGAGGGGTAGAGCCCGACGACGACGGTCTGAGCCACTTCGCTCGACCGCCGCGCCCACACGTCCGAGATCGCCTCGAAGTAGCGGGAGACGAACGGCGCCAACAACTCACCCTGCCCGGTGCCGGGGAACGCTCCGATGATGGCGCGTGCGGTGATGTTGGGCAGCGAGTCGTTCTCGATGACCGTCGTCCAGGCTTCTTCCTTCACCGAAGCCTGCGGACGCGACGCGCGGGCTGCTGCGGCGTTGCGGGCTCCGGCCGCGGTGTTGTCCTTCTGCGCTTCGGCGTCGATGACGGGGGTCTCGTCACCGGTGTCGACCGCACCGCTTCGTGCCAGCGCGGTGACGAGCCGCCACCGTAGATCGGTGTCCACCGTCAGCCCGCTCAGCTGCTGACCGTCGACGTCGCCGTCGAGGAGGCCCTGCAGGACGTCCGTGTGGCGCTCGGCGAGTACCGACGACGCCAGCGCGTTGACGTAGGCCAACTGATGGTCCGATCCACCGTCGGCGCTGCGCGCGAGCTCCAACAGGCGGTCCGCGAACTCCGGCCATCCCGTGCTGTCCGCCCACTGCGGATCGGCGTAGCTGCCCAGGGCCGTCTGCGCCTGCAGCAGAAGACGCTGCACCACACCGACTTCGGTTTCCGACGTGATGCCGCGCTGGACCAGTGCCACGAAGTCACGTGCCTTGAGATCTGCCTGGCGCGTCATCTCCCATGCCGCCGACCACGCCAGCGTGCGGGGGAGCGACTCGGTGATGTCGCCGATGCGCGCGATGAGTGTTTCGAGCGAGGTCGGATCGAGCTGGAGCGAGCAGTAGGTGAGGTCGTCGTCGTTGACCAGGACCAGTCGACCGGCCGGTGTGCCGACCAGGGCGGGAACCTCGGTGCGTTCCTGCGCCTCGACGTCGAGCTCGACGCGCTGTGTGCGCGCGAGCGGGCCGGTGTCGTCACCGTCGTAGACGCCGACGGCCACGCGGTGCACGCGGCGCTCACCCTTGCCGGGCGCCGCGGCACCCTGCACCACGGCGAAGGACGAGTAGTTGCCGTTCTCGTCGATCTCGAATTCCGGTGTGAGCGTGTTGAGTCCGGTGGTGCGCAGCCACTGGTCGCCCCAGTCGGACAGATCGCGACCCGAGGAGGTCTCGAGTGCCGACAGCAGGTCCGAGAAGGTCGCGTTGCCGAATGCGTGATCGCGGAAGTAGCTGCGCAGGCCGGCGAGGAAGTCCTCGAGCCCCACGTACGCGACGAGTTGCTTGAGGACGCTGGCGCCCTTGGCGTAGGTGATGCCGTCGAAGTTCACCTCGACCGCAGCGAGATCGGGGATGTCGGCGGCGATGGGGTGCGTCGACGGCAACTGGTCCTGGCGGTAGGCCCAGGACTTCTCCACGTTGGCGAACGTCGTCCACGCGCTCTTGTACTCGGTGGCCTCGGACTGGCAGAGCACCGACGCGAAGGTGGCGAAGGACTCGTTGAGCCACAGGTCGTCCCACCAGCGCATGGTGACCAGGTCGCCGAACCACATGTGCGCCATCTCGTGCAGCACCGTCTCGGCGCGCCGCTCGTAGGAGTAGCGCGTGACCTTGGAGCGGAAGACGTAGTCCTCGAGGAACGTCACGGCGCCGGCGTTCTCCATGGCGCCGGCATTGAACTCGGGAACGAACAATTGGTCGTATTTGCCGAAGGCGTAGGGAACGCCGAAGTTGCGATGGTAGAACTCGAAGCCCTGCTTGGTCTCGGTGAAGAGACGGTCCGCGTCCATGTAGTCGGACAACGATGCGCGGCAGTAGATTCCGAGCGGGATGGTCCCGTGGTCGTCGGAGTACGAATCGGTCCACTGCGCGTACGGACCGGCGATCAGCGCGACCAGGTAGGTGCTCATCACCGGAGTCGTCTCGAACACGTGCGTGACCGCACCGGACGCGGCGTCCGACGTGCCGGTCGCCGCAGCGTTGGAGATGACGGCCCAGTCCTTCGGCGCGGTGACGGTGACGTCGAACGTGGCCTTGAGGTCGGGCTGGTCGAAGCACGCGAACATGCGCTTGGCATCCGCGGTCTCGAACTGGCTGTAGAGGTACACCGAGCCGTCCGAGGGATCGACGAAGCGGTGCAGGCCTTCACCGGTGTGCGAGTAGACGCAGTCCGCGACCACGGTCAGCTCATTGTGCTCGGCGAGATCGGTCAGCGAGATACCGGTCGACTCGTCGTAGGACGACACGTCCAGCTCGGTTCCGTTCAGCGTCGCGCTGGTCACCGAGGCGGCGACGATGTCGACGACGCTGGACGATCCCGCCGTCGCGTCGAACGTGACTGTCGTCGTCGAGGAGAAGGTCTTCTCTCCCGGGGCACCCGACGAATCCGTCAGGTCGAGCGTGATGGTGTAGTTCTTCACCGAGAGCAGCGAGGACCGTTCCTCGGCCTGGTCCCTGGTCAAATTGGGGGCAACCACGTGCACCCTTCCTGTCGATTTCTCTCGCGACCGCCGAACTGCGGTCGCCGCTGACTCCATCCCATCATGACGCCGACGGCGACGTGGGGGTAGAACAGGTGTGTCGGGAGCGGGCGGCACGACGCGCGCACCCACCGTGACGCATTTTCGACGAAAGGACCGACGTGAGCGATTCCAAGGACGTGGCCGATTTCTGGTTCGACCCCCTCTGCCCGTGGTGCTGGATCACCTCGCGCTGGATTCTCGAGGTGGAGAAGGTCCGCGACATCGAGACCAAGTTCCATGTCATGAGCCTGTCCGTCCTCAACGAGGGACGCGATCTCCCCGACGAGTACGTGGAGATGATGAAGAAGGCGTGGGGCCCGGTGCGGGTCGCCATCGCCGCGGCGGAGGAGAAGGGCGACGAGATCCTCCCGTCGCTCTACACCGAGATGGGCACGCGGATCCACAACGAGGGCAACAAGGACTTCACCGACGTCATCGAGAAGTCGTTGGCAGCCCTCGATCTCCCTGCGTCCCTCGCCGACGCCGCACTCTCCACCGATCACGACGCAGCCCTGCGCAAGAGCCACCACGAGGGAATGGACAAGGTGGGCAAGGACGTCGGCACCCCGACGATCCACATCAACGGCGTCGCATTCTTCGGGCCCGTGCTCTCCCGCATCCCCCGAGGCGAGGAAGCCGGAAAGCTGTGGGACGCATCGGTGATCTTCGCGTCGTACCCGCACTTCTTCGAGCTCAAGAGGTCCCGCGACGAGGATCCTCAGTTCGACTGATCCCTCACGCCACCCCCGTCGGGACTCCCCGGCGGGGGTGAGTCGTCTCTTCTCAGACGACGATGCGATCGGGGCGGCCGCCGGCATCGACCGATCCGTCACCGAACACGACGGCCTCGCCGGTGAGCCAGCGCCGTGCCGACCACGCTGCGGCGACCGCGTCGAGAACGTCGTCCATCGCCGGGCCGTCGGCCAGTGAGCGCACGCTGTCGAGCAACTCCACCGTGCCGACGACCGCCGACAGCGCCGCGATGCGCTGGGCGACGCCGCGGGCGCGCTTCTTCGACGTGAACGTGACCGTCGGTGCCAGCGCTCGGAACGACGACTCGGGGTGCACTTCGACCACCCGGCTCGGATCGGGTGCGGCGTCCTCCCACGCGCGGATGTAGGCGGTGAGAAACCACGACTGCTTGCTGATCGCCTTGCCGGTGCGCACACGGGCGATCACGCACGCCTCTTCCCACGACGGCGCATACACCGCGTCACGGACCGGGGTGGGGAAGAGTGACGACCGCGCCGGGCCGAGGAACGTGCGCACCGCCGTCTCGCTCGCGCGGACGCCGGCGTCGGGAATCGCGAGAGGCATGTCGACGCCGACAGCCGCGCAGTCGGCGGTCAGAACCAGGACGTCCGACACGGTGTCCACCAGCGTCGTCGACAGGTGGGTGCCGTCGAGAACGGCCACGACCCAACGGCCGGCGGCGCCGTCGACACCGGCGACCGGCCCCACCTCGCACGCTGACGTCGAGTCGGGGGAGGACACCTGTCAAACTCTAGCCATGCGCGTATACCTGGGTGCCGATCACGCCGGCTTCGAATTCAAGAATCAGATCATCGACCACCTGCGGGAAACAGGTCACGAGCCGATCGACTGCGGCGCGTACACCTACGACGCCGTCGACGACTACCCCGCGTTCTGCATCGAGGCCGCCCGCCGCACCGTCGCCGACCCCGAGAGCCTGGGCCTGGTGCTCGGAGGATCCGGTAACGGCGAGCAGATCGCCGCGAACAAGGTGCCCGGCGCTCGGTGCGCTCTCGCGTGGAGCGTCGAGACCGCCCAGTTGGCGCGTCAGCACAACAAGGCCCAGCTCATCGGTATCGGTGGCCGCATGCACACTCTTCCGGAGGCTCTGGCCATCGTCGACGCGTTCCTTGCGACCGAATGGTCGAACGAAGAGCGCCACCAGCGCCGCATCGACATCCTGTCCGAGTACGAGCGCACCGGTGACGCACCGGCCGTGCCCGGTGCGCCCGAGGCCGGTGCCGGCTCCGAATAAGGCAGTCAGGTCGGCTCGACAGTCAGGGACAACCCATGCCCGAGGGGCACACTCTTCATCGTCTGGCGCGCTTGCACCAGAAGCGCTTCGGCGGACAGGCCATCGAGGTCTCCAGTCCGCAGGGCCGTTTCGTGGACGGCTCCGAGTGGGTCTCCGGGCATGTCCTGAAGCGGGCGGACGCGTGGGGAAAGCATCTGCTCCACCGATACGACAACGGTGCGATCGTCCACGTGCACCTGGGCCTGTACGGGAAGTTCGGGGAGCAGTCGGTGCCGATGAACGAGCCGGTCGGTCAGGTCCGTATGCGGATGGTCGGTGAGGAGTACGGCACCGACCTCCGCGGGCCGACGCGATGTGAGATCTTCGACGACACACAGGTCGACGCTCTGATCGCCCGCCTGGGCCCGGACCCGCTGCGCAAGGAGTCTGATCCGGACAAGGCGTTCCACCGAATCCACAAGTCGGCCATGGCCGTCGGCGCCTTGTTGATGGAACAGGACGTCATCGCCGGAATCGGCAACGTCTACCGCGCCGAACTGTTGTTCCGTCACCGCATCGACCCCTTCCGCCCCGGCAAGAAGCTGGACCGTGAGGAGTGGGAACCGATGTGGTCGGACCTGGTGGAGCTGATGAAGGTCGGTGTCCGCCGCGGCCGGATCATCACGCTGGACAAGGAGCACGACTCCGGGGCCGGCTCACGCGGTCCCGGCCGGCCGCGCTCCTACGTCTACAAGCGCAACGGCCAGGCGTGCCTGATCTGCGGAACCACGATCCTCACTGCGGACATGAAGGGCCGCAACCTCTTCTGGTGCCCGACCTGCCAGGCGAGCTAGGGCTAGAACCCGCCGCCGAAGTCGCCGCCGCCGAAGTCACTACCGCCGAAGTCACTACCGCCGAAGTCGCTACCGCCGCCGTCGCTGTAATCGCCACCGCCGTCGCCCATGTCGCCGGAATCGCCACCACCGTCGCCGTAGTCGCCACCACCGTCGGAGCCGTCACCCTCGCCGCTGGCGAAGTTGTTCTCGTCGTATCCCACGCCGGACATGCCGGAGAACATCGCCGAGAACAGGAACATCGACCCCATTCCCCACGCGCCGGCGACGAGCGCGGGCTTCCACCACGGCTCGGAATACCAGCCGGCAGGGACGGGACGACCGGCGACGCGGCCACCCGGGTAGTAGTTGGGGGTGCGATCGGACGGGCCGGGGCTGGCCGTCACCGGGCGCCCCTCGAAGTCGACGGTGCGTTCCTCGGTCACCTCGCCCGCCGACTTCTGGCCGTCGATGGTGGGAACCTCGGGGCCGGGATCCATGCCCATGGCCAGCCGCGCGGCACGGATGTAGTAAAGACCCTCCAGCGCCGTCTGTTTCGCGAGCCGGGCCTGGGTAGGGGACTGCGCCTGATCGATCTGCGAGCCGGCTGCGGTGTACCGCTCGGACGCGTCGGCCAGCGCTTGCTTCGACGCGGAATCGGACCCGACCAGGTTGTAGACCTGCCCGCCCAGGCGTTCGATGGCCTGCCGGGCATCGGCTTTCGCGTCGTCGAGTGACGCCACCTCACGCTGACCGGACTTGCGCTGGGTGACGACGACGATGCCGACCACCAGTGCGATGACCACGACGACCAACAGCAGGGGTTCCATGGTGTCAGTGTACGGAGTGTCCGCCGAGCGGCCGAGTGCTCAGCGCGCCGGGCGAAGAGTGCTGCGGCCGTCCTGCCACGCCGACATGAGGTGGTCCGCGAGCACGTTCTCGACGTAGTCGAGGGCCCTCATGCCGAACACCACGTCGGCTTCGAGATGCGGCTCACGGGCGACGAGGTCGCCCACGACGTCGTGTCGCATGACCTGTTCGTGTACGGCGTCCGCTTCGACGTGTTCGGCGTAGAACGCAATGCACTCGCTCGGGAAGTCGAGGCGCTGAAGCGCTTTGACCAGCCGCTGCGAACCCGGCGACGACGTGATCTCGGTGGAGGCCAGATGGCCCACCGACGCGCCGCGCAGGGAACGGTGCAGACCGAACATCGACATCAGGTTCACCGGCGCCAGCGTCGGGGCGCCCACGCGATCGAGGTAGCCGAGGTACGAGTCGTCGAGACCCGCGGCGGCCATCAGCCCCTGGAAGAGGCGCTGATGCATCCGCTGACCCCGGCCGCCGCCGAACTCGTCGAACTCCACCGCCACGTAGGACGCCTTGGCCTGCCCCTGCAGGCGGGGAATGGTCCACGCGTGCGGGTCGGCCTCCTTCAAGTGGTACAGCGAGCGGTGGGCGAGGTACTCCTGCATCTGCTCGCGGGTGCCGACGTCGCGGAGGTGGTACGACGGCCCGGAGCCGTCGACGTGCTCGGTCGAGAGTGTGTCCATCTCGGCCTCGACGGATCCGTCGGACTCGACGTGCGCACGAACGTGGTCGAGGAACACACGTTCCATCTCGGCGCGGACTCGCAGGAGTTCCGGGTTCCATTCCCATGCGTCGTCGACACCGGGGAGGCCGCGGTAGTGCAGCTCGTAGCAGAGGTACAGCGCCAGGTGCAGGTCGTCGCTGTAGGCGTCCGTGTCGGTCACCGACACCGAGATCGACGTCGTCGCCGACGGGGGAGTCACCAGGACCGACAGGATTGCCGACGACAGGGGGCCGCGGGGCGTCGGGAGCCCGGACAGATCGTGAGCGGACAGATCGGAGTCGGTCATCGTTGCAGTCACAGCAGAGGACTACCCGCTATGACGCGAACCGAACACGGGCAGCGGTCCGGACCCCGGCTCGGTCGGAATGGGCGTCGTCCGCCGGAGGAGCAGGGTCGCCGCGTCGAGGACGAGATTCCTGTCGTAGGTGAGGCGGTAGTCGAACAGCGGGTCGTCGGCATCGGCATCCCCGGCATCGTCGAGGGGCACCTGCACACTGATCACCGCCGCGGTGAAGTGTGGACTGACGACGATGACGGACAGTTCCTTGGACAGCGGGTCGGACTCGTCGACGCTCATCCCGTGCAGCCCGGGGACCCCCAGTGCCGTGGTCACGTTGCCGTCGCGACCGAACAGGGCGACCAACGCGCCGGACGACGCGAGCGTCACCGCTCGGTCCATCTGGTCCTGGTCCACCTCGTACAGGTGCGGAACCGTGGCCAGCACGATCGTCGACGGACCGGTGGCGGTCGCATCGAGAGCGAACTGTTCGATCATCGTGCCGATCAGCGACACCCGTCCGCGCCGTGTGCCGCCCCCGGCGGCGACCAGTCCGAACGGGGTTGTCGCCAGGGGCATCCGGTGGGTGACGCCGACTGCCAGAGGTGAATCGACCGCCGGTGGTGCCGCGGCGGAGGACGGCTCGTAGAGCGGAAGCTCTGCCGGTGCGCCGAAGAGCCATCCCTGTCCGAGCGCTGCCCCCATCTCGCGGGCGAGCAGCAGGTGGGCCTCGGTCTCGATTCCCTCTGCCAGGACGACCGCGCCGGTGCGGTCGGATTCGGCCGCGACCGCGGCCAGCACGCGAGCGGTGTCCTGCGTCGCTCGTTGCTGGGTGAAGGACATGTCGAGCTTGATGATGTCGGGCCGGATGAACGGCAGCAGGGCGAGGCTGGCCGTCTCGGCTCCGACGTCGTCCACGGCGATCAGCCATCGGCGGTCTCGGACCCGTTCGACGGCGTCGAGAAGCGCGGCGGGGTCGGTGAGCAGATCGCGTTCGGTGATCTCGACGACGATCGACAGTCGGGACGCGGCGGCGAGGACGTCGGCACCTCCCGGGGGAACCGCGATGTTCATCGCGCTGGGCTCCATGTTGACGAACAATTGGAGGCTGGGCGGAAGCCGCGCCTCGAGGGCGCCGCGGAGTGCGCTGATGCGGCACATCCAGTCGAGCTGGCCGACCGTTCCGTAGGCCCGCGCCGATTCGAACAGCCGCGCCGGCGACTCCCACTCCGTGCCCGCCGGTCCGCGTGCGAGCGCTTCGTAGCCGACGAGTGCGCGGGTGGAGAGGTCGACGACGGGTTGGTAGACCGATCGCACGGTGAGCCCAGCCGGTATCTCGGCGATGCCGCGGCCTCTCTCGGGCGGGGATGCGTGACCCGTGGTCACGATCTCTGCCGCCCTCGACGCACGGTTGCCCCTTCCGGTCCCGAGATCCGCTCCGACGCGCGATCCCGACGTGCAGCTTAGGCCGTCCGCGAGCGACGGGTAGGGTGATCGCCGGTGCGCCGGGAAGTCTGGTCGGCAGTGGATTCGACGTGCCCGAGCCCGGTCACGTCCTCGATCGACACGAAGGACGCCGCCGATGACCGACTCCCGTACCTCACTTTTCTCCCGCGGATCGTGGCGAGAGACCTCGCGCGTCTCCGACATCCTGCGCAAGGAGACGGTCGGCGGAGCGCTGCTTCTCCTGGCGACGGCCATCGCGTTGGTGTGGTCCAATTCCGCGTGGTCCGCCGGCTACGACACCCTGAAGAACACGACTGTCGGGCCGTCCGCCCTGCACCTCGATCTGACGCTCGGCACCTGGGCCGCCGACGGGTTGCTCGCCATCTTCTTCTTCGTCGTGGGGCTCGAGCTCAAGCGTGAATTCGTCGCGGGTGATCTGAGGGACCCTCGTCGCGCAGCGCTCCCCATCGCCGCGGCCGTCGGCGGAATGGCTGTTCCCGCACTGATATTCGTCCTCGTGAATGCGAACACCGGCGACGGGGCTCTGTCGGGATGGGCCATCCCGACGGCCACCGACATCGCGTTCGCGGTCGCCGTGCTCGCCGTCATCAGCACGCACCTTCCGGCGGCGCTGCGGACCTTCCTGCTCACCCTCGCCGTCGTGGACGACCTGTTGGCCGTCACCGTCATCGCCGTGTTCTACACCGACGACATCAACGTCGCCGCACTGCTCGGCGCAGCGGTCCCGCTGGCGCTCTTCGGCGTCTGTGTCCAGCGACGCATCCGCTCGTGGTGGGTGTTGCTGCCACTGGCTGCCGTGACCTGGGTCCTGATGCACGAATCCGGCATCCATGCCACCGTCGCCGGCGTCCTCCTCGGCTTCACGGTGCCGGTCCTGCGAAGCGCGGCCGCCGGGGGCCCGGATGCCGGGCCGGGTCTGGCCGAGCACTTCGAGCACCGGATCCGTCCGGTGTCGGCCGGTGTGGCCGTGCCTCTGTTCGCGTTCTTCGCCGCAGGCGTGACCGTCGGTGGGTTCAGCGGTTTCGTCGACGCGCTGTCCGATCCGGTCGCTGTCGGCATCGTCCTGGCGCTGGTGGTCGGGAAGACCATCGGCATCTTCGGCACGACGGCCATGCTGTCCCGCTTCACCAAGGCGCGCCTCGACTCGGACCTGTCGTGGCTCGACGTCCTGGGCGTGTCGATGCTGGCCGGCATCGGGTTCACCGTCTCGTTGCTGATCGGGGACCTGGCGTACGGGGAGGGTTCCCTACGCGAAGACCACGTCAAGGTCGGCGTTCTGACCGGGTCCGTGATCGCGGCGGCCCTGGCCTCTGTCGTCCTCCGACGACGCAACCGTGTCTATCGCGCCATCGAGCAGAAGGAACGACTCGACGCCGACGGCGACGGCATTCCCGACGTCTACCAGTGACCGGAAGCGTCAGGAGGGTGACGGCACCACGGTCACCGGAACGTCGACGGAGTGCAGGAGCGCTCTGCTGGTCGATCCCAGCAGCAGCGACCTGAATCCTCCGCGGCCGCGGCGTCCGACCACGACGAGGCTCGCATCGGCTGCACGGGACACCAGCTCGCGGACCGGCCGGTCCTGGACGACGACGCGTTGCACCTCGACATCGGGATAGTCGTCGGCCCATCCGGCGAGTGTCTCGGCCAGCGCTGCCGACTCGTTCGCGGACGTGTGCGTCCACGCGTCGTGGTGCTCGCCGGGGATGTCCACGTCGCTCCAGGCGTGCACCGCCACCAACCCCACCCCGCGTGACGACGCGATGTCGTACGCGAATCGCACGGCCGGAACGCTGTTGTCGGTCCCGTCCACACCGACCACCACGGGTCCCGAGGTGTTCGACGTCGTCGTCGGCACGACCGTGACGGCGCAGTCCGCGTGAGTCGCGACGGCAGTGCTGACCGATCCGGAGAGTCCGCCGGTGAACTCACCGAGACCTCGCGTGCCCACGACGATCAGCGAGGCGTCCGCCGAGCGTTCGACCAGAACTCCGGCCGGAGTGCCGTGGTGAGATTCCGACGACACCGTCAGCGGACGATCGCCGGCGGCGTCCCGAGCGACGGACGTCGCGTCGTCGAGAATTCGCTGCACGGCATCGCTCGTGGTGTCGTCCACATCGGCGAACGCGGACGCCGAGACGGCCGAGGTGAGTACCAGCGGTGCACCACGGTCGACGGCGACACGTACCGCCCACCGCACCGCGTCGAGAGCCGCGGTCGAACCGTCGATGCCCACCAGGACGGGACGGGACTCGTGCATGACAAACCTCCGCAAGATGTCGAGGGCGGTGACGCGGGTGCGACACCGTCCGACCGCAGTGTTCCCGTTCCGGACGCGTCGGCGGCACGTTTCGGTCGGCATGTTCGCGATCGGTGGAACGGTGTCGAGCCGGCCGCGACACCGAATCCGCGAGACGTTACCGAGCGGTGTCGAATCCGTTATCGGATCGTGATGCTCTGCTCGCAGCCTCGACACTCTGGCGGGCGAATCTACTGAGGACGCCGGAGGACGCAACGGACCGGCACACACGAACGGGAGAGCACCACATGAACGCACTCGGAACCGACACCCACGACTCGTTCGACGATGCCGATCTGTCCGTCCTGGAGTACCGGCGGGGCGACGTCGCCGTCGTGTCCATCGCCGGCGAGATCGACATGAGCACCACGCCGGAGCTGCGCGACGTCCTCGCTCGGGTGGCATCGCGCGGCCACGACGACGTCGTGCTGGACCTGTCCGATGTCACGTTCCTCGGCAGCGCGGCGGCCGTGCTGCTGCTCGGCGCCGCATCGTCGCTGGCGAGCCGTCCGATGGTGCTCGTCGCCACCGATCCCGCGGTTCGTCGCCCGCTCGAACTGCTGGGTGTCTGCTCACCCATCGTGGTGCGGAGCTCGATCATCGAGGCGGTGTCGTTGGTGGCGGCACAGCGCGAATCGTCTGCGCTCGACAGTGCGCTCTCGCACGTCGGCTGACAGCGACCGCGGACGAACCCCCGACACGAAAAAGCCCCCCGGAGAAGGATCTCCGGGGGGCTTCGTCGTATCCGTGGAGCGGGCGACGGGAATCGAACCCGCGTAATCAGTTTGGAAGACTGAGGCTCTACCATTGAGCTACGCCCGCATGCATGCGGCGGCGCTGGGATCGCCAGCCCCTGCCGCCTGCGTTGAGGAACTGTACCGAACCCAGCGGCCGATTCGGAAATCGGCCCGCCGTCGTGCGCGGTGCGGCGTCGCCGTAGGATCGTCGTCGCACGTCCATCCGCTGTGTCGCGAGTCGGCGACTTCGCGTACGGGCGTGGTGGGAAGAAAAACGGGATGTGGCGCAGCTTGGTAGCGCATCCGCTTTGGGAGCGGAGGGTCGCAGGTTCGAATCCTGTCATCCCGACACATGACGGCGTCACAGAGTCCGACGTCATGCACAGTCGGATCATTCGTACAGATGTAATTGCAGTCGAACAGATGAAGGAGCACGTCCGTGAAGAGCACCGTCGAGCAACTGAGCCCGACGCGAGTCCGTATCAACGTTGAGGTGCCCTTCGAGGAGCTCAAGCCTGATTTCGACCGCGCCTACAAGACGCTCGCACAGCAGATCCGTCTCCCCGGGTTCCGTCCCGGCAAGGCGCCGGCGAAGCTTCTCGAGGCTCGGGTCGGACGCGCGAACGTCCTCAACCAGGTGGTCAACGACGCGTTGCCGGCCAAGTACAACGACGCGCTGAGCTCCACAGAGCTCAAGCCGCTCGGTCAGCCGGACATCGAGATCACCAAGCTCGAGGACGGCGAAGAAATCGTCTTCACCGCCGAGGTCGACGTCCGCCCCGAGATCACGCTCCCGGACTTCTCGTCCCTGACCGTGACCGTCGACCCGGTCGAGATCACCGACGACGCCGTCGACGAGCAGCTGCTGTCGCTGCGTCAGCGTTTCGGCACCCTCACCGGCGTCGAGCGCGCCGCGCAGACCGGTGACTTCGTGTCCATCGACCTGTCCGCGACCGTCGACGGGAACGACGTTCCCGAGGCGTCGACCGAGGGCCTGTCGCACGAGGTCGGATCCGGCCAGCTCATCGAGGGCCTCGACGACGCCATCGTCGGACTGTCGACGGGGGAGTCGAAGGAGTTCACCACCACACTCCTCGCGGGCGATCATGCCGGCCAGGAGTCGCTGGTCACCGTCACCGTCAAGTCGGTCAAGGAGCGCGAGCTCCCCGAGCCCGACGACGAGTTCGCGCAGCTCGCCAGCCAGTTCGACACGTTCGACGAGCTGATGGCCGACCTCCGTGAGCGCGTCGCACGCGTCAAGAAGGTCGAGCAGGCCGGACAGATCCGCGACAAGGTGCTCGAGGCTCTCCTCGAGACCGTCGAGGTTCCCGTGCCCGAGGCTTTCGTCAAGGCGGAGATCGACTCGGCCGTGCACGACGCCATCCATCCTCTCGATCACGACGAGGACAAGCTGGCGCAGCAACTCGAGGCAGCCGGCTCCTCCCGCGAGGAGTTCGACACGAACGCCCGTGAGAGCGCCGAGAAGTCGGTCCGCACGCAGCTCCTGCTCGACACGATCGCCGACGCCGAGTCGGTCCAGGTCGGACAGGAAGAGCTGACCCAGAACATCGTCTTCCAGGCGCAGCGCTACGGCATCGCACCGGAGGAGTTCATCCAGCAGGTGCAGCAGGCCAACCAGCTGCCGGCCCTGTTCGCCGACATCCGTCGCAGCAAGGCCCTCGCCGCCGTCGTCGACCGGGTGTCGGTCACCGACACCTCCGGCGCCGGCGTCGACACGAAGGAACTGTTCGGCGATCCGGACGACGACGCCGCCGAGGCGTCCGACGAGATCACCGCGGCCGACGATTCGGCTGCGGGCGAACAGCAGACGTAACGCTCACAGCGAACGACGGCGGTTCCGGGACTCCGGGGCCGCCGTCCTTCGTTAGTGTCGATGACAGAGAACTCGAGCGTTCGAGCGAGACATAACCGAGAACGAGAAGGCAGGTACCGTGACCACCACGAACCCGGTGACCAACCCGAATACGGCAGGGTCGAGTGTGACCGCTCCGGTCATGACGTCCGCGACCGCCGGACTCAACCTCAGCGACTCCGTCTACGAGCGACTGCTCCGTGAGCGCATCATCTTCCTCGGCACGCAGGTCGACGACGACATCGCCAACAAGCTGTGCGCGCAGATCCTGCTGCTCTCCGCCGAGGATCCCACCCGCGACATCGCGCTCTACATCAACTCGCCCGGTGGTTCCGTGTCCGCCGGTATGGCCATCTACGACACGATGAACTTCGCCGAGTGCGACGTCGCCACCTACGCGATGGGCCTCGCGGCCTCGATGGGTCAGTTCCTGCTCACCGCGGGCACCAAGGGCAAGCGCTACGCCCTGCCGCACGCGCGCATCATGATGCACCAGCCGTCCGCCGGAATCGGCGGCAGCGCAGCGGACATCGCGATCATGGCGCAGCAGTTCGCACTCACCAAGCGTGAGATGGCCGAACTCATCGCCCAGCACACCGGACAGACGTTCGATCAGGTCACCGAGGACTCGGACCGCGACCGGTGGTTCACGGCGCAGCAGGCACTCGAGTACGGGATGGTCGACCACGTCATCTCCCGCGCCACGCAGGCCGGCGGCACCAGCGGAGCCGACAACTGATCGGAGATGGTCTCGCGCCGCCCGATCACTTCACCCTCACACCTGGAGTACTGATGTCACAGCTCTTCGATCCCCGTTCGCTTCCCGGTTCCAGCTCGCCTGCCGGCCCTGATTCCCGCTACATCCTCCCGTCGTTCGTCGAGCACTCGAGCTACGGCGTCAAGGAGTCCAACCCGTACAACAAGCTGTTCGAGGAGCGCATCATCTTCCTCGGCGTCCAGGTCGACGACGCGTCGGCCAACGATGTGATGGCTCAGCTCCTTGTCCTCGAGGGTCTGGACCCCGACCGCGACATCACGATGTACATCAACTCGCCCGGTGGCTCGTTCACCTCGCTGATGGCTATCTACGACACGATGCAGTACGTCCGCGCCGACGTGGCGACGGTCTGCCTCGGCCAGGCCGCGTCGGCCGCCGCGGTCCTGCTCGCTGCCGGTGCACCCGGCAAGCGTGCGGCACTGCCGAACGCCCGCGTCCTGATTCACCAGCCGTCCACCGGCGGCGTGCAGGGCCAGGTGTCGGACCTCGAGATCCAGGCCGCGGAGATCGAGCGGATGCGTCGCCTGATGGAGACCACCCTCGGTCGCCACACCGGCAAGGACCCCGATGTCGTCCGCAAGGACACCGACCGCGACAAGATCCTCACCGCGGAAGAGGCCAAGGAATACGGCATCATCGATACCGTCTTCGAGTACCGGAAGCTTTCCGCTCGTAAGTGATGCGCTTTGCGCCGGAGCCGCCGCGACACGCCCGACCATTCCGGGTCGGTCGCGGCGGCTCAGCCGGTTCTGCGCCACCTGAACTGCATCGATTCACCCACGTCGGGGGCGTGCGACGCCCGTCGACATGGGCCTGTCTGGATGCGCCAGAAGTCGACCTCCCGCTCCGAAGGCGGGTACGGTCGCAGCAGAGATTTCACGATCCACAAGTGAGGACTAACGCACATGGCACGCATCGGTGACGGTGGCGACTTGCTCAAGTGCTCTTTCTGCGGAAAGAGTCAGAAGCAGGTCAAGAAGCTCATTGCCGGACCAGGCGTCTACATCTGTGACGAATGCATCGATCTGTGCAACGAGATCATCGAGGAAGAACTGGCCGAGTCGAGCGAGGTGAAGCTCGACGAGCTTCCCAAGCCCGCCGAGATCCGGGACTTCCTCGAGAACTACGTCATCGGTCAGGACACGGCGAAGCGTCGTCTGGCCGTCGCGGTCTACAACCACTACAAGCGGATCCAGGCCGGCGACAAGGCGCGGGACTCACGTGGTGAGACCGTCGAGCTCGCGAAGTCGAACATCCTCATGCTCGGACCCACCGGCTGCGGCAAGACCTACCTCGCGCAGACCCTGGCCAAGATGCTGAACGTGCCGTTCGCCATTGCCGACGCCACCGCGCTGACCGAGGCCGGCTACGTCGGTGAGGACGTCGAGAACATCCTCCTCAAGCTCATCCAGGCCGCGGACTACGACGTCAAGCGTGCCGAGACCGGCATCATCTACATCGACGAGGTCGACAAGATCGCCCGCAAGAGCGAGAACCCGTCGATCACCCGCGATGTGTCGGGCGAAGGTGTGCAGCAGGCGCTGCTGAAGATCCTCGAGGGGACGCAGGCCAGCGTTCCTCCGCAGGGCGGCCGCAAGCACCCGCACCAGGAGTTCATCCAGATCGACACCACCAACGTGCTCTTCATCGTCGCCGGCGCGTTCGCCGGTCTCGAGAAGATCGTGTCGGATCGCATCGGCAAGCGCGGCCTCGGCTTCGGTGCCGAGGTGCGGTCCAAGGCCGAGATCGACACGCAGGATCACTTCGCGGACGTCATGCCCGAGGATCTGATCAAGTTCGGTCTGATCCCGGAGTTCATCGGACGCCTCCCCGTCGTCGCGTCGGTGACGCACCTGGACAAGGAATCCTTGGTCACCATCCTGTCCGAGCCGAAGAACGCGCTGGTCAAGCAGTACACGCGTCTGTTCGACATGGACGGTGTGGAGCTCGAGTTCACCCCCGACGCCCTCGATGCGATGGCCGAGCAGGCCATCCACCGCGGCACCGGTGCCCGTGGACTGCGCGCCATCATGGAAGAAGTGCTCAACCCGGTCATGTTCGACATCCCCAGCCGGGACGACGTGGCGAAGGTCGTGGTGACCGCCGAGACCGTCGTCGACAACGTTCTCCCGACCATCGTGCCGCGCAAGCCCGACCGTCCGGAGCGTCGCGACAAGAGCGCGTAACCCGACAGACGAGCAATGGACGTCCACCCCCGATCACCGGGGGTGGACGTCCATTGTCGTCTCCAGGAGGGTCGTCCGCAGGGTCGAGTCAGACTCGTTCGAATACCGCGGCCAGGCCCTGACCGCCCCCGATGCACATCGTCTCGAGGCCGTACCGCGCGTCACGACGCACCATCTCCCGCGTGAGCGTCGTCAGGATGCGGGCGCCGGTCGCTCCCACAGGGTGCCCCAGGGAGATTCCCGAGCCGTGCGGGTTCAGCCGGTCGTCTGTCGGGTCCATCTTCCACTCGGTCAGGACCGACAGCACCTGCGCGGCGAACGCCTCGTTCAGTTCGACGATGTCCATCTGCCCCAACGTCAGTCCGAGACGTCCGAGGACCTTCTCGACCGCCGGAACCGGACCGATACCCATCGTCTTCGGTGCGACACCCGCGGCGGCCCATCCTGCGAGCCGAACGAGGGGGCGCAGACCCAGAGCGGCAGCCTTGTCCGCAGTGGTCACGATGCACAGCGCGGCGCCGTCATTCTGGCCGCTCGCATTGCCGGCGGTGACGGTGGACGCCGGATCGATCGCGCCGCGAATGGCGCGCAACCTGCCCAGGGACTCGACGCTGGTGTCCGCACGAGGGTGCTCGTCGTCCGTGACGACGAGCGCGTCGCCTTTCCGCTGGGGCACGGTGACGGGGACTATCTCCTCGCCGAACACTCCGCTGCGCTGAGCGGCCACGGCACGCCGGTGGGACTGCACCGCGTACGCATCCTGGTCGGCACGCGATATGCCGTACTGCTCACGGAGGTTCTCCGCGGTCTCGATCATCCCGCCGGGAACGGGGAAGTTCCTGCCGCCCGCGGTGACCCGGGCGCGCGCGAGTCTGTCGTTCAGGGCGACCGACTCACCGGCGACCCCCCAGCGCATTCCGTCGCTGTAGAACTCTGTGGAGCTCATGGACTCCACGCCTCCCGCGAGCACGACGTCGCTCATGCCGGTGGACACCTGCATGCAGGCATCGAGGACGGCTTGCAGACCCGAGCCGCACCGCCGATCGACCTGCCGCCCGGGAACGCCGATCCCCAGTCCCGCGTCGAGTGCGGCGACCCGACCGATGGCCGGCGCCTCACCGTTCGGTGACCCTTGTCCGAGGATGACGTCGTCGATGTCGGAACCGGACAGACCTGTGCGGGAGAGTATTTCGATGATGACGGCGGACGTCAGGTCGGTGGGCGGGACGGTCTTCAGTACTCCACCGAAGCGGCCTACCGGGGTGCGGAGGGGTTCACAGATGACGGCGTCAGGCATGGTGGCTCCCTCGATCGGGGGTGGTGGAACCGACACGTGAGACGTCGGTATCGATAGCGGCGGCCGCACGCAGGAGAGCGGGCAGCAGGGTGGAGGTCAGGTCGTCGAGCGAATACCTCGCCGCCGGCGTGCTGATGTTGACGGCCGCGTCCACGGAACCGTCGGGGCCGTGCAGGGGGGCGGCGAGTGAACGGAGGCCCACCTCGAGTTCCTGATCGACGATGCAGAAGCCCTGCTCGCGAACTCTGTCGAGTTCGGCGCGCAGGCTGCTCTCGGTGTGCGCGGTACGACCGGTCAGGTCGACGAGGTCCGCGCGGTCGAAGTACGCATCGAGGTACGCCTCGTCCGCGCCCGCGAGCAGGACTCGCCCCATCGACGTGGCGTACGCCGGGAATCGAGTGCCGATGGTGATGGACACGGTCATGATGCGGCTCACCGGAACTCGCGCGACGTAGACGACGTCGTCACCGTCGAGGATGGAGACGGACGAGGATTCGTGAACCGTCTCGGTCAACGCCTCGAGGTGTGGCCCGGCGATCTCCGGTAGCGACAGCGACGACAGGTAGGAGTATCCGAGTTCCAGCACTCGGGGAGTCAGGGCGAAGGTCGACCCGTCGGTGCGGACGTATCCGAGGTCGACGAGTGTCAGCAGGAATCGGCGCGCGGTAGCCCTCGTCAGGTCCGTCGCCCGCGCGACGTCGGACAACGTGCGCCGGGGATGCTCGGCGTCGAAGGCGCGGATCACGGACAGTCCGCGTCCCAGGGACTGCACGTAGTCCGTCGAGGCACCCCGCATGTCCGTCGGTGGTTCCGGCTCTCCCATGACGTGCTCCTGTTCGCATGACGAATAGATGTTCATACTACGCACAGCGTGCGCTATCGTGGGCCGCATGATGGACAAGGTGATGGCGTCGGCGGGCGAGGCGGTGGCCGACATCGAGAGCGGTGCGTCGATCGCCGTCGGTGGATTCGGGCTCGTCGGCGTACCCGAGGTGCTGATCGCGGCGCTGCTCGAGCAGGGTGCGAGCGATCTCGAGACGATCAGCAACAACTGCGGCACCGACGGGTTCGGGCTGGGAATCCTGCTCGAGCAACGCCGTATCCGTCGGACGATCAGCTCCTACGTGGGATCGAACAAGGAGTTCGCGCGGCAGTACCTCGGCGGCGAACTCGAGGTGGAGCTGACCCCGCAGGGCACGCTCGCCGAACGGCTCCGGGCCGGCGGGGCGGGTATCCCCGCGTTCTTCACCCCCGCCGGCGTCGGCACGCAGGTGGCCGACGGCGGTCTGCCGCAGCGGTACGACTCGTCCGGTGGCGTCGCTCTGGCGTCGTCACCCAAGGAGACCCGCGAGTTCGACGGCATCGCCTACGTCCTCGAACGCGGGATCGCTGCCGACTACGCCCTGGTGCACGCGTGGAAGGGCGACCGATTCGGCAACCTCGTCTACCGGGCCAGCGCCCGGAACTTCAATCCTCCCGCCGCGGAGTCGGGCCGGATCACCATCGCCCAGGTCGAACACCTCGTGGAGCCGGGCGAGCTGAACCCCGAGGACGTGCACACCCCGGGAATCCATGTGAACCGCGTCGTGGTGGTCGGACCCGTCACGGTCGGCGTCGAGCAGAGGACGGTGCGGTCATGACCTCGAGGAAACTCACCCGCGACCAGATGGCGGCCCGCGTCGCCGCGGAACTCCAGGACGGCCAGTACGTCAATCTCGGCATCGGAATGCCGACGTTGATCCCGAGCCACATCCCTGCCACGACGACGGTGATCCTGCACTCGGAGAACGGTGTTCTCGGTGTCGGCCCGTATCCCACCGAGGAGGAACTGGACCCGGAGTTGATCAACGCCGGCAAGGAGACGATCACGGTGATGCCGGGGGCGTCCTTCTTCGACTCGGCGCAGTCCTTCGGCATGATCCGCGGCGGCGCCGTCGACGTGGCGGTCCTCGGTGCGATGCAGGTGGATCGCAACGGCGCCCTCGCCAACTGGATGATCCCCGGACACATGGTCAAGGGCATGGGTGGCGCGATGGACCTCGTCCACGGTGCGCGTCGGGTGATCGTGATGATGGAGCACGTCTCGAAGAGCGGCGAGCCGAAGATCGTGGAGACCTGCACCCTGCCGCTCACGGGCAAGGGGTGCGTGCAGCGCATCGTCACCGACATGGCGGTCATCGACGTCACCCCGGACGGTCTGGACCTGGTGGAGACCGCACCAGGGCTGTCGGTCGACGAGGTCGTCGCCGCGACGGGTGCTGCTCTGCGCGTCCGCGTGTAGCGATACCGTTGTTCACCTCATGCGCGACATCGACGAGGTAGACGAGCTCACCAACGGACTCAAGGTCCGCCACCTGACGATGATGGGCCTCGGCTCAGCGATCGGCGCCGGCCTGTTCCTCGGAACGGGAGCCGGCATCGTCGCCGCCGGACCCGCCGTTCTTCTGTCCTACGCGATCGCCGGGTTCCTGGTGGTCCTCATCATGCGGATGCTCGGCGAGATGGCCGCCGCCTCACCGTCGTCGGGATCCTTCTCGACGTACGCCGAGATGGCTTTCGGGCGACTCGCCGGCTTCGCGACGGGCTGGCTGTACTGGTTCACGCTCGTCATGGTCATGGGGGCCGAGATGACCGGCGCCGCAGCCTTCATGGGCTCCTGGTTCGGCGTCGACCCGTGGATTCCGGCCCTGGTCGCGATGGTCGTCTTCACGGTCGTCAACCTGGCGAAGGTCTCGAACTTCGGCGAGTTCGAGTTCTGGTTCGCGGCCATCAAGATCACGGTCATCACCGGCTTCCTCGTCATCGGCGCTCTGCTCGTCTTCGGTGTCCTGCCGGGTTCCGACGCCGTGGGACTGGCCAACCTCACCGGCCTCGGCGGATTCGCGCCCAACGGGATCTCGGGGATCGCTGCGGGACTTCTGGTCGTGGCCTTCGCCTTCGGCGGCATCGAGATCGTCACCATCGCCGCCGCGGAGTCCGAGGATCCCGCGCGGTCCGTCGGACGCGCCGTGCGCAGCGTCGTGTGGCGCATCAGCGTCTTCTACCTCGGTTCCATCCTGGTGATCACGCTGCTGCTGCCGTGGAACCAGCTCGGCGACGCGGACTCGGCGGCGCAGAGCCCGTTCACGCTGGTGCTGCAGCAGGCGAACATCTCCGGAGTCGTCGGGTTCATGGAAGTGATCATCGTGCTGTCGTTGCTCAGTGCGTTCAACGCGCAGATCTACGCCACCAGTCGCATGGTCTACTCGCTGGCGCTGAGAGGGGACGGGCCGTCGGTGTTGGCGCGGGTCGACCATGCCGGCGTCCCCCGGCCCGCTCTGTTGGTCTCGGTGTTCTTCGGCTTCGTGGCGGTGCTGCTCAACTACCTCGACGTCGAGGGTCTGTTGACGTTCCTGCTCAACGCGGTCGGGGCATCCCTGCTCGCCATCTGGGCAGTCACCGCAGCATCCCAGTTGCGGCTGCGTCGCCGACTCGAAACAGCCGGTCCACTCCCGGTGCGGATGTGGGCGTTCCCCTACCTCAGTTGGTTCGCGCTGATCCTGCTGGCCGGACTGACCGTCCTGATGCTGACCGACGAGTCGTCGCGTCGACAGGTGATCGCTACGGCAGTGGTGGTCGCGGGACTCGTGGTGATCGGCTGGATCACCGGTCGGCGGTCGCCGGCACGTCGGCGCTGACCACGCGATCGGCGTGCGTATAGACGTTCATCCCGTCACCGCGGAGGAATCCGACCACCGTCAGACCGGCCTCGTCCGCGAGGTCGACCGCCAGTGACGACGGTGCCGACACCGCTGCCAGGATCGGGATCCCGGCCATGACGGCCTTCTGAGCCAGCTCGAACGACGC
This sequence comes from Rhodococcus sp. MEB064, assembly GCF_000834565.1. Lineage (NCBI taxonomy): Bacteria > Bacillati > Actinomycetota > Actinomycetes > Mycobacteriales > Nocardiaceae > Rhodococcus > Rhodococcus sp. MEB064. The sequence continues at coordinate 44,286 of NZ_JXQS01000003.1, forward strand.
GCGGCCACTGACCATGAGGACTGTGCCCGTCAACGGAAGCAGTCCTTCGACGACCGCCCATCCGATCACCTTGTCGACGGCATTGTGACGTCCGACGTCCTCGCGCACGGCGAGTAGCGTTCCGGCAGTGTCGAACAGCGCGGCCGCATGCAGACCGCCCGTCGTGGAGAAGATGCGCTGATGCTCCCGGAGAGTGTCCGGAAGAGTAGTCAGCACCGCCGTCGTGACGGAGGCGCCGTCGGATGCGGGGGAGTAGCGCGTGATCGATCGCACCGCGTCGAGGGACGCCTTGCCGCACACGCCGCAGGAGGACGTGGTGTAGAAGTTGCGCTCCACGCTGGGATCCGGCGCGGGGACGTGGGACGCGAGTGCGAGGTCCAACACGTTGTAGGTGTTCATCCCCTCGTCGTCGACGCCGTCGCAGTAGCGCGCCGCCAGGATGTCGTCCCGACCACCGATCACGCCCTCGGTGGTGAGGAATCCGTGGGCGAGTTCGACGTCGTGGCCCGGAGTGCGCATCGTGACGGCGAGAGCGCGTCCCCCGACGCGCAACTCCAACGGTTCCTCGGCCACGACGGTGTCGGGTCGCGACGATCGGTGCGGACCTCTGATGCGGACGACAGGGCGACGGACGGTGGCCCGCCCCATCAGGCGGCCATCCGTGCGGAAAAGACTTCGGGCGCGGGACATGCGGACATCACTCCATGATGGACCCGATCGACGTGGAGCCGGAGGAGGACCCACCTCACCGCTGCCGGGCATAAGTTAGCCTTACCTTCACACCAGGGGGGCTCGGTTCGACGACGGGCGCCCGTCACCCGTCGAAGGGACCATCCCGATGGCCATGTCCGCCGGCATCTCGCGCCGCAGTTTCCTCCTCGGTGCCTCCGGTGCCCTCATCGCTGTCGCCGCAGCATGCAGCACATCCGACGGCGGCGGCTCGGAAGGCTCGGGACCGACCGTCGCCACCAAGTACGGAGACGTCGACGTCCCCTCGAACCCGCAGCGCGTCGTCAGCGTCGGCTACAACGATCAGGACACTTTGCTGGCCCTGGGCACCGTGCCGGTCGGGGTGTTCGATTGGTACGGGGACTACCCGTCAGCGACCTGGCCGTGGGCGCAGTCGGCGCTGGGCGGCGCCACACCGCAGATCGTCGGCTCGGCGTCGGAAGGCATCGACGTCGAGAAGGTCGCGTCCGCCACGCCGGACCTGATCGTGGGGACCTACGCAGGTATCACGCAGTCCGAGTTCGACTCGCTGTCCCAGCTCGCTCCCACCGTCACCCAGCCGGCCGGATTCGCCGACTACGGCATCCCGTGGCGTGATCAGACGACCCTCCTCGGCGAGGCCCTGGGCAAACCGGATCAGGCTGCGTCGCTGATCTCGGATCTCGAGGGCACCTTCGCCGACGTCGCCGCCGCCAACCCGTCCTTCGCCGGCAAGACCGTGCTGGTGGGTGCGCTGCAAGGTCCCGGCCAGTTCGGCGTGTACGGCGCCCAGGATCCCAAGGTCCGATTCCTCAACGACCTGGGCTTCGTCAACCCTCCGGTCGCCGACGAGGTCGGTGAGCGCAACTTCGCCACGATCAGCACCGAGCAGCTCTCCCTGGCCGACGTCGACGTCCTGGTCTGGTACGCGGGCGGTGGCTTCGGGGACAAGCTGCGCGCAGAACTCGCCGCGACACCGGTCTACCAGCAGCTCGCCGCGGTCCGTGACGGCCGCGTCATTATCCTCGAGGACGAGGCCGCCGAGGCCATGGCGTGGAGCACCGTGCTGAGCCTGCCGTTCGCGCTGGAGCAGATCCCGTCCCGTCTGGCGCCGCTCGTCCGCCAGTAGGGGGCTCGGCACCGTCGATGACAGCGCACACCCACTGCGTCATCCGCACAGCCTCTCCAGCCGGCGGTAGAGGGTGTGCGCCTCACCGTCAGGGTGTGTACACCCGCCCCCGGTAGGTTCGGCTCATGAGCACTTCTCCCGACCCGAGCGGTACTCCCTTCCGGTCGCCCTCGAGCTATCTCGACATCCGAAGGATGGCCGGTCTCGCGCTCTCTCCCGACGGGTCCTCGCTGGTCGTCACCGTCTCCGAGCTGAACCCCGCTCGCACGAAGTACGTGTCGTCGCTGTGGGCGATCGATCCGGCGGGCGTCACCGCGCCGCGCAGGCTGACACGGGCCGGCACGGGTGACTCCTCTCCGACGTTCGCGGCCGACGGGGACCTGCTGTTCCGCCGCGCCGCCTCGGCGGAGGAGGGCGCGCCCTCCGCGGTGTGGGCGCTGTCGTCCCGGGGTGGAGAACCGCGACGCCTCGTCCACCGCGGCGGGGGAGTGTCCTCCGTCGTCGCGGCGTCCGGCGCACCGACGGTCCTGGTCACGGGCTCGGTGCTCGGGGACGTCGACCGCGACGAGTTCCTGCGGACGCTGCGCAAGGACTCGGCCGTGACAGCCGTCCTGCACAGCGGGTATCCCGTGCGGTACTGGGACGCGGACCTCGGCCCGGAGCGCACCCACCTGTTCGTCGGATCCGTCGACGGTCCCGACGCAACCGATGTCCCCCTCACCTCGCTGACTCCCGCACCGGGTGGATCGGCGGGCGGCGGTGAGTACCGCGACACCGGTGCCGACGTGGCGCCGGACGGTTCGTTCGTGGTGGCCACACGCAAGGTGTCGGGAGCCGACGCGAGCACCCGGCAAGTGCTGGTCCGGCTCGACACGGCGGGCGGCGCAGCGACGGTGCTCGTCGACGACGAGGAGGCGGACGTCGCGTCGCCGGTCGTCTCACGGGACGGCACCCGCGTGGCGTATCTCCGCGAGAGCCGTCCCTCACCCGACACCGCCCCGCGGGTGGACTTGTTCGTCCTCGATCTCGCGACGGGAACGACCGAGCAGTGGGCGCCGGGGTGGGACAGGTGGCCGACATCGGCGACGTGGACCGCGGACTCGACGGCCCTGCTCGTGACGGCGGACGACGGCGGCCGAGCACCGATCTTCGTCGTCACACCCGACTCCGCGACGATCCTGACGCCGGGAGAGCACGCCTACACCGATGTGCGCGCGGCACCCGACGGTGACGTCGCGTACGCGATGCAGGCCTCGTATCGCGTTCCGCCGCATCCTGTTCGGATCGATCTCTCCACAGGCGAGGTCGCGGCGCTCCCCGCCCCGGTGGACCTACCGGAGCTACCGGGCACACTCGAGGACGTCTCGACGGTGACGGACGACGGGACCACCGTCCGGGCGTGGCTCGCGCTGCCCGAGGGCACGTCGGCGGACTGGCCGGCGCCGTTGGTGCTGTGGGCGCACGGAGGTCCCCTCGGATCGTGGAACACGTGGTCGTGGCGGTGGAACCCCTGGATGCTGGTCGCGCAGGGGTACGCGGTCCTGATGCCGGACCCCGCGCTGTCCACCGGGTACGGACAGGACTTCGTGCAGCGCGGATGGGGAAGGTGGGGCAAGGAGCCGTACACCGACCTGATGGCCGTGACCGATGCCGTCGAGGCGCGGGACGACATCGACTCCACCCGCACCGCGATGATGGGCGGCTCCTTCGGCGGGTACATGGCCAACTGGATCGCCGGTCACACCGACCGTTTCCGAGCGATCGTCTCGCATGCCGGTCTCTGGGCGCTGGACCAGTTCGGACCCACCACCGACGACGCGTCCTACTGGGCGCAGGAGATGACGCCCGAGATGGCGTTCGAGAACTCGCCGCATCTCTACGTCGCGGACATCTCGACTCCGATGCTCGTCATCCACGGCGACAAGGACTATCGCGTCCCGGTCGGTGAGGCCCTGCGGTTGTGGTGGGAGTTGCTCTCCGAGTCCGCGACTGCGACCGATGCCGACGGTGAGACCGTCCATCGCTTCCTGTACTTCCCCGACGAGAACCACTGGATCCTCTCGCCGCAGCACACCGCGGCCTGGTACGGCGCCGTGCACGCGTTCCTCTCCGAGCACGTGCTGGGCCAGCCCGCACCGATGCCCGAGATCCTCGCGGCGCGACCGGGGAAACTCACCGATCCAGAGGAGAACTAGAATCACCCGGTGACCAGATCGACGACTGTCCCCGACGACAATCCCGCAGACCGCCTCCCGAAGTCCTGGAACCCCGGCGAGGTCGAAGCAGAGCTCTACCAGGGATGGGTCGACGCAGGCTACTTCGTCGCCGATCGGGAGAGCGCGAAGCCCGGCTACTCCATCGTGCTGCCCCCGCCGAACGTGACCGGCAGCCTGCACATGGGCCACGCGTTGGACCACACGTTGATGGACGTGCTGTCCCGCCGCAAGCGCATGCAGGGCTACGAGGTGCTGTGGCTCCCCGGCATGGACCACGCCGGTATCGCCACGCAGTCGCTCGTCGAGAAGAAGCTCGTGGCCGAGGGAACGTCGAAGGACGATCTCGGACGCGAGAAGTTCATCGAGAAGGTCTGGGAATGGAAGCGCGAATCCGGCGGGACCATCGGCGAGCAGATGCGCCGCATCGGCGACGGTGTCGACTGGAGCCGTGAACGCTTCACCATGGACGAGGGTCTGTCACGCGCCGTGCAGACCATCTTCAAGATGCTGCACGATCGCGGGTTGATCTACCGCGCCGAGCGACTCGTCAACTGGTCGCCCGTGCTGAAGACGGCGATCTCGGACATCGAGGTCAAGTACGAGGACGTCGAGGGCGAGCTGGTCTCGCTGCGGTACGGCTCGCTGAACGACGACGAACCCCACGTCGTCGTCGCCACCACCCGCGTCGAGACGATGCTGGGCGACACCGCCGTGGCGGTTCACCCCGACGACGAGCGCTACACCCACCTCGTGGGCACGACGCTGCCGCACCCGTTCCTCGATCGCGAGATCCCGATCATCGCCGACGATTACGTCGATCCCGAGTTCGGTACCGGCGCAGTCAAGATCACGCCCGCACACGACCCCAACGACTTCGAGATGGGTATGCGGCACTCGCTGCCGATGCCGTCGATCATGGACACGTCCGGACGCATCGTCGACACGGGAACGCAGTTCGACGGCATGGATCGCTTCGAGGCACGCGTCGCCGTGCGCGAGGCGTTGGCCGAGCAGGGGCGCGTCGTCGCCGAGAAGCGGCCGTACGTCCACAGCGTCGGACACTCCGAGCGCAGCGGTGAGCCCATCGAACCTCGACTGTCCCTGCAGTGGTGGGTGAACGTCTCCACCCTGGCGCAGTCCGCCGGTGACGCCGTGCGCGACGGGCGCACCGTCGTCCACCCGAAGAGCCAGGAACCGCGCTGGTTCGAATGGGTCGACGACATGCACGACTGGTGCATCTCTCGTCAGCTGTGGTGGGGCCACCGCATCCCCATCTGGTACGGCCCCGACGGCGAGACCGTGTGCCTCGGGCCGGACGAGACCCCGCCCGAGGGTTGGGTCCAGGATCCGGACGTGCTGGACACCTGGTTCTCCTCGGGCCTGTGGCCGTTCTCGACGATGGGGTGGCCCGACCGCACTCCCGACCTCGAGAAGTTCTATCCCACCAGCGTTCTCGTCACCGGCTACGACATCCTGTTCTTCTGGGTGGCCCGGATGATGATGTTCGGCACCACGATCGGTGACCAGTTGCCCGGTCCCGTCCCGTTCCGCGACGTGTTCCTGCACGGCCTGGTGCGCGACGAGTTCGGCCGCAAGATGTCGAAGTCCAAGGGCAACGGCATCGATCCGCTCGACTGGGTCGACCGCTTCGGTGCCGACGCGTTGCGCTTCACTCTCGCTCGCGGAGCGCACCCCGGCGGCGACCTGTCGGTGGGTGAGGACAACGCGCAGAGTTCCCGCAACTTCGCCACCAAGCTGTTCAACGCCACGAAGTTCGCGTTGATGAACGGCGCAGTGGTGCAGGAACTTCCGGCTCGGTCGGACCTGACCGACGCCGACCGGTGGATCCTCGATCGGCTCGCTCTCGTGCGCGCCGAGGTCGACGACGCGTTGGACCGCTACGAATTCGGCAAAGCCTGCGAATCGCTGTACCACTTCGCGTGGGACGAGGTGTGCGACTGGTACCTCGAACTCGCGAAGGTGCAGTTCGCGTCCGAGACACACGCCGACAACACCCGCGCCGTTCTCGGCGTCGTGCTCGATTCCATCCTGCGTCTGCTGCACCCGGTGATCCCGTTCGTGACCGAGACGCTGTGGAAGGCGCTCACCGGCGGTGCCAGCGTCGTCGTGGCCGACTGGCCCCGCGAGACCGGTGTCGGCGCCGATCCCGTTGCCCAGCAACGTGTCACCGACATGCAGAAGCTCATCACCGAGATCCGACGGTTCCGCAGCGACCAGGGAGTCAAGCCCAAGCAGAAGGTCCCGGCGCGCCTTGTCGGCATCGACGAGGCCGACATCGCGTCGCTCGTCCCCGCGACTCGCGCACTGTCCTTCCTCGTGGAGCCCGAGGACGACTTCGCCGAGACCGCGTCGATCGAGGTCCGACTCTCCCTCGGAACCGTGACCGTCTCCGTCGACACCTCGGGAACCGTCGACATCGAGGCCGAGCGCAAGCGCTGCGAGAAGGACCTCGCCGCGGCAGTCAAGGAACTCGAGGCCACCACCGCCAAGCTGGGCAACGAGGCCTTCGTCGGCAAGGCGCCGGAAGCCGTCGTCGACAAGATCAAGGGGCGTCAGCAGATCGCCCGCGAGGAGGTCGAGCGGCTCACGCGTCGACTGGGCGAACTCACGAGCCAGGGAAAGTCGGGCACGGCATGACCTTCCCCGGAACCTCCGGCCCCGACGGAGTGGTGGGGCCCTCGCCGGTGGACCTGGCCGAGTTCGCACTCGTCGAGGCCGAGCTCGATCGGCGTTGGGGTGAGACCACCATCGAGCCGTCGCTGACCCGCATCAGCGCGTTGATGGACCTGCTCGGTTCACCGCAGGCGAGCTACCCGTCGATCCACGTCGCGGGCACCAACGGCAAGACTTCCGTGACCAGGATGATCGAGGCTCTGCTGCGGGCCTTCCATCGTCGGACCGGCCGGACGACCAGCCCGCATCTGCAGATCGCCACCGAACGCATCGCCGTCGACGGACTGCCGTTGACGCCGCGGCAGTACGTGGACACGTACCGCGAGATCCTCCCGTACGTCGAGATGATCGACGCGCAGTCCGAGGCCGCCGGGGGACCGGCGATGAGCAAGTTCGAGGTCGTCACCGCGATGGCGTTCGCCGCGTTCGCCGAGGCGCCCGTGGACGTGGCCGTCGTCGAGGTCGGTCTCGGCGGTCGTTGGGACGCGACGAACGTGGTGGATGCGCAGGTATCGGTGATCACGCCGATCGGGATCGACCACATCGAGTACCTGGGGACCGATCTCGCGGGCATCGCGGCCGAGAAGGCCGGCATCATCAAGAAGGCGCCCGAGCGACTCGATCCGATCGACACGGTCGCGGTCCTGGACGAGCAGCAACCCGAGGTCACCGACGTGCTGTTGCGTCGCGCCGTCGAGATGGACGCCGCCGTGGCCCGCGCGGGTTCCGAGTTCGTCGTGCTCGCTCGTCGCGTCGCGGTCGGTGGACAACAGCTCGAACTCCGCGGACTCGGCGGGATCTACGACGACATCTTCCTGCCGCTGCACGGCGAACACCAGGCACGCAACGCGTCACTGGCGCTCGCTGCCGTCGAGGCGTTCTTCGGAGCGGGAGCGGACCGCGGCCTCGACATCGAGACCGTCCGCGAAGGGTTCGCCTCGGTGGTCAATCCGGGACGCCTCGAACGCGTCCGTAACGCGCCCACCGTGTTCATCGACGCCGCGCACAACCCGCACGGAGCGTCGGCGCTCGCCGCCACGCTGACCGCGGAGTTCGACTTCCGCAAACTCGTCGGTGTCGTCGCCGTCATGAAGGACAAGGACGTCGACGGCATCCTCCAGGCACTCGAACCCGTTCTGGACGAGGTGGTGGTCACGCACAACGGATCCCCCCGCGGACTCGAGATCGACGCACTCGCCGACGCCGCCGTCGCCAAGTTCGGCGACGAGCGGGTGGTGGTCGCGGAGACGCTGCCCGATGCGCTCGAGATCGCCATCGGTATCGCCGAGGACGTCGCCGACGAGGGCGAAGCAGTCTCCGGGGCCGGCGTCGTCGTCACCGGATCGGTGATGACCGCGGGCGCGGCCCGCACCCTCTTCGGGAAGGACCCGGTATGACCACCGCCGAGACAGGGCAGTTCCCGCCGCCCGCACGTGACCCGTGGAAGGGATTCCGCGGTGTCTGCGCCGGCACCCTGGTTCTCGAGGCGATCGTGGTGCTGCTCGCGCTGCCGGTCGTCGGAACCGTCGGCGGAGGCGTCACCTGGATCAGCGGCACGTACCTCGTCGGCCTCGGGGTCCTGATGATCCTCGGCGCCGGCCTGCAGGGGCGCTCGTGGGCTCTGTCCTTCGATCTCGGACTCCAGGTGCTGGTCATCCTCGGTTTCCTCGCCCACCCGTCGATCGCCGTCGTCGGGGTGCTGTTCCTCGCCGTGTGGCTGTATCTGCTCTACCTCCGACGCGACCTCCGTCGGAGGATCGCCGAGGGCCGGTTGCCGTCCCAGCGTGAGTGACGGGGTGCGCGAGCGCGCCTACCCCGTCCTCTAGGCTCTGCGATCGTGACCGAACGCACTCTCGTCCTGATCAAGCCCGATGGCGTCGCTCGTCGATTCGTCGGGGAAATCCTCGGCCGTGTCGAGCGCAAAGGCCTCGACCTCGTCGCGCTCGACCTGCGCACCGTGTCCCGTGACGTGGCGGAGCAGCACTACGCCGAGCACGCCGAGCGCCCGTTCTTCCCCGACCTGATCGACTTCATCACCTCCGGTCCCCTCGTGGCCGCGGTGCTCGAAGGTCCCCGAGCGATCGAGGCGTTCCGCCAGCTCGCCGGTGGCACCGACCCCGTCGCCAAGGCCACGCCCGGCACCATCCGCGCCGACCTCGCACTCGACGGTCAGAAGAACCTCGTCCACGGCTCGGATTCGACCGAGTCCGCCGCTCGCGAGATCGCTCTCTGGTTCCCTGAGCTGGGCTGATGTCCGCCCCGCGCCGCGTGCCGTGCCACTCGAGCGGCAATGGCACGCGGCGGTCGGGGAGTGTGGGATAGTGGAAGAGGTTGCGGCGCGCACCACGCGAACGTGACCGGATGACATCCACGGACCCGATGCCCGTCATCGCGGACATGCGCCGACACGGGTGCGAAGCTTCTATTCGCACCGTTGGCGCGTCACGCTGAAGATCAGGCGCTCGGACCGGCCATCCGCCCAGGCATTGCGGCGATCTCCGCCGACCGTTCCCGGTCGACGACCCGTCGTTCTGCGAACCCGCTTAGTCGACGGGATCTCCCGATCCCGCGAACGAACCATGACTCTCGTGTGGCCGCGTGCCATCCGACGGACGACGCCCGATCGGGCACTGTCGACCGTGGATGCTCGCGCCCGGGAGCCCGAGGAGAACACGTGGCCGACAACGTGCCGCCCCAGACATCCCAGGACCCGAACACCGAAGCGCAGGCGTTCCCCGAACGCATTCGCGTGCACGCTCTGGCCAAGCTGCTGGGCGTGACCAGCAAGCAGGTCGTGGCGCAGCTCGCCGAGATGGGCGTCGACGTCCGCAGCGTGCAGTCGAGCGTCGTCCGCGCCGACGCCGAGACCGTCGCCTCCGCTCTCGGTGGCTCCGTCGTCACTCAGAGCGTGACGCCCGAAGCCGAAGCAGAAGCAGTGGTCGAGGCAGAGCCCGCCCCCGCAGCGGCGCGTGTGGAGCCGGACCTCTTCACCAACATCGAGACCACCGAAGCCACGGCACCGTCGACTGCCGGCCCGGCATCGGTGCCGGTCTTCCTGCAGCCCGAGGCCGCCCCCGAGGCACCGAAGGCTCGCCGTCGGGCTCGCAGCCCGAAGAAGGTCGAGACGCCTGCAACCGAGACACCTGGAACCGAGACACCTGCAGGCGAGACACCCGCAACCGAGACACCTGCAGCCGAGACGCCCGTTGTGGAGGCGCCTGCCGCCGAGACGCCGTCGCCCGAGGTTCCGACTCTCGAGGTTCCGGCCGACGCGTCGGACGAGGCCGCGAACGATCAGGACACCGCCGAATCCGCCGAGCAGGAGTCGAACGACCAGGACGGTCAGTCCGGTCCTCGTCGCCGCCGTCGCGGACGCCGTGGTCGTGGCCGCGGTCGTGGCGACGCGCAGACGGACGATCAGGACGACTCCGACGACGACTCCGACGAGTCGTCGACCGATGCCGTCGCGTCGGACCAGCCGACCGACGAGACGAGCACCTCCGACGAGACGTCCACCGATTCCGAGGCGACTCCGGACGCGGACGCCTCCGAGTCGCAGGACGACGACACCGAGGACGCAGCCGAGGCATCGCCGCGCAGGTCGTCGAACCGGCGTTCGCGCAGTCGCCGATCCGCGAGGTCGGAGTCGAGCGCGACCGACGAGTCGACGCCCGGCGATGCGCCCGAGTCGGATACGTCCGACGATGCGGACTCCGCCGAGTCCGCCGAGGGTGACGACGACGAAAGCACGGCCGACAGCGCGAGCCGCCGTCGCCGGCGTCGACGCCGTCGCAAGAGCGGCGCCGACAGCGCCGACGGGGATGCCACCACTGAGGACGACCCGCCCAACACGGTCGTCCACGAGCGTGAGCCGCGGCAGCGCAAGGCCAAGGACGAGGTCCAGGGCATCACCGGGTCCACCCGGCTCGAGGCGAAGCGTCAGCGTCGCCGCGACGGGCGTGACGCCGGTCGTCGCCGTCCCCCGATCCTCACCGAATCCGAGTTCCTCGCACGCCGTGAGTCCGTGGACCGCACCATGGTCGTGCGGGAGAAGGCACTGGCCGGTCAGCCCGATCTGACGCAGGTCGCGGTGCTCGAGGACGGTGTCCTGGTCGAGCACTTCGTCACCAGCACCGCATCGGGATCGATCGTCGGCAACGTGTACCTCGGTCGCGTGCAGAACGTGCTGCCCAGCATGGAAGCTGCATTCATCGACATCGGCAAGGGCCGCAACGGTGTGCTCTACGCCGGTGAGGTCGACTGGGACGCAGCGGGTCTGGGCGGTAACAGCCGCAAGATCGAGCAGGCGCTCAAGCCGGGCGATCAGGTTCTGGTGCAGGTCAGCAAGGATCCGGTGGGCCACAAGGGTGCCCGCTTGACGACGCAGATCTCCCTGGCCGGACGATTCCTGGTGTACGTGCCGGGTGGTTCGTCCACCGGCATCAGCCGCAAGCTTCCCGACAACGAGCGCAAGCGTCTGAAGGACATCCTGCGCGACATCGTGCCCGCCGAGGCAGGCGTCATCATCCGCACCGCGTCGGAAGGCGTCAGCGCGGAGGAACTCGCTCGCGACGTCACCCGTCTGCAGGCGCAGTGGGCCATGGTCTCCGAGCGATCCACCGGTGCCGAGTCGGCCAAGGGTTCGGCGCCCGTCACCCTGTACGAAGAGCCCGATCTGTTGGTCAAGGTCGTCCGCGACCTGTTCAACGAGGACTTCTCCAAGCTGGTCATCGAGGGTGATCGTGCGTGGTCGACGGTGCAGAGCTACATCGAGACCGTGGCTCCCGACATGCTCTCACGGGTCGAGCGGTACACGTCGTCGTCGAAGGACGTCGACGTCTTCGCGGCCTACCGCATCGACGAGCAGCTGGCGAAGGCGCTGGACCGCAAGGTGTGGCTGCCGTCGGGCGGCACGCTGGTCATCGACCGCACCGAGGCCATGACCGTGGTGGACGTCAACACCGGCAAGTTCACCGGTGAAGGCGGCAACCTCGAGGAGACCGTCACCCGCAACAACCTGGAGGCGGCCGAAGAGGTCGTCCGCCAGATGCGACTGCGCGACATCGGCGGCATGATCGTCGTCGACTTCATCGACATGGTCCTCGAGTCGAACCGTGACCTGGTCCTGCGCCGTCTGACCGAGGCTCTCGGCCGCGACCGCACGAGGCACCAGGTGTCGGAGGTGACGTCGCTCGGACTGGTCCAGATGACGCGTAAGCGTATGGGTACCGGCCTGATCGAGGCGTTCTCCACCACCTGCGAGCACTGCCACGGCCGTGGACTGATGATGCATCAGTTCCCCGTCGAGGCTGCCAAGGACGACGGCGGACGCGGAAACTCGCGCTCGGACAACTCCCGGTCGGACAACAATCAGCGCTCGGACAACTCGCGCTCGGACAACAACCAGCGCTCCGAGGGCGGCTCGCGTCGCCGCCGTGGGGGCAAGGATCGGTCGGACTCCCGTCCGCAGGACGCGGTCGACACGGGCGCGTCGGAGGACGACACGACCGACACGACGGTCGACCCGTCTATCCGCCGCGCACACCCCGTGGCACTGGCCATGGCTGCGCATCTGCACCCGGACGACGTGGCCGACTCGGGCTCGGATCCGATCGACGAGGCCGCCGCGGCGGTCGCCGCGGTTCGGGACGCGCGGACTGCGCCCGACGAGAGTCCGGCCACCGATGTGTCCTCGGACACCGCACCTGTCGACGTACCGGACGAGACCGTCGTCGAACCGGACGCCGCCGCGGCTCCCGCGACACGGCCACGGCGCAGCCGACGAGTCTCCCGTGCGGCGTCCGCGCCGGCCGGCGACTCGGCCGGCACGGTCATCGTGGTACCGAGTACTCCCGTGAACGGCTCCGCCGCAGCAGTATCCGAGGATTCCGCACCCGCGGTGGTCGAGGAGCCCGCCGCCGTGACAGTCGGCGGCGGTGCGTCGGTGGCCGCTGCCGCACCGGCCCGACGTCCGCGTCGCCGGGCGGCGGGACGTCCGGCGGGACCGCCGCCCGGCGACGAGTCCTGAGGTGCGGCGGAGGGTCCGGTCGAGCGGTTTGACCGGGCCACGGACTCTGCCGTAATCTTTGACAGTCGCTGTCGGCGACGCGGCTCTGTCCTGTCCGCCGTGAGGTGGCAGGGAGAGACGCCCGAACTTCGGTTCGCCGGCGCAAGAACACCGCACGAGCACGGGCTGCAGTCCTGCAGCCATGAGACCAGTCGCGTCCCTCACGGGGCCGCGAGAACGCATCAAAGAAGCAAGGGGTAGCCCTCCGATGGCAACGTACGCGATCGTCAAGACCGGCGGAAAGCAGTACAAGGTCGCAGTAGGTGACCTCGTCAAGGTCGAGAAGATCGAGGGAGCGCCCGGAACGGCTGTCTCGCTTGCTCCAGTTCTCGTCGTCGACGGGTCGGACCTGACCACCGATGCATCCAAGCTGGCCGACATGTCTGTCGCCGGTGAGATCGTCGAGCACACCAAGGGCCCGAAGATCCGCATCCACAAGTTCAAGAACAAGACCGGCTACCACAAGCGTCAGGGACACCGGCAGAAGCTGACCGTCCTGAAGGTCACCGGCATCAAGTAAGTCCTCGATACCGGTACCATCCGGCGTCACCACAGCACTGGCTCCACCAACCCCGGGAGGGTTTCTCATGGCACACAAGAAGGGCGCGTCCAGCTCACGCAACGGTCGCGATTCCAACTCACAGCGCCTCGGCGTCAAGCGCTTCGGCGGCCAGTCCGTCAGCGCAGGCGAGATCATCGTTCGCCAGCGCGGCACTCACTTCCACCCCGGCGTGAACGTCGGCCGTGGCGGCGACGACACCCTGTTCGCTCTCTCTGCGGGTGCAGTCCTGTTCGGAACGAAGCGCGGCCGCAAGACCGTCAACATCGTCCCGGTCGCCGTAGACGCTCCGGTCGCCGTAGAGGTCTGATCCTCCTGCGGTGACAGCGTCGTCTCCGACGCTGCACACCTCGGCGCTGCATATCAGTACGCGTTCCCGTCAGGGGCGGTTCGGAGGGCTTCCTCCGTCCGCCCCTGACGGCGTTCCACCCAGCATCACTCTCGTTAGTTGTCTCGGAAGGACCACCCATCCATGTCGCGTTTCGTCGACCGTGTCACCCTGCATGTCAGTGCAGGCAAGGGCGGGAACGGGTGCTCCTCGGTCCACCGCGAGAAGTTCAAGCCGCTCGGCGGACCCGACGGTGGTAACGGTGGTCGCGGTGGCGACGTCGTCTTCGTCGTCGACCCGAGCGTCCACACACTCCTCGACTTCCACTTCCACTCGCATGCGAAAGCCGGCAACGGTACGCAGGGAGCGGGCAGCAACCGCGACGGCGCCATCGGCGAGGATCTGATCCTCGGTGTTCCCGACGGGACCATGGTCCTCGACAGCGAGGGACGCATCCTGGCGGACCTCGTCGGGGAAGGCACGCGCTTCGACGCCGCTGCCGGTGGCCGTGGTGGCCTGGGTAACGCAGCCCTGGCATCGCGCGCACGCAAGGCGCCCGGTTTCGCACTGCTCGGTGAGGACGGCGTCGAACGCGACCTGGTCCTGGAACTGAAGTCGGTCGCCGACGTCGGCCTGGTCGGATTCCCCAGCGCCGGGAAGTCCTCGCTGGTGTCGGTGCTGTCCGCAGCGAAGCCCAAGATCGCCGACTACCCCTTCACGACGCTGGTTCCGAACCTCGGCGTCGTCTCGAGCGGGGACACCACGTTCACCGTCGCCGACGTCCCCGGTCTCATCCCCGGCGCGAGCCAGGGCAAGGGGCTGGGCCTCGACTTCCTGCGTCACCTCGAGCGTTGCGCCGTTCTCGCGCACGTCGTCGACTGCGCGACCCTCGATCCGGGCCGCGATCCCGTGTCGGACGTCGATGCTCTCGAGGCCGAACTCGCGGCCTACACGCCGGCCCTGTCCAGCGACGCAGGGCTGGGCGAACTCGCCGACCGCCCGCGCATCGTCGTCCTGAACAAGGTCGACGTGCCGGAGGCCCTCGAGTTGGCGGACATGGTGCGCGCGGACTTCGAAGCCCGCGGGTGGCCCGTGTTCTCCATCTCCGCGGTCAGCCGGGAAGGTCTGCGCCCCTTGACGTTCGCGTTGGCCGAACTCGTCGCCCAGTACCGTCTCGATCACCCCAAGGCCGTTCCGCGTCGACAGGTCATCCGTCCGGTCGCCACCGACAAGGCCGGCTTCAGCGTCATCGCCGATCCCGACGTTCCGGGTGGCTTCATCGTGCGCGGTGAGCGCCCCGAGCGGTGGGTCAACCAGACGTCCTTCGACAACGACGAGGCCGTCGGCTACCTGGCCGACCGCTTCGCACGGCTCGGTGTCGAGGCCGAACTGGTCAAGCAGGGCGCACAGCCCGGCGCCTCGGTCACCATCGGGGACGTCAGCTTCGAGTGGGAACCGCAGACTCCGGCCGGTGTCGACGTCACGATGACGGGCCGCGGCACCGACTCGCGCATCGATCAGGTCGAGCGCATCGGCGCGTCCGAGCGCAAGCACGCACGCCGTGTCCGGCGAGGGCTGGACAGCGACGACCAGTGACGGTGACACAGCCGCACGGGAGTACCCGGGAGACCATCGCGTCGGCTCGCAGCATCGTCGTCAAGATCGGCTCGTCCGCGTTGACGAGTATGGAGAAGGGTCTCGACCTTTCCCGACTCGACGCGCTCGCCGACGCCATCGAGGCGAGGATGCGCAACGGCACCGATGTGGTCGTGGTGTCCTCGGGTGCCATCGGAGCCGGCATGGCGCCTCTGGGCCTCAAACAGCGTCCCCGAGACCTGGCGACCAAGCAGGCCGCCGCCAGTGTGGGCCAGCTCGCTCTGGCGCATGCGTGGGGCACGTCCTTCGGACGCTACGGCCGGACGGTCGGGCAGGTGCTCCTGACCGCCGAGGACATCGCGCGCCGAGCCAATCACCGCAACGCCCAGCGCACGCTGGACCGTCTGCGCTCGCTCGGCGCGGTAGCGGTGGTCAACGAGAACGACACGGTCGCCACGGCCGAGATCCGGTTCGGTGACAACGATCGGCTCGCTGCCCTGGTAGCCCATCTCGTCGGCGCCGACGCCCTGGTGCTGCTGTCCGACGTGGACGGTCTGTACGACGGTGACCCGCGCAAGGACCCGAACGCGAGGTTCCTGACGGAAGTGGCCAGTCCCGAGGATCTCGACGGCGTCGTCGCCGGGTCCGGGGGAGCGTTGGGAACGGGCGGCATGGCCTCGAAGCTGTCGGCTGCGCGTCTGGCTGCCGACGCCGGCGTACCGGTCCTGTTGGCTGCCGCGTCGGATGCCGCGTCGGCGCTCGGCGGCGGCGCGGTGGGAACCACGTTCACGGCTCGCCCCAACCGGTTGTCGTCGCGGCGTTTCTGGGTGCGGCACGCCGCCGACACGACCGGTGCGCTGATGCTCGACGCGGGCGCGGTGGCCGCGGTGATCGACCGGAGACGGTCCCTGCTGTCCGCCGGCATCGTCTCCGTCGCCGGCACGTTCGACGCGGGGGACGTGGTGTCCCTGACGGCGCAGGACGGTGCGGTCGTGGCTCGCGGTGTCGTGGCCTACGACTCGACGGAGATCACCGGGATGCTCGGACAGTCGACCGCCGACCTTGCGCCGGAACTGCGACGGCCCGTCGTGCACGCGGACGATCTGGTCCCCGGCTGACCCGTCACGAGGCGTGCGAGGGGGAGGCCGCGAGAACGCGTCGCAACGCGATCGCCACCAGCGCGACCGCCACTCCGGCAGCCACGACGGACCACAGAGCCCACCCGAAACCGGTGAGCTGCGCGAGTGTGCCGAAGGTGATGGGCGCGGTGAGCACTCCGATGCGCGCGACGAGCGACACCACGGTCATCGCCGTTCCCGGCGCGATCCCGGGTAGTCTGCCGGCGAGGCCGAAGGCCGCGGGGAAGATGGGCGCGGCACCCAGACCGGCCACCGCGAACATCGCTGCCGCGACGTACGGGGATGTCACGGCGGGGGCTGCTACGAAGGCTGCGGCGATGAGCAGCGCGCCGCCCATCAGGACGGCGTGCCGCCCGAAACGATCCACCATCGTGTCACCGATGAGTCGACCGACGAACATCGCCGACGAGAACGCCACTACGGACAGCCCGGCCAGACCGGCTCCGGCACCGAGTTCCGTGGAGTAGACGGCGCCCCAGGACTGGGGGACGTCCTCTACCAGTGCCGCCACCAGCACGAGCAGTCCCAGCAGAGCCAGCGCACCGGAGAACGGGACACGGGAACGGCGGGGCGTCGCGCTGACAGGTTCCGCGGGCGCTGTCGGGGCGTCGCGGACGAGGAAGTGCGCGGCCACCACTGCAGCGACCAGCAGGACCCCGCCGACCAGCGAGAAGTGGACCACCACGGACAGTCCCGCCGCGGCTGCTGCCGCTCCGGTCAGTCCGCCGGTGACGGCGCCCGCGCTCCACGATGCGTGGAATCGGTTGAGCAGAGACCGATCACGTCGCTTCTCGACGATCACGCCCTGCGCGTTCATGGCGACGTCCATCACCGCGTCGGCGCCGCCGAGGACTGCGAGAGACAGGGCGAGCATCCACCAGGTCCCGGCCACCGCGGGGAGGACGAACGCGAGACACAGCAGAGCCGCGGAGAGCACCACGACCATCCGGCTGCCGAGCTTCCTGATGCCGATGGCGGCGAGGGGAGTGGCCAGCAGCCCTCCCGTACCCGTCCCCGCCAGAGCGAGTCCGAGGACCGATGCGTCGAGGGACAGCGCGTCGCGGATCGCGGGGATGCGCGGTGCCCAGTTCCCGAGCACCGCCCCGTTGACGAAGAATACGACCGCGACGGCCCACGGCCGTCCTGTGGTCGAGGTCGTTCCCGCCGTCACAGGAAAGCAGCCAGGACCTCGGAACAGCCCGCCTCGATCTTCTCCGCCGCGAACTCGTCCCCGCGGGTCGTCCCGCGGTTGACGATGAATACCGGGATCTCGTTCTTCCACGCGTGGCGGACGAAGCGCAGTCCGGACATCACGGTCAGCGACGACCCGAGGACGACAAGAGCCGACGCGGCGTCGACCATGTCGTAGGCACTGCGGACCCGAGGCTTGGGAACACTCTCGCCGAAATAGACGATGTCGGGTTTGAGGATGCCGCCGCAGACCTCGCAGCCGACCATGCGGAAATGAGCCGTGCTCTCGATGATCGCGTCGGCGTCCGGAGCGATCTCGACTCCGTCGGCGCCGACCACGGATTCGATGAACCCCGGATTGAGTGCGGTCAGGCGCTCGTCCAGTGCGACGCGGGAGATCAACCGGTCGCAGTCCAGGCAGCGGACGCGGCCGTAGACACCGTGCAGGTCGATCACCGACCGTGACCCCGCCTTGGTGTGCAGCATGTCGACGTTCTGCGTGATGATGCCCGACACGGTGCCGACCCGCTCGAGCTCGGCGAGCGCGCGGTGTCCGGCGTTGGGCCGGGTCGCGTCCATGTGGCGCCAGCCGACGTGATTGCGAGCCCAGTAGTGGCGTCGGAAATCGTCGTCGCCGATGAACTGCTGGAACGTCATCGGGTTACGTGGAGGGGAGTCGGGCCCGCGGTAGTCGGGGATACCCGAGTCGGTGGACATGCCGGCGCCCGTGAGTGCGACGACGCGGCCGCCGGCCATCGCGTCCTGGAGAGAGATGGCGCTGCGCGGCGACCGATCGAGAGAGCGTGGGGAAACCGAGGTCACGTTCTCCAGAGTAGGTCGCCGCGCAGCGTCGTGCGTCAGGCAGGAACTTCGATCAACGGGTAGACGCCGTTCTCGTCGTGCCGTTCGTCGCCCACCACGGGTGGGTTGAAGACGCACAGCATGCGCATGCGCGTCCGCGTCTCCACCGTGTGACGCTCGTGCCCGTTCAACAGGTACATCGACCCCGCGCCGAGCTCGTAGGTCTCCCCGGTCTCGCGGTCGGTCAACGTCCCCTCGCCCTCGATGAGCCAGACGGCCTCGACGTGGTTGGCGTAGTGGAAGTTGTTCACGGTGTTCGGCTCGATGGTGGTCTCGTGGAACGAGAAGCCGACCTTGTCGCCGCCCAGGACGATGCGCTTGGACCGCCACTGGCCGTCCTCGCTCGCGATGTCGCGCTCGGTTCCGGTGATGGCTTCGGTGGTGCGAACGATCATGTGAACCTCCTACGGTGGGGGGTGGTCAGGAGCAGACGGTCGTGGTGGCCTCGGACAGGATGCCCAGCCCGTGGTCGAGATCCTGTTCGGAGATGGTGAGGGGCGGGAGGAGCTTGACGACCTCGTCCGACGGGCCCGACGTCTCTGCGAGCAGCCCGTGCTCGTATGCCAGCGCGGTCACCTTCGACGCCTTCTCCGCGTCGTCGAACACCAGACCCTGGACCATTCCTCGGCCTCGGGTGCTGATGCCGTCGAACCGAGCGGACAGCTCGATGAACGCATCCTGGATCCGCTCGCCCTTGGCCAGGATCGATGCCTCGAAGGCTCCGTCGGACCAGTAGTGGTCGAGTGCGGCCTTGCTGGTCACGAAGGCCGGGTTGTTGCCGCGGAACGTGCCGTTGTGCTCGCCCGGACCCCAGACGTCGAGTTCGGGACGCATCAGCGTCAGGGCCATCGGCATCCCGTATCCGCCGATGGACTTCGAGAGCGTGACGATGTCGGGCACGATGCCGGCGTCCTCGAACGAGAAGAACGGGCCCGTGCGGCCGACGCCCATCTGGACGTCGTCGACGATGAGCAGGATGTCGCGTCGCTTCAGCAGATCGGCGAGTCCGCGCAGCCACTCGGCGCGAGCCACGTTGACCCCGCCCTCACCCTGGACCGTTTCCACGATGACCGCGGCAGGACGGTTGATGCCGCTGCCCGAGTCGTCGAGGACTCGCTCCATCCACTGGAAATCGTCCGTCGCTCCGCCGAAGTAGTTGTCGAACGGCATGGGGGTGGCGTGGACCAGGGGGATGCCGGCGCCGGCGCGCTTCATGGAGTTGCCGGTGACGGACAGGGCGCCGAGGGTCATGCCGTGGAAGGCATTGGTGAAATTGATGACCGAGGAACGGCCGGTGACCTTTCGCGCCAATTTCAGTGCCGCTTCCACCGTGTTCGTTCCGGTGGGGCCGGGGAATTGCACTTTGTAGTCGAGTCCGCGCGGCTCGAGAATGCGCGAGGTGAACGACTCGAGGAATTCCCGCTTGGCGACGGTCGACATGTCGAGACCGTGCGTGATGCCGTCACGCATGATGTAGTCGACCAGAGCCTTCTTGAGGACGGGATTGTTGTGGCCGTAGTTCAGCGCACCCGCTCCGGCGAAGAAGTCGAGGTACCTGCGGCCGTTCTCGTCGGTGATCCACGAGCCCTGCGCCGTGTCGAACACGGCGGGCCACTGGCGGCTGTAGCTGCGAACTTGTGACTCGCGGGCCTCGAAGATGTCGATGGTGGCGTCGGTGGGGCTGATGCTGGTGGTGGTCAAGGAAGTCCTCCGGGGTGATCGTCGAATGGGGGCGCCTGTCGTGCGGCGTGCGCTACGTGGCGTCGAACGGACCGACCGTGTAGAGGTCTTCCGGTTCGTGGCTGTCAGGGAAAGCATTGGCGGCGAACAGGTCTCGCCGGTCGATGCCGGTCCCGCGCCGTCGGGCGAGCGAGGTGAACAAGGCGATCGAGGCGTCGTTGTCCGGGCTGATGGTGGTCTCGAGCAGGCGCGGCGCCGTGCGGTCCACCAGGGTCTCCAGCATGCGGACGGCAAGGCCGTGTCCGCGCTGATCGGCGTCCACGGCAACCTGCCACACGAAGAGGGTGTCGCCCTGCTCGGGGCGCCGGTAGCCGGAGACGAAGCCGACGGGAACGTCGTTCGTGTCGGTCGCCACGACGGAGGTGGCGGAGAAGTCACGGCACCACAGGACGTAGGCGTAACCGGAATTGAGATCGAGGACAGTCGAGTCCCGGGCAATTTCCCACAGGCGTATTCCGTCGTCGGTGCGAGGCGGTCGGAATGTGAACTGGATGGCGTCGGTCGGGTTATCTTGTCGTAACACTGGCGTCATATTGCCTACGAACGTAACAAGGACGCTGCCGCATGTCAGGTGCCTCGGTGGCCGACGTGCAGGAAAGGCACGCTAACCGCCAGTACCCTCGCCTGTTGTGAGGGTGCTCACACGGGACTGTGACGCCGGTCCAGATGGTGCCGATGTGACCAGTGTGAACGGTGTGGCGACAGCCGGCGCGCGTCACGGACCCGGAAATAAATGGCAACGGTGCGGCGAGGCACGCACCGTTCACGCGTCGTGGTAGCTAATGTCCGGCTCATTATGACTCCGAAAGTCAGGCTTCCGCAGTTCAGAGCACCGTCCACCGGTTCGGATCGCGCGCCGATCCGCAGCCGGATCGCTGCTCTCTGCGCGACCCCGGTGGCCATGCTGCTCGCCGTTCTTCTTCCCACCCTGGCCGCGGGCATCTTCTGGGTAGCGCAGACGGACCAGGACGCGACCACCGGCACGGTGACCGTCCGATCGACGGCGGGGGGATCTGCCACCGATCCGCTGGCTCCGTCCAGATCCGCGTTGACCAACACGGCGCTGCCGCTGCAGATACTCGCCGGCGGCATGACGGAACTGACCGACGGAAGCACCGAACTCGACGACGGTGCACACCAGATGTCCGACGGGCTGCATCAGGCGCGCGACGGATCCGCGAAGTTGGCCGACGGGATGACGCAGCTCCGCGCAGGACTGTGGCAGCTCGGCGACGGTTCCTCCCAGGTCAGCGGCGGAGTGGATCGCGTCGTCGGTGCCCTGACCGGGGTCGGTGCGGCGCAGGGACAGATCGAACTGATCGTGCAGCAGACGCTCGACTCGCTGGCCGCATCGGGAGACCCGCAGGCAGCGGCGTCGGCGGATCAGTTGCGCCCCGTGCTCGATCTGCTGCGCACGCAAGGACTGAACGGGGGTGTGCTGACCGATCTGGAGACCCTGCGCAAGGGTGCACAGACCGTGGCGTACCAACTCGACGACCCGAAGTCGGAGTTCGTCGACGGCATGGTGCGTGCCACCGACGGCTCGGCCCAGCTTCGCGACGGATTGGTCCTGCTCGACGACGGCGGCGTCCGCCTCGTGGACGGCACCACCCGTCTCGTCGGCGGCGTGGGTCCGATGGAGACCATGTTCACCACGTTGCGATCCAATGTGGAGAAGGCCTCGACCTCGCTTCCGGCCGCAACGCAGGTCGAGGCGGACTCGGCCGGCAGCACCAACTCCTATGTCGTTCGCTCGGCCTCGGACAACTGGCCCTATCTCGCGGCGGCCTTCGCGCTCGTCGCGGCCGCCCTGGTCGGATTCTTCGTTCCTCGCGTGCGTGCCGCCGTCCTGGGTGCCGTCGCGACGTCGATCACGATGGTGCTCGCCCTGGCCTTCGCGGACACCGGCGCGAGCCTCTCCGGTTCGGTGACAGCGACCGTCCTGATCGTGCTGTGGGTGGCGGCCACGGTCGCCGCAGCGCGTGCGATACGCACGGCGCTCGGTCTGACGGTCGGCGGCATCGTGCTGGCGTTCCTCGGCATCGCGCAGATCGTGCTCGCCGGCATGGTGCTGCGCGGCGCCGGTGGTGTCGTCGACACCGTCTCGATGTTCACCCCGATCGGCCAACTGGTGCGAATTCTGGGCGCGTCCGTGGACGGAGGCTCGCTGGTGTTCGTGCTGGTCTCGACCGTCGCCGCGGTGGTCACCCTCGCCGTCTCGGTGGCCGTTCTCCTCGCGCACGGCGCCGCCAGGGACCCCGATGAGACGGCGGATGCGTCGGAACCGGACGACTCGAGCGCTGACGACGACCGATTCGCCGACGACACGGTCGCCTCCTCCGTACCGTGAGGACAGCGGCGTCAGGCGCCGGACGATCCCGTACAGCGAGGAGCGTGACGTGCTGCTCGACGGAGCCAACGCAGTCATCTACGGCGGAGGCGGAGTCCTCGGTGGTCGACTGGCGCTCGCCCTGGCCCGCGAGGGAGCTCGCGTCCATCTCGCCGGCCGCTCACGCGAGCGTATGGGTGTCGTCGTGGACGCGATCCGCGAGGACGGCGGGTATGCGGAAGCCGCCGTCATCGACGTTCTCGACGAAGTCGACGTCGACGAGTACGTGGACGTCGTCGCTGCGTGCTCCGGCAGCATCGACATCTCCGTAGACGTGATCGTTCCCGGCGCACGCGCCGCGTCCGTCGACGCTCGGCGCAGGCTCGACCGTACGGAGGTCGCCGACCTCGAGC
The DNA here is from genome assembly GCF_000834565.1 of Rhodococcus sp. MEB064. Taxonomy (NCBI): domain Bacteria; kingdom Bacillati; phylum Actinomycetota; class Actinomycetes; order Mycobacteriales; family Nocardiaceae; genus Rhodococcus; species Rhodococcus sp. MEB064. The sequence continues at coordinate 67,256 of NZ_JXQS01000003.1, forward strand.
GCCCGGTGCTCGACGCGCTGCGGGCACACTTCATCACTGCGCGTGCCGCGGCCCGGCACATGGTGTGCCAACACTCCGGTCTGATCCTCGTTCCGCGATGCGACACCGCGCCGGCTCACCTGGACGCGCTGTCCCTGGCGTCCGCCGTGATCGACCGACTCGCTGCTCAACTGGCCACCGAGCTCGCCTCGACAGGAGTGCGCGTGGCCACGGTGGCCGCCGATCTCGGCTCACCGGACGACACGGCGTCACGCCTGGTGGCCGCCGCGTCAGACGGCGATACGTAGCGCCTCCACGAGGTCCCGGTAGAGGGTGTCGGAGTCGAGCAGCTCGCGGTGCGTGCCGCGTGAGCGCACCTGCCCACGTTCGAGCACGAAGATGGTGTCGGCGTCGATGACCGTCGACAAGCGGTGGGCGATGGTCACGACGGCACCGTGCACCGACAATTCACGGATCGCATCGTGGATCGCAGCTTCGGTGATGCCGTCCACCTGCGCCGTGGCCTCGTCGAGAAGCAGGATGTCGGGCGGACGCACGATCGCCCTGGCCAGTGCGATGCGTTGGCGCTCACCACCCGACACTGCGGAATCGCGCAGTTCGGTGCTCAGCCCGGCGGGGAGTTGCTCGATCTTCTCGGACAGGCGGACACGCCCCAGTGCCGCCCAGAGCTCGGCGTCGGTGGCATCCGGGTGGGTCAGTCTGAGGTTGTCCGCGATGGTGCCCGGCAGCGTCGGGGTCGCCTGCTCCACGTATCCGATCCGCGCGCGGATCTGGTCGTGCGACAACTGTGCGTAGGGAACGCCGGCCAGCGCCAGCTCACCGTTCCGCGGCTCCAGGAACCTCAGGAAGAGAGAGAACAGCGTCGTCTTCCCGGCGCCCGACGGCCCTACGACGGCGGTGTGTCCGCGAGCCGCGATCTCCATGTCGATGCCGTTCACCGCGGCGCTCTCCTCGCCGTAACCGGCTGTCACGCGTCGGAGAGACAGGGCGGCGGGGGCGTCGGTGATGCTGCGCGGCAACTCGGTGACAGCCACCGGTGTAGCAGCCTCGAGGTCCATCACCTGGATCTCGCGGATACGCGACGCCGCGGCGATGCCACGTTGGAGTTGCGAGACGTACAGCGTGAGTTGCGCGACGGGCCCCACCAGCTGGAAGGCGTACAGCAGGAACGCGACGAGGCTCGACACCGCGAGGGCGCCCGAGCTCACCCGGTACGCGCCCACACCGAGGACAGCGATGATGGTGAGCTGGATTCCACTGCCGGTGATGGTCCACGCCCATGCCTCGAGGCGCACGGCACGGATGCCGAACATTGCCGACGTGCGAGCCTCGTCGATCACGCGCTCACTCGAACGGTCCTCCGCACGGCTGGCCTTGACGGTCCGGACTGCACGCAGGGCGCCCTCGAGGATGCCGCCGAGCCGTCCCATCGCTTCCTGTGCATCACGTTGCGCGCGAGCCACTTTGGGCATCAGCACCCCGGCCGCGAGCCCGATCAGAGCGATGCCGAGAACCGCGGTACCCAGCAGCGGGAGATCCAGGGTCGCCATCAGGACGATGACTCCGACGATCGCGATGCTCCCGTTGACGATCTCCACGAGTGCCCACGACGACGCTTCCCGCAGCAGCACCGTGTCGGAGGTGACACGGGTCAACATCTCACCGGCCGGCCGCGCCGTCACCGCGGGAATGGTCGCTCCGAAGAACCGACGGACCATCGACGACCGGGCTTCGAGCACCACGCGTTCGGCCATCGTGCCGAGCAGCAGACGTTGCGCCATCCCGACGATCACGCCGACGACGAGCAGGCTGACCAGCAGAACGATCGCGGACTTCGTCGCCCCCGGGACTCCGAACGAATCCAGGAGGCGCTTGGTCACCAGCGGTGTCGCCAACGACGACGCCGTCACCAGCAGACCCAGCAGCAGGCCGAACCGGAACAACCGACGATGCGGGCGGATGAAGGTCCACAGAATGCGCAGGTTGGGGAGCCGGCCGAGGGACTCCGGAGTATCTGTCGTCACCTGGTCACACTAGTCGCGGGCCGCACGTGTTCCTCGAGCCGCGGCTTACCCGCGGCCGATGAGGGCGAACGGGAGGACCGCATCCGCTCCGGCCTGCCGCAAGGCTCGTGCGGCCATGGTGGCGGTCCACCCCGTGTCGGTCGAGAGGTCGAGGAGCAGCACCGGGCCCCGATGGGCGGTGAGGTCCGGCGGCTCGAAAGCATCCACCAGCGACGCGACCCGGAAGGCGGAGTTCGCACCGGACACCGGGCGCGCGTCCGGCCGTCGATGCAGCGTGCCGAGGGGTTCCAGACGGCCCACCCGCGCCAGACGTTCGCCGAGATCCTGCAAGAGGAGCGGACGAGTGTCGCTTTCCATCACCATCACTCCGGTGGGTCGCTCGTCCCACGTCCATTCCGCCAGGACCTTGATGCACGCCGCTTCCAGTCCGTCGGGGGCAGGACCGTCCTCGCCGTCGGTCAGCGCGCGCAGGCGCGGCCCCCACACGGGGTCGGTGAGTCGTCCGAGGATGCGCCCGGTCTCGGGACCCAGCGTGATCTTCCCCGACAGGTCGACGCCGACCTTCTTCAGGCCGGTGGGCCACTGCTTGCGTACCGCCAGATCGAGTCCTGGTCTGTCCAAGCGCTGCCGAGTGGATTCGACGTCGCCCTCGGACACGTCCGCGGACAGATGCTCACCCGTGCAGTTGTCGCATCTCCCGCACCGATCTGCATCGGCATCGCCGGTGAGCGACGGGTCGTCGAGTTGGCGACGGAGAAAGGACATGCGGCACTCGGTGGTCGACTGGTACTCGATCATCGCGCGCTGCTCCGACAAGCGTGCCTCGTCCAGACGCTCGTAGCGTTCGCGGTCGTAGTGCCAGTGCTCGCCGGTACCCAACCAGCCGCCCTTGACCCGTCGTACGGCTCCGTCCACGTCCAGAACCTTGAGCACCATCTCGAGCCGAGTCCGGCCCAGCTCGACCAAGGGCTCCAGAGCAGGAGTCGACTGAGGGCGTTCGGTATCGAGGACTTCGAGCACCCGCCGCACGACGTGCTCACGGGGAAACGCGACGGAGGCGAAGTAACTCCAGATCTCCCGGTCCTCGGCGCCCGGCAGCAGGATGACGTCCGCACGCTCGGTGGCGCGGCCCGCGCGGCCGACCTGCTGGTAGTAGGAGATGGGTGACGACGGTGCGCCGACATGGACGACGAAGCCGAGATCCGGTTTGTCGAAGCCCATGCCGAGAGCCGAGGTGGCGACCAACGCCTTGACCCGGTTGTTCAGCAAATCCTGTTCTGCCGCTTCGCGTTCCGTCGGGTCGGTCTGTCCGGTGTAGGCGGCGACCTCCATGCCCCGATCGCGGAGCAGTGCCGCCAGATCGGTCGCACCCGCGACGGTCAGCGAATACACGATCCCCGAGCCGGGCAGAGTTTTCAGGTGTTCTGCGAGCCAGGCGATGCGGGCCGTCGGATCGGGGATCCGAACGACGGACAGGTGCAACGACTCTCGTTGGAGACCACCGCGCAGAATGGTGGTGTCGGATCCACCGACACCGAGTTGGGCGGCGACGTCGGCGACGACGCGGTCGTTCGCGGTGGCGGTCGTCGCGAGGACGGGCACACCCTCGCGGAGCTCGGCGATCAGGGAGCGGATGCGTCGGTAATCGGGCCGGAAGTCGTGGCCCCAGTCGGACACGCAGTGAGCCTCGTCGACCACCACCAGCCCGGCGTCGGCCGACAGCGACGGCAGCACCTGGTCGCGGAAGTCGGGGTTGTTCAACCGCTCCGGGCTGACGAGCAGGACGTCCAGCTCACCGGCGGCGACGCGGGCGTGCACGTCGTCCCACTCGGTGACGTTGCCGGAGTTGATGGTGGCTGCCGTGACGCCGGCGCGCTCGGCGGCAGCGACCTGGTTACGCATCAGGGCGAGCAGCGGCGAGACGATGACGGTGGGTCCGAGCCCCTGCTCGCGCAGCAGCCGCGCGGCGATGAAGTACACCGCCGACTTGCCCCACCCGGTCCGCTGCACCACCAGGGCACGGCGGTGATGGACCACCAGGGCTTCGATGGCGGTCCACTGGTCCTCACGCAGAACCGCATCGGGGCCGGCGAGGTCGGTGAGCAGTTCCTGCGCCCGTTCGCGGGTGCTCATGCGCGTGAGCCGTCGCCGGCGAGGAGGGCGTCGATCTCGGCTGCGGTCGGTGCCGCGGAACCGGCGCCCGGACGGGTGGCGGTCAGTGCGCCGGCAGCGCACGCTCGCCGGACGGCGAGCTCGGGCCCGTCCCGCCACGCCGTCGCCAGGACTCCGGTGAACGCATCCCCGGCGCCGGTGGTGTCGACGGCCTCGACGGCAGGTGCACTGGCGGTGGCCCCGGCGCCGTCCGGTCCGCGCCACCGGGCGCCGTCCGCGCCCAGCGTGGTGACCAGGTGGGGTATACGCCGCACCGCGTCGGCTCCCAACGCGGCCTCCTCGTCGCGGTTGACGACGACGACATCGATCGCGGCCAGGAGCTCGTCCGAGAGTGGTTGCACAGGAGACGGATTGAGGAACACCACGGTCCCGTGAGCCCGTGCGTGGCGTGCCGCAGCGAGCACCGTCTCCGTCGGGATCTCGAGTTGGCACAGCAGGACGTCCGCCGCCGCGACGGCCTCCAGCTCGTCCTCGGTCAGATCGGTGACGGTGCTGTTGGCAGCTCCGATCACCACGATGGAGTTCTCGGCCGAGTCGTCCACGGTGATCACGGCGACTCCGCTCGCGCCGGGCACCTCGCGCAGCAGCGAGGCGTCTACCTCGGCGTCGACGAGCGTCTCGCGAAGTTCGAGAGCGAACGTGTCCGACCCGACGGCGCCGACGAACGTGACGTCCGCGCCGGCGCGCGCCGCGGCGACGGCCTGATTGGCCCCCTTGCCTCCGGGGCTGGTGCGGAAGGACGAACCCAGGACTGTCTCACCGGGGACGGGCAGGGAGGGTGTGCGGGCGAGAAGATCCATGTTGATGCTTCCGACCACGGCGATGCGCGGTCGTGCGGATGCGGTGCGTGCATGCTGCGGATCGGCCATGATCGCGACCCTAACGGGTGTCGCCGACATCGACGTCACCCTTCCCGGGTCGTGCGGCCGGAACTCGGTTAGGTTGTCGTCGCACCGCAAAATGCTGTCGGAGACAGATCCACCAGTGGAACGAGAGGACTGGACACCATGGCCGAACTGTTCTGCAACGGAGGAGCCATGCGTGGCGGCAACCTCCACCACAATGTGTCCGCGCATACCTTCCTCGGCTCCGTGACGACGGCTCCGAACTACCGCTTCTTCGCCGTGCGGGACGAGTTCCCCGGCCTGCTCCTCACGGAGACGGGCGGCGCCTCGATCGCCGGTGAGCTCTACGACGTGCCGATGGAGAACATCCGCACCGACTTCCTCCCGGAGGAGCCGGCCGAGCTCGAACTGTCGGTGATCGAGCTCGCCGACGGACGTTCGGTCATGGCCGTCGTCCTGCGGCCGGGGCTGGTCGACTCGATCGCGGACGATCTGACCGAGATCACCGACCTCGGCGGGTGGCGCGCGTACCGCGGATTGCCCGACCCCGACACTGCAGGAGCTTGACGAGTGAGCGATTTCCTCGCCTTCCCCGATCTCGCGTCCCGCGCTCTCGGAGGGTCCGTCAGCGCCGCGAACGACGAACTCTTCGCGCAGCGCGAGAACCTGATCAAGCCGACGGCCCCGTTCTTCGACCCCACCGAATTCGGTCACAAGGGCAAGGTCTACGACGGCTGGGAGACGCGTCGACGGCGGGACGAGGGCCACGATTACGCGATCGTTCGACTGGGCGCCGCGGGCATCGTGCACGGAGTGGTCGTGGACACCGCGTACTTCCGCGGCAACTATCCACCGTTCGTCTCCGTCGAGGCGGCGTCGATCGAGGGATATCCGTCCGCCGGGGACATCCTGAATGCGCACTGGCACACGCTCGTCGACAAGTCGCCGGCCGACGGCGACACCGCCAACCTCTACCCGGTCTCGGACGGCCGTCGGTGGACGCATGTCCGCCTGTCGATCTACCCGGACGGGGGAGTGGCGCGACTGCGGGTGCACGGTGAGGTGGTGCCCGACGCACGTTTCCTGGGAGGAACGGTGGATCTGCTGGCGGCCGAGAACGGTGGCCGGCTGGTCGAGTGCTCCGACGCGTTCTACGCCTCGCCCGCCAACATCATTCTCCCCGGTCGCGCCCGGAACATGGGGGAGGGCTGGGAGAACTCGCGTCGACGTGGCGGTGGGAACGACTTCGCCGTCTTCGCGCTGGGTGTTGCCGGCGTGCCGCGGCACGTGGAGATCGACACGTCCTACTACGTGGGCAATGCGCCGGGCTGGGCGTCGCTGCGGACCGTCGACGCCCGGACGGCCGACGTGGACGACCCCGCCGCCTGGACCGAGGTGCTGGCGAGAACCGCCGTCCAGCCGGACACGCGGCACATGCTGCTGCTCGACGACGCCCCGGCCGCAACGCATCTGAGATTGGACGTCTATCCCGACGGGGGTCTGTCACGACTGCGGCTCTTCGGGGATCCCGACGACCGCTCGCGTGACGACGCCCGCATGCGCTGGTGGTCGTCGCTCCCCGAGGAACATCGCGCGCTGGTACCCGAGCAGGCACCGGCATGATGGACGTCGTCTTCCGGGCGCCGCGAGCGATCGTGACCGGACCCGACGGCCGACAGGTGGAGACCTCCTGCGCGGTCGGGGTGGTCGACGGCCGGATCGCGGTGATCGGCGGAATCGACGACGTGATCGACGCGACCACTGTCGTCGACCTCGCCGACGACGAGGTCCTGCTCCCCGGGTTGGTCGACACGCATGTCCATGTCAACGAGCCGGGGCGTACCGAGTGGGAGGGCTTCGCCAGCGCGACCGCCGCGGCTGCTGCGGGCGGCGTCACCACGGTGATCGACATGCCGCTCAACAGCATTCCCTCGACGGTGTCCACCGAGGCGCTGGCCGTCAAGCGTGACGTGGCCGGCCCGCAGGCACGAGTGAACGTGGGGTTCTGGGGCGGCGCCGTACCCGGCAACGTCGGCGATCTCCGACCGATGCACGACGCCGGAGTCTTCGGGTTCAAGTGTTTCCTGCTGCATTCCGGAGTCGACGAGTTCCCACCGCTCTCGCCGGTCGAACTCGAGGCGGCGATGGTGGAGATCGCGTCCTTCGACGGACTTCTCATCGTGCACGCCGAGGACTCGCGCATCATCGCGGAGTCCGAGAACGACGGCGGCCGTGAGTATGCCGACTTCCTGGCCTCGAGGCCCCGCGCTGCGGAGAACACCGCGATCGCCGACGTGATCGCCGCGTCGACACGCACGGGGTGCCGGGTCCACATCCTGCACCTCTCGAGCGCCGAGGCGGTGCCGCTGGTCGCCGAGGCCAAGCGAGCCGGTGTCCGCATCACCGCGGAGACGTGTCCGCATTACCTGTCGTTCGCCGCCGAGGAGATCTCGGACGGCGCCACTCAGTTCAAGTGCTGTCCTCCGATCCGTGAGGCCGGCAATCGAGATGCGTTGTGGCAGGGGCTGTCCGACGGTGTGATCGATACCGTGGTCACCGACCATTCGCCGTGCACCGCGGAGCTGAAGCGGTTCGACATCGGTGATTTCGGCGCAGCGTGGGGCGGTATCGCGTCGTTGCAGGTGTCGTTGTCCGCGGTGTGGTCCGAGGCTCGCCGGCGAGGGCACGGATTGGCCGACGTCGTCACGTGGATGGCGGTGGCCACGTCGGCTCAGGTGGGGTTGACCTCGAAGGGGTCCGTCGAGGTGGGCAGGGACGCGGATCTGATCGTGTTCGCTCCCGATCAGGACTTCGTCGTGCATGCGGCGGAGCTACGGCACAAGAACCCTGTCACCGCGTACGACGATCGTCGTCTGAGCGGTGTCGTGCGGTCGACGTGGCTCGCGGGCGTGCGTGTCGATCCCGACGGGGATCCGCAGGGAGTGCTGCTCGACCGCGAGTGATCGCTGTTTATGCTCGGACCATGGTGACCGACCGCCCCGTACTCGCGGTGATGCACGACGGCGATCGTCCCGTCGGCATGGACGCCGTCGAAGCGCTGTACGACGTCCGCTACGCCACCGCATCCACCTTCGCCGACGCCGTCGACGGTGCCCGCGCAATCCTGCTGTGGGACAACATCCGTGAGGCACTGCGCGAGGTGTGGCCGAGGTGCTCCGACCTCGAGTGGGTGCACCTCGCGGCGGCCGGGGTGGACACCCTGTTGTTCGACGAACTCGTGGCATCCGATGTCGTGGTGACCAATTCGCGAGGCGTGTTCGACGCCCCCATCGCGGAGTTCGTCCTCGCGTCCGTGCTGGCGATGGCGAAGGACGTCCGGCGCACCGTCCAGCTCGGCAGGGAAGCTCGGTGGCTGCACCGCGAGACCGCAGACGTCGCGGGGGCGCGCGCGATGGTGGTCGGGACGGGAAGCATCGGCCGCGCCGTCGCACGTCTGCTGCGCGCTGTCGGGATGACCGTGTCGGGCGTCGGGCGCACGGCGCGCACCGGTGATCCCGACTTCGGGACGGTGCACGCGAGCAGCGACCTGGCTACCGTCGTGTCGGACATCGACTACCTGGTCTTGATCGCTCCGCTGACGCCCTCCACCCGCGGGATGGTCGGGCGCGAGGTGTTGACCGCCGCGAAGCCGGGGGTGCGCGTGATCAACGTGGGCCGCGGCGCACTGCTCGACACCGAGGCGCTGGTCGACGGCCTGCGGACCGGTCAGGTGGGCGGCGCCGCACTCGACGTGTTCGAGACCGAACCACTCCCGCCGGACCACGTCCTGTGGACCCTCGACGACGTGTTGCTGACAGCGCACATGAGCGGGGACACCACCGGCTGGCGTGAGCGGCTGATCAGCGTGTTCGTCGACAACGCCGACGCGTTCGCCGCAGGTCGGCAGCTGTCCAACGTCGTCGACAAGAAGCTGGGTTTCGTCCCGAGCTGAACCTACCGAGCCTCGGACGCCGGGACACGCTCCAGATTCTTGCGGTCGTAGAGCGCCATGACGATCCCGCCGAACGCGAGTCCGAGGACGAGTCCCAGCACCGTCATTGCCAGACCGTGCGCCAGGCCGGAGTTCCAGCGGGCGTCGAAGTACAGGATCGACCGCACCGCGAGGTAGACCTGGTGCATCGGTTCGAACTGGGCCAGCCACCCGAACAGGGCCGGCGACGCCTCGATGGGAATGGTCGCTCCGGCGGACGGCAGCCCGAGGATCACGAAGACCACGAGGTTGACCACCAGGCCGGGCGTGCCGAGGACGGCCATCACCGACAGGGCGGTGACGCCGATGGCGGAGATCGCGAGCGTGCCGTACATCCACAGTGCGAGGGAGTGGGGCACCGGCATTCCGAGGGCTGTGGCGATCGCGATGTAGAGAGCCGACACGACGACCGCGATGACCACCATCGTCAGCCACTTGGCGGCCAGCGTCGCCAACCGGTTCTCGGTCGAGCGGGGACGCTGGCGGAATCGAGCCCCGACTTCGAGGGGGACGTACCCCAGCGCGCTGTCGATCAGCGCGTTGGCGATGGTCGCGCCGGTGAACCCGGCCAAGACGAGAAGGAGCGCGAAGTAGAACGACGACAGGCCGAGTCCGGTGCCGCCCGGCAGCGGGTCGTAGGGCGTGACGACGATGTCGATCGGCTGAGCCAGCGTCAGTGATGCGGCACCCGACAGCGTGGACCCTTCCGGCAGGGCGCCCGTCACCTGCGCCGTGAGTTGTTCTCCCAGTGCGCCGTTGGCGGTGTCGAGTGCGGTGTCACCGATGGTGGTGAGGATCGACGATCCCAACGTGCCCGCACGCTGGTTGGTCAGGATGGTGACCATCGGCTTGTCGATGTCGCCGGCCACGACGCTGGCCTGCGTGAGAATTCCGACCCGCTTGGTGAAGTCGCTGGGGATGACGATGGCGCCGTAGACCTCACCGTTGGCCAGCATGTTCTGCGCGTCGGCGATGCCGACTCGGCGGAGGTCGATCTTCTCCGGATCGACGCCGTCGACGATCCCGGTGGCGATCTGTTCGCCGATGTTCGCCTGCTGACCGTTCGGGAGGACGTCGCCCTCGTCGCTGACCACCAGGGCCACCGGGAAGTGACGCAGGTTCTCGCGGGGATCGAGAATGCCGCCGAGGTACAGGGCGGCCAGAAGCGACATGATGATCGAGACGGCCGCAACCGGAACGAGCCAGGTGAGGGGACGCTTGAATGCGGGTGTGACCGTGTCGGGGGACATGTTCGAAAGACCTCTCGTCCGTCAGCCGGAACGACCGGCGCTCGATACAGTTCTGTATCGTAGGTGTCGAGGACGATCATGCACCACACGAACGACGGAGGCAACGTGACCGCAGGAACACCCGGGCGATCGCGGAACAGGGCGGAAACCCGTGAGCGCGTTCTCGACGGAGCGAAGGACGTGTTCCTCGAGCGGGGTTTCGGCCGGTCCACGCCCGAGCAGATCTGCGAGCGCGCGGGGTACACGCGGGGGGCGTTCTACTCGAATTTCTCGTCCATGGACGAGGTGTTCCTGGCGCTCTGGACGCGTCAGGCGGCGGTGGTGTCGCAGCGGGTCCGGGCCGCCATCGAGGCCGTCGACTACGGCGACATCCGCCGCGATCGGACGGACAGCCGCGAGTTCCTCGACCTCGTCGTCGAGGCGCTGGGCGGCCTGGTCGTCGACGTGTCGTGGCACGTCCTGATGGCGGAGTTCGGCGCCCATGCCGCGCGCAATCCGGAACTGGCGGTGCTGGTGACCGAACACCGCGCAGCGTTGCGAGAAGCTCTGCGGCCCATGATCGTTCGCGGACTCGCTCTGTTCGGCCGGGAGGTCGCGGTGGACGACGACACGTTGGGTCGCGGTGTCGTGGCGGCGTTCGAGGGCGCCATGTCGCAGGCGATGATCGAGCCCGACAACCCTCGTCCGGCCCGCCTGGCCGTCGAGTTGGTCGGCGCCGTCATCTGGTCCTACTCCCGCGAGTACGTCGATACCGTCGCTGACGAGGCTCGGATCACGACGATATGACCGTACTCGCGGGGGGAAGGCGAGGGCTCAGAACGCCCGCTCGTACTGCGGGGGAGTGCCGGGGGCGATCTCGGCACCCAGTTCGCGTGCTGCCCGCCGTGCCCAGTAGGGGTCACGCAGGAGCTCGCGAGCCAGGAACACGGCCACGGCTTCTCCGGTGCTGACGATGTCCTCGGCCTGCTTCGGTTCGGTGATCAAGCCCACCGCCGCTGCCGGCATAGTCGTCTCGTTCTGGATGCGCCGAGCGAACGGGACCTGGTAGCCGGGTTCGACCGGAATCGACGCCTTGGCGACGTTGCCACCGGTGGACACGTCGACCAGGTCCACTCCGTGATCGGTCAGGCGGTCCGCGAGCATGACGGTCTGATCGGGGGTCCAAGCCTCCGAGTCGACGCCGCGCTCCTCGCCGGTCCAGTCGGTTGCCGACACCCGTACGAACACGGCCTTCTCGGCGGGCCAGACCTCGCGGACCGCGTCGACCAGACGCAGCAGGAAGCGGATGCGGTTGTCGAAGCTGCCGCCGTACTCGTCGGTGCGCAGATTGCTGGCGGCGGAGAGGAACTGGTGCGCCAGGTAGCCGTGCGCCGCATGCACCTCGGCCACCTCGAAACCTGCCCGGTCGGCGCGGATCGCTGCGGACCGGAAGTCGTCGACGACGCGGTCGATGTCCGCGATCGTCATCTCGCGCGGAGCCGGGTAGTGCCCGAACTCGACGGCGCTGGGGCCGACCGTCTCCCACGCCAACGCGTGGTCCGCAGCCAGCGGCTTCCCGCCGCGCCACGGTGCCTCGGTCGATGCCTTACGGCCCGCGTGCGCGAGCTGGATGGCCGGAACGCTGCCATATCGGGTGATCGAGGCCACCACCTCGGCCAGCGCATCCGCTTGCGTGTCGTTCCAGATGCCGAGGTCCCACGGGGTGATGCGTCCCTCGGGGCTGACGGCAGCCGCCTCGGTCATGACCATCCCGACACCGCCGACGGCGCGGGACTCGAGGTGCGTGCGATGCCAGTCGTTGACGGCTCCGGTGTTCGGACCCTCGGCATCGGCCGAGTACTGACACATCGGCGACATCCACACCCGATTCGGCACAGTCACTCCACGAAGGGTCAACGGTTCGAACAACACACTCACGACGGCGTCCTTCCATGTCCGGTTGCAGGCGCACGAGATACCCCTGCTCTCCCTCGGAAGAACCACCGAACGCCCCGAACATTCCCGACCGGCCTCTGACCTATCCTGGCTGTGTGACTGCTACCACGACCAGCACCGGCGTCGACCTGGAGGCGGGGGTTCACGCTGCCGCTCGCCGCGCGCGGGTGGCGTCCCGTGCTCTCGCCTTGCTCACGACCGCGCAGAAGAACGACGCGCTGCATGCCGCGGCCGACGCGCTGCTCGCCTCGTCGGACGCGATCCTCGCCGCGAACACCGTGGACCTCGAGTCCGCCGACGCGTCGGGAACTCCGCCGTCGCAGCTGGACCGCCTGCGCCTGACGCCCGACCGGATCGACGGCATCGCCGCGGGACTCCGGCAGGTGGCGTCGCTTCCCGACCCCGTGGGGGAGATGCGCGACGGCCGGACCCTGCCGAACGGCCTGGAGATCCGTCAGGTGGCCGTACCGCTGGGCGTCGTCGGCATGATCTACGAGGCGCGGCCCAACGTCACCGTCGATGCGTTCGGATTGACGCTGAAGTCCGGGAACGCCGTGCTGCTGCGTGGGTCGTCCTCCGCCGCGCGGTCCAACGAGGCGCTCGTCGGTGTCCTGCGCAGCGCCCTGAGCGCCATCGGGCTGCCCGCGGATGCCGTACAGCTGCTCTCCAGCGAGGACCGATCCACGGTGACCCACCTGATCCGTGCCCGCGGCCTCGTCGACGTCGTCATCCCCCGCGGCGGCGCGGGCCTGATCTCGGCGGTCGTGCGGGACGCGACGGTCCCCACCATCGAGACCGGCGTCGGCAACTGCCACGTGTACGTACATTCCTCCGCCGACCTGGACATGGCCGAGCGCATCGTGCTCAACGCCAAGACCCGACGCGTCAGCGTGTGCAACGCGGCCGAGACCGTGCTGATCGACGCCGCCATCGCCGACGTGGCCGTTCCCCGACTGATACAGGCGCTGTCCGACAACGGCGTTCGCATCCACGGTGACCTGCCCGGTCTCATTCCTGCGACGGACGAGGACTGGGGAACGGAGTACCTGTCCGACGACATCGCTCTGGCAGTCGTCGACGGCGTGGACGCGGCGATCGAGCACATCGACACCTGGGGAACCGGGCACACCGAGGCCATCGTCGCGTCCGATCTCGCTGCGGCGCGGGCGTTCACGATGCGTGTCGACGCCGCCGCCGTCATGGTCAACGCGTCCACCGCCTTCACCGACGGTGAGCAGTTCGGCTTCGGCGCCGAAATCGGCATCTCGACCCAGAAACTGCATGCACGCGGCCCGATGGGTCTCCGCGAACTCACCTCGACCAAGTGGATCGTGCAGGGCGACGGCCACATCCGTCCGGCCTGACTCCCACTTCCACTCCGTACGAAAGGCCACCCGCGTGACCCAGACTGCCCACGACACGGTCCCGTTCTTCTCCGACGTCGACGACGTGTCGACGCGACTCGCCGCCACCGGCTACCTGGCCGACAAGGCCACTGCCACCGCGGTGTTCCTCGCGGACCGCCTGGGCAAGCCGCTCCTCGTGGAGGGCCCCGCCGGCGTCGGCAAGACGGAGTTGGCGCGTGCCGTGTCCCAGGCTGCGGGCGCGGAACTGATCCGCCTGCAGTGCTACGAAGGTGTCGACGAGGCTCGCGCGCTGTACGAGTGGAACCACGCCAAGCAGATCCTGCGCATCCAATCCAGTTCCGGCGCAGGGTGGGACGAGACCCGGCACGACGTCTTCTCCGAGGAGTTCCTGCTCTCGCGCCCCCTGCTGACGGCGATCCGCCGCAGCGATCCGACCGTGCTGCTCATCGACGAGACCGACAAGGCCGACATCGAGATCGAGGGACTTCTTCTCGAGGTGCTGAGCGATTTCGCCATCACGGTTCCGGAACTCGGAACCATCACCGCGACACGCCGTCCGTTCACGGTGCTGACGTCGAACGCGACCCGTGAGCTCTCCGAGGCACTCAAGCGTCGCTGCCTGTTCCTGCACCTCGACTTCCCCGACGCGGACCTCGAGCGTCGCATCCTCGCCAGCCGTGTTCCCCAGTTGCCGGCCGCAATGGCGGAGCAGATGGTCCGCACCGTCCAGGTGCTGCGCGATATGCAACTTCAGAAGCTGCCGTCGGTGGCCGAGACGATCGACTGGGGCAGAACGCTTCTCGCGCTCGGCATGGACGACGTGAACGATGCGGCGGTGCGATCCACCCTCGGCGTCATCCTCAAGCACCGGTCGGACCAGGAGCGCGCGATCGCCGAACTGCGACTCGGCTGACACGCATGGCCCAGCCCAGCGCTCCCGGTTCGGACGTCACCGGTCTGTCCGCGCACCTCGTCGGGTTCGTCGAGGCACTGCGGCGGCGCGGCATCGATGTGGGGCCGTCGGAAACCGTCGACGCAGGATCCGTGCTGGCCGTCCTCGACCTGCTCGATCGCGAGGTCGTCCGTGAGGGGCTGGCGTGCTCACTCGTTCGCCGGCCGGGCCACCGTCCCGCGTTCGATGCGTTGTTCGACCTCTGGTTTCCGGTGGCGGTGGGTTCCCGGACGCAGGACGACGACTCGGCCGTGCGGCCGCCACTGGCGGAGGACGGCACCGTCGATCTCGATGCGCTCAAGCACGTCCTCGCCGAACTCCTGGCGGAGGGCTCCGCCGAGGCCATGGCGCAGGTGCAGAGCCTCGTCGGCGACATCGTCGACACCTACGGCAAGTACAGCTCGAGCAAGGGCGAGTCCTTCTCCGAGTACCAGACGTTGCGAGCCGTCGAGCCGAGCACGCTGATGTCGAAGATCCTCGAGGGTCTGCGTGGCCGGTCCACCGATCCCGGCAACCCGACGTCGGGCGACTTCGAGTCCGAGTTGGCACGCCGGACCGCGGCGGTCCGCATCGCCGAGTTCCGGTCGATGATCGAGAAGGAGACACGTCGGCGCACCGCCGAGGTGTTGGGCAAGGAACGGGTCGCGTCGTACGGAGTGCCGCGGTTGGCCGAGGACGTCGACTTCCTCCGCGCCACCGAGACGGAATTGGCGGCGCTCCGCAAGAACGTCGCCCCCCTCGCCCGACTGTTGGCGAGCAGGCTGGCCGCGCGCCGACGACGCTCACGTGCCGGGTCCATCGACCTGCGGCGGACGCTGCGGAAATCACTGTCCACGGGCGGTGTGCCGATCGACCTGGTCAATCGCAAGCCTCGCGCGGCCCGCCCGGAACTGGTGATCCTGTGCGACGTGTCCGGGTCGGTGGCCGGGTTCAGCCAGTTCACCCTGCTACTCGTGCACACCCTGCGCGAGCAGTTCTCCCGCGTCCGCGTATTCGCCTTCATCGACGCCGCCGACGAGGTGACCCGCTTCTTCGACACCACCCTCGCGCGGACGTCGTTCGCCGAGTCCATGTCGCGGATGGTGGCCGAATCCGAGCTGATCACCTACGACGGACACTCCGACTACGGCCACTCCTTCGAGACGTTCGTCGCCCACCACCTCACGTCGCTCACGCCGCGGTCGTCGCTGCTGATCCTGGGCGATGCCCGGACCAACTATCGGGACCCGAAGATCGAGGCGCTGGCGCAGATGGTCACCGTCGCCAAGCACGCGCACTGGCTCAATCCGGAACCGACGGCGCAGTGGGGCTCCGGCGACTCCGCTGCCGACGTGTACCGGCGGGTCGTGCAGATGCACGAGTGCCGATCGGCGTCGCAACTGGCCGATGTCGTGAGCAGATTGCTCCCCGCCGGCTCCTGACGGCGTGCAGCGCACCGGGGACGGCCGCCCCCACGTAGAGTCGACCCTCGTGCAGGAACCGACGACGCAGCCCGTGGGCAGACGCCCACGACGCCTCGGTGTCATGGGCGGCACATTCGATCCCATTCATCACGGGCACCTCGTGGCCGCCAGTGAGGTCGCGGACAGGTTCGATCTCGACGAGGTGATCTTCGTCCCCACGGGTCAACCGTGGCAGAAGGAGGATCGTTCGGTCAGCCCCGCCGAGGACCGCTACCTGATGACGGTGGTGGCGACGGCGTCCAATCCGCGCTTCTCCGTCAGCCGGGTCGACCTCGACCGAGCCAAACCGACCTATACCGTCGACACGCTGCAGGATCTCTCGCGCCAGCACCCCGGAGACCAGCTGTTCTTCATCACCGGCGCGGATGCGCTGGGCAGCATTCTCGGCTGGCAGAACTGGCAGGAACTCTTCGAACTGGCACGGTTCGTCGGAGTGTCCCGGCCGGGGTACGAGTTGGGTGCGGACCACCTGGCCGAGTACCTTCAGCGCCTGCCGAAGGACGTCCTGACCTTGGTGGAGATCCCGGCCCTCGCGATCTCCTCGACGGAGTGCCGACGTCGAGCGGCCGAGAACCGGCCCGTCTGGTACCTCGTTCCCGACGGCGTCGTCCAGTACATCTCGAAGCGTGATCTGTACCGGCGGGCAGGGGAGCAGCGTGACGACGGCGTCGCGACCGTCTCGGAGCCCGCACCGACACACGTGACCGACGACCGACCTGCTTGACACACCCGAAATACCCGAAGTATCCGAAATCAGGAGAACACCACGTGAGCGCAACACCCGAGGCCATCCAGGTCGCCAGCATCGCCGCACTCGCTGCGGACGAGAAGCTCGCCGCCGACGTCATGGCACTCGACGTCTCCGACCAGCTCGTCATCACCGACTGCTTCGTCATCGCGTCGGCACCCAACGAGCGTCAGGTCAACGCCATCGTCGAGAACATCGAGGAGAAGCTGCGCGACGCCGGTCACCAGCCGGTCCGCCGTGAAGGAACACGGGAAGGCCGGTGGGCTCTGCTCGACTACGCCGACGTCGTCGTTCACGTGCTGCACAACGACGAGCGGCACTTCTACGCCCTCGAGCGTCTGTGGAAGGACTGCCCGGTCCTCGAGATCGAGGGTCTGGGCGCCGTCGACAGCACCACCACGTACGGCACGGACGATCACGGCACCGACGACTACATCGCCGAGGACGACGACCTTGCAGACGAAGACCTGGGGGACGACGTACTGGCGGACGAGGATCTGGCCGACGACACTCGCGTAGACGAGTGACGGCAGCGTCACCTGCCGTCCGCCGACTGGTTCTGCTGAGGCACGGCCAGACCGAGTACAACGCCGCCTCGCGCATGCAGGGGCACCTGGACACCGAGCTCACCGACGTCGGCCGTGCACAGGCTGAGGTGGCCGCGCGCGAACTGGCGACCCGCGAGCCCTACCGCATCGTGTCCTCCGACCTCCGGCGAGCGCACGACACCGCGTCGGCTCTCTCCACGGCGACGGGCGTGCCCGTCGAGCTGGACGAGCGGTTGCGGGAGACGCATCTCGGCGACTGGCAGGGACTCACTCATCTCGATGTCGACGACGTCTCGCCCGGAATCCGCGAGACCTGGCGTGCCGACGCGGAATTCCGTCCCCCGGGCGGTGAGTCGCGTGTCGACGTCGCGAAGCGGTCGATGCCGCTGATCGACGAGTTGCTGGACGATCCTGCGTGGACCACGTCGCCGGTCGTCGTGGTCGCGCACGGGGGAACTATCGCTGCGCTGACGGCGGCCCTGCTGGACCTTCCCGTCGACCGCTGGCCGGTGCTCGGCGGTCTGGGCAACGCCAGCTGGGTGCAGGTCGCGGCACACGGGAGCGCACCGTCGTGGCGTCTGGACGTGTGGAACGCCACCGCCGCCGTGGCCGGTGACGTGCTCTGATGGCCGATCGTCCGGTTCTGCTCGTCATTGCCGACTCGCTCGCCTACTACGGTCCCGAGGGCGGCCTCGCGGCCGATCACCCGAAGATCTGGCCGACCATCGTCGGGCGTGAACTGGGCTGGGACGTCGAACTCGTCGGACGCATCGGATGGACGTGTCGCGACGCGTGGTGGGCGTTGACGCAGGATCCGCGGGTGTGGGCGGCGATCCCGAACGCCGCTGCCCTCGTCCTCGCGACGGGCGGTATGGACTCGCTCCCGTCACCGTTGCCCACCGCGCTGCGGGAGCAGATCCGCTACGTTCGTCCGCCGATCCTGCGACGGGGAGTCCGCGCCGCGTACGGCTGGCTGCAGCCTCGCCTCTCCCACCTCGGTCGACCGGTGGCTCTGCCTCCGCACCTCAGCGTCGACTACCTCGAGCAGATCCGCGCCGCCGTCGCCGCCGTCCGCCCCGAGATCCCGGTCGTCGCGACGCTTCCGTCCGTGCACCGGTGCGATGCGTACGGTCGCGTACACGCCGGTCGGGAACCAGCGGTCCGTGCGACGACGGCCTGGGCTGCCGAACACGGTCTCGAGCTGGTGGATCTGAAGGACGCAGTCGAGGAGAACATCGTGTCCGGCAACGCCAATCCCGATGGAATCCACTGGGGTTGGGACGCTCATGAGCGCGTCGCCGAGGCCGTCCTCGCCGCGGTGCGGGCGTCCGTCCGGGCCTGATCCGGCCGCCTGTCCACAGGCACCCCGGTCATCCACAGGGTGTGCCGCGGAGGGGCCGAGGAGTCGCAGGCGTGGCCTAGCGTCGCGCTCATGTCCCTCGAGACCGACGCCGACGTCCCCGATACGGCACTCGACCCTCCCGAACGAGCGCGCCCACGCCTGCGGGTGAACCCCGGCTCGCGCGGTGCGCGTGCCCTGGCCGTCGCGGTCGCCGTCGTGGTGGCGGCGACCGCCGCACTGGTCTGGCGGGACTCGCCGCAGGTGTCTCCGGTTCCCCCACTTCCCGCACTCGACGCGGTGCCCGCGGCAGTGGCGTCACCGGTCGAACCACCGTCCCTGCTCGTGGTCAGCGTGCTCGGAGCCGTCGTGCGGCCGGGCTTGGTCACCGTGCCGGCCGAGGCCCGCATCGCCGATGCTGTCGCGGCAGCCGGAGGCCGGCGCGACGACGCGGACTTGTTCGGACTGAATTGGGCCCAGAAGGTGTCGGACGGGGACCAGATCGTCGTCGGATCCACGACCGGCTCGGTGCCCACGGCGAGTCCCGCGAGACCACCGAGTGCGGACGGCGACGCCGCCGAGCCCGTCGGTGGCACCGTCTCCCTCAACGAGGCAACCGAGGCCGAACTGGACGCGTTGCCGGGAGTCGGACCGGTGACGGCGAGCGCAATCGTGGAGTGGCGCACCGAGAACGGGCAGTTCAGTTCGGTGGATCAGCTGTCCGAGGTGCCGGGAATCGGGCCCACGCGTCTGAGCCGCCTGAAAGATCTGGTGACGCCGTGACGGAACGTCCCGCGACCGACCTGCGGCTCGTTCCCGCCGCGATCGGGGCGTGGGCTGCCTGCATCGTGGCGGTGGCCTTCGGCTGGGTGTCGGCGCTCGTGCTCGCGATGGTGTGTGTCGTGGGAGCCGGTGTCGCAGCGACACTCCGGCGCCGTGGCCGGGCCCCAGCGGTTGCCCTCGTCCTCCTGACGGCCCTGGGAGTGACCGCCGGCTTCGCCGTGGCGGCGTCTCTACGGCTCCATTCGGTCACCACCGGTCCGGTGCGCGAGGGCGCCGAGCGTGGATCGTCCGCGACCGTGGTCGGAGTCGTCACCGACGATCCCCGGCGCATCACGGGATCGTTCGCCGATCAGGTCGTCGTCCCGGTGCGCGCCCATCGCGTCACACTGCGCGGACAGGTCGTGGACGGGTCGGCCCGCATCACCGTCTTCGGTGCCCCCGACGGGTGGATCGACCTCGAACCCGGTGCGGCAGTGACGTTCCGCGCGATCCTGGCCGTACCCGACCGAGTGGGTGCCGTCGACGCTGTCGCCCGCGCCACGGGTCCTCCCGATGCAGGGCAACCCTCCGCCGCGCTGAGGTGGTCGGGACGCATCCGCGCCGCCCTCGCCGACGCGTCGGAGACAGCGCTGCCCGCGGAGGAGGCGGGTCTCCTGCCCGGCATGGTAGTCGGGGATCGCTCCGGTCTCGTTCCTGCCGTTGAGGATTCGTTCGCCGCAGCCGGAATGTCACATTTGACGGCCGTGTCCGGCGCGAACTTCACGTTCCTCGTCGGGTCGGTCGTTCTCCTCGCTCGGCTGCTCACGGTCGGTCCCCGCACGACCGCGGTGGTCGCCGGCATCGTTCTCGTCGCCTTCGTCGTCGTGGCCCGGCCCTCGCCGAGCGTGCTGCGCGCGGCGGTCATGGGTGTGCTGGGACTGCTCGCGGTGATGACGGGTCGGCGCCGTCACGTCATGCCCGCGCTGTGTACCGCGGTTCTCCTCCTGCTGGCCGTGGACCCCGCGCTGGCGGTGTCGTGGGGGTTCGCGCTGTCGGTGACGGCAACGGCGGCCCTGGTCGTCGTGGCACCGGTCATCACACAGTTCCTCGCGGGCACGGGACCCGACGACGAGCCGCGTCGGCGTCCGGTCCTCGATGCGGTTGCCGTTGCTCTCGCCGCCCATGTCGTGACGGCTCCGCTGGTCGCGGCCATGGTGGGGACGTTCTCGCTGTATTCGGTGATCGCCAACGTCGTGGCGGCACCGGTGGTCGGACCGGTCACGGTGGTGGGGGCGCTCGCCGCGGTCGTCGCCGTCGTGAACGTCGATGCGGGTGCGGTCGTCGCCGGTGTGGCGTGGCTGCCGTTGCGATGGCTGGTGAACGTCGCGGCGTGGACCGCCTCCGTGCCCGGTTCCTCCGTGTCGACGCCGACGGGGCCTGCCGGGGCAGTCGTGGTCGGCGTCGCCATAGCGGCCGGGCTCGCGGCGGCTGTGCTGATCCGGAGAATCGCGTCGGGCAGGAGGCTCACGTCGGGCGACCGTTCCCTGTCGGGCAGACATGGCACCATCGACCGGTGAGTTCCGCATCCGATCGTCCCGCACCCCTGCACCTCGTCCTGGGCGACGAGGAACTTCTCGTCGAACGCGCGGTGTCGTCCATCGTTTCCGACATGAAGAAGGCGACGGTCGGCGACGGGGCAGACGTCCCGGTGGACAGGCTCCGCGCCGGCGACACCACTGTCGCCGAACTCGCCGAGCTGCTCAGCCCGTCCCTCTTCGCGGAGGACCGCGTGGTCATCTTCGACTCGGCCGCGGAGGCGGGCAAGGACGCGGTGGCGCTGGTGCAGGATGCGGCCGCCTCGCCGATCGACGGAGTCGTTCTCGTCGTCCTGCATTCGGGTGGAGGTCGCGCCAAGTCCATGGTGGGTGTGCTGCAGAAGGCCGGCGCCGTCGTGCACGAGTGCGCCAAGTTGTCCAAGGCCAGTGACCGCGTCGACTTCGTCCGCGCCGAGTTCCGGTCGCATCACGAGACCCGTGTGGCGCCCGATGCCATCGCCGCACTCGTGGATGCAATCGGCTCGGATCTGCGGGAACTCGCCGCGGCGTGCTCGCAACTGGTGTCCGACACGGCGGGCAAGGTCGATGTGGCCGCCGTGCGTCGCTACTACTCCGGCCGAGCCGAGGTCACCGGGTTCGACATCGCGGACAAGGCGGTGTCGGGGGACCGGGCCGGTGCGCTGGAGGCGCTGCGCTGGGCGATGCTCGGCGGCACCCCTCACGTCCTGCTGGCGGACGCACTGGCGGATGCGGTCCACACGGTGGCGCGCGTCGGTTCCGCGGGGCGGGGAGACCCGTTCCGGATGGCGTCGGAGTTGGGAATGCCGCCCTGGAAGGTCAAGAAGGCGCAGGCGCAGGCGCGTCTGTGGGATCCGCAGCGGATCGGTGAGGCACTGCGAATCGTCGCGGCCTTGAATGCGGACGTCAAAGGTCAGGCGGCCGACGCCGACTACGCGGTCGAACGGGCCGTGAACGTGGTCGCCGGCTTGAGCTCCGGAAGCTGACCCGCAGACACGAAACCGCCCCGGGGGAGTGAACACCCGGGGCGGAATCCGATCAAGCTACTGCACCGGGACTCTCGAGATGAGTCTGCTCGGCGGACGTACCTGTCGAACGATCAGAGCTTGTTGAAGGCGAGCGAGAGTGCCGACTTCTTGTTGGCAGCCTGGTTCTTGTGGATGACACCCTTGCTGGCAGCCTTGTCGAGCTTGCGGCTCGCGGTCAGCAGGATCTCTTCGGCCTTCGTCTTGTCGCCGGCCTCGGTGGCCTCGCGGAACGAACGGATGACCGTCCGCAGCGACGACTTCACCGACTGGTTACGCAGACGCTGACGCTCGTTGGTGCCGATTCTCTTGACCTGGGACTTGATGTTGGCCACGCGTAGTTATCCTTCGTCTCTTCTCGGTCCGGGACGGCTGACTCCGGGGAACATTCTCGAGCCGTACGTGCAGTGCTTGTGAAAGCTTGTAGCGGCGGGAACAGACAACCGTCCCCACGCCCGACGTACGAGACTACCAGCGCCCGGGACGGAACCCAATTCGGTGACCTCGGGGAGCGGGGAGGCTCGTGAGGTTGCAGAGAATTACCGTGTCCACCGTGCCCCATTGTGAACTGTGAGGCAGCATGGCCACCATGAGTCCTCGATCAGCGGCAGCGCCACAGGCGAAGAAGGCTCGCAGGCAGACACAGTCCCAATCCGGGCCCAGTGTGTTCGACGGGTACGCCGATATCGGCAAGTACGGGCTCGCCTTCGACGAGATGTTCGACGGCGACGGCGGGCTCCGCGGTCCCTACAAAGGGATCCACAAAGCGCTCGCACCGTCCGACGCCGCCGAACTCGAGGCGCGGTCCGACGCTCTGGGTCGCGCGTTCGTCGACCAGGGCATCACGTTCGCCCTCGAGGGGCAGGAGCGTCCGTTCCCCCTCGATCAAGTGCCCCGGGTCATCGCGGCGTCCGAGTGGAACAAGCTCGAGCGCGGGATCAAGCAGCGGGTCAAGGCACTCGAGTTCTTCCTGGCGGACATCTACGGGGAGCAGGAGATCCTGCGCGACGGCGTGGTCCCGAAGTCCCTGGTGACGTCGTGTGAACACTTCCACCGCGAGGCGTTCGGCATCGTGCCCCCCAACGGAGTGCGCATCCACGTCGCGGGCATCGACCTGATCCGTGACGCCGAGGGCACCTTCCGCGTCCTCGAGGACAACCTGCGGTCGCCGTCGGGCGTCTCCTATGTGATGGAGAACCGCCGCACCATGGCGCGCGTCTTCCCCGACCTGTTCGCGAGCCACCGTGTGCGCGCGGTCGGCGATTACGCCACACACCTGCTGCGCGCGCTGCGTGCTGCCGCCGCCATCAACGAGGCGGATCCCACCGTCGTCGTCCTCACGCCCGGGGTGGCGAACTCCGCGTACTTCGAGCACTCCCTGCTCGCCCGCCTGATGGGCGTCGAGCTGGTGGAGGGCCGCGACCTCTTCTGTCGAGACAACGTCGTCTACATGCGCACCACCGAGGGTGAGCGTCAGGTCGACGTGATCTACCGCCGCATCGACGACGACTACCTCGATCCCATGCAGTTCCGACCCGACTCGGTGCTCGGTGTGGCCGGACTGGTCAACGCCGCGCGCGCCGGCAACGTCGTCATCTCCAGCGCCATCGGCAACGGTGTCGGCGACGACAAGCTCACCTACACGTATGTGCCGACGATCATCGAGTACTACCTCGGCGAGAAGCCGCTCCTGGCCAACGTCGACACGTTCCGGTGCTGGCTGCCGGACGAGTGCGAAGAGGTGCTCGACCGAGTCGACGAACTGGTGATCAAGCCCGTCGAGGGCTCCGGCGGATACGGCATCGTGTTCGGCCCGGACGCGTCGCCCAAGGAACTGGCCACGATCAGCAAGAAGATCCGGGCCGATCCGCGCGGATGGATCGCGCAGCCCGTGGTGCAGCTGTCGACGGTGCCCACCAAGATCGGTGACCAGCTCGCGCCGCGGCACGTCGATCTGCGGCCGTTCGCCGTGAACGACGGCGACGACGTCTGGGTGCTGCCCGGCGGCCTGACCCGCGTGGCGCTTCCCGAGGGATCCCTGGTGGTCAACTCGAGCCAGGGCGGCGGCAGCAAGGACACCTGGGTCCTGGCCGGCCGCGCGACCAAGGAGGACGAGCGTGAGCTCGGTGGGGCGGAGATCGTGTCCGAACCCCCGTCGTCACCCACCGCGGAGCAAGGCCCCGAGCTCAACAGCCAGCAGATCCAACAGCAGCAGCAACAGCTGACCCACTCCCCGAAGGACGGTGCCCGCTGATGTTAGCTCGCAACGCCGAATCGCTGTACTGGATCGGACGCTACGTCGAACGTGCCGACGACACCGCGCGCATCCTCGACGTCACGGTGCACCAGCTGCTCGAGGACGCGACGGTCGACCCCGACCACACCTCACGAGTGCTGTTGCGCGTATTGGGATTCGAGCTTCCCGACGAGCGCCTGGACGTGTGGTCGTTGACGGAACTGGTCGCGTTCTCCCGCGAGGGCAACGGATCCATCGTCGACTCGTTGTCCAGTGCCCGCGAGAATGCCCGAGGTGCCCGCGAGGTCACGTCGAGCGAGATGTGGGAGTGCCTCAACACGACGTACAACGCACTCGGCGACCGCATTCGAGCGTCGAAGCGTCTGGGCCCGCACGAGTTCCTCGGGTTCATCGAGGAGCGCGCAGCGATGTTCGCCGGCCTCGCCGACTCGACGCTGAGTCGCGACGACGGCTACCGGTTCCTGTTGCTCGGTCGCTCCGTGGAGCGCATCGACATGACCGTCCGGTTGCTGCTCGCTCGTGCCGGCGACCGCCCCTCGTCTCCCGCGTGGGTCACGGTGCTGCGGTCGGCCGGTGCGCACGACACCTACCTGCGGACCTACCGCGGTGCTCTCGACGCCCAGCGCGTCCTGGAGTTCATGCTGCTCGACCGACTGTTCCCGCGCTCGGTGTTCTACGCACTGAGCGAGGCCGAGCACTCCCTGGACAGCCTGGACCACCACCCGGACATGCGCGTCGGTTCCCGGGCCGAGGCGCAGCGCTTGCTCGGCCGCGCGCGCAGTGAACTCGAGTTCCTGCAGCCTGGCGTTCTGCTCGAAGACCTGCAGGACCGTCTGATGTCGCTGCAGGAGACCTGCCGCGAGGTGGGTGAGGCGATCTCCAAGCAGTACTTCCACGCAGCGCCCTGGGTCGCCTGGACCGACGCCGGAAGCCGAACGGACGAAGCACAATTGGAGGGTGAACTGTGAGCTGGCGGATGCGCGTCGTGCACACCACGGGGTACAACTACGACGCACCGGTCACGTCCTCGTACAACGAGGCCCGACTGACGCCGCGGAGCGACACCCGGCAGAACGTCATTCTCAATCGCGTCGAGACAGATCCCGCGACCAGGTCGTACCGGTACACCGACTACTGGGGCACCGCGGTCACGGCATTCGACCTCCACGCACCGCACACGTCCCTCGAGGTGGCGGGTTCCTCCGTCGTCGAGACGGACGCGTTCGTCCCGCCGGAGGAGACCCTCGACTGGGAGGACCTGGCCGCCGCCCCCGTGGTGGACAGGTTCAACGAGTTGCTCGGCCACAGCACCTACGTCCCCCGCAACCGCCAGCTGACGGCCGTCGCGAAGAAGCTGGCGAAGGATCTGGGGCCGTACGACGCCGTGGTGGCCGTCTGCAACTGGGTGAATCAGGAGATGTCCTACGTTCCCGGCACCACCGGGGTGCACACGTCCGCAGTGGAGGCGTGGGCCGAGAAGAAGGGCGTCTGCCAGGACTACGCACACCTCACGCTGGTGTTGCTCCGCAGCATCGGCATCCCTGCCCGCTACGTCTCCGGATATCTGCACCCCAATGCCGAAGCGGTGGTGGGTGATTCGGTCGAGGGGCAGTCGCACGCGTGGATCGAGGCGTGGACCGGATCCTGGTGGGGCTACGACCCGACCAACGCCGTTCCGGTCAACGAGCAGCACGTGTCGGTAGGGATCGGGCGCGACTACGCCGACGTGCCGCCGCTGAAGGGCATCTTCTCCGGTGGCGGGTCCACCGAACTCGACGTGGTCGTGGAGATCACCCGCCTGGCGTGACGCTCGATCCGCCCAGCAGTGAGCGGGTCAGTCTCTGACGCTCGTCCACGCAGGCGGTCAGAACCGCGGCGATGTCACTGTCGGTGATCATCGTTCTGCGTCCGTCGACATCGTGGTCGTCGCGCTCGATCGCGGCGACCACGATGCGGCGGACGAGTTCCCTTACGTACGAGGCGGTTCCGCCCTCGGTCGCGTCGAGGAGCGGCGTGAGGTCGGCTGCCATGTCCACTGCCGACAGATAGCGCTCCGCCAACCGGGCGCGACCGCGGGCGTCGGGCAGCGGGATCTCGACCGCGAGATCGATGCGTCCGGGTCTGTCTCGGACCGCTCGCTCGATGGAATCGGGCCTGTTCGTAGTGAGCACGAACGTCACGTCCGCGTCGCCGTCCATGCCGTCCATCGCATCGAGCAAGGCGAACAGGAGCGAGTTCACACCCGTTTCCTCGCGCTCCCGGGCAATGAGATCGACGTCCTCGACGACTACGACCGACGGGCTCAGGCGGCGTGCCAGAGTGGTGGCCTCTGCGATGTGGCGCATCGCGGACCCGGTCAGCACGATGACTGTGCTGTCCGGCACGAGTCCGAGCAGGTGGCGGACCGTGTGGGTCTTGCCGGTTCCCGGTGGGCCGTACAGGAGTATGCCGCGACCCACGTGTTGGCCCGCTTCACGTAGTCGTGCTGCTGAGGATCCGACGGTGACGAGATGACGGGTCATCGCCTCGAGGGTGCCGTCGGGAAGGATCAAGTCATCGGCCGCGACGGTGGGTCTCGTCATGAATCCCACGAGCCCGTTGCCCCGTCCGCCGCTGCTCCCCAGCGTGAGGACCTGGCCGCGCATGACGTCGTGCTCGTCCATGAGCGAGACGATGCTGTCCAGCGTGCTCGCGCCGGCGTCCCGATCGCCGCAGATCACCTCGATCTGCAGTGGCGTCTGATGCGCCGGGTCCGGGATGTGGATCGCAACCGCCACGGGGATTCCGCCGGGCGAGTAGGTGTCGAGCAACCCGAAGGCCGGGACGGACATCGTCGACTCGGGACCGGTGTCCACCGACCGGTACTCGACGGGGCCTCCTCGGACGCGGCCACTGCGGTGACATGATCGCAGCAACGTGACGAGGTCCTCGTGGGGAACTTCGCGGCCGCGGAGTGACGACCATCGTTGTGCCGCTGCAGCTT
Source organism: Rhodococcus sp. MEB064 (assembly GCF_000834565.1). Classification (NCBI taxonomy): domain Bacteria; kingdom Bacillati; phylum Actinomycetota; class Actinomycetes; order Mycobacteriales; family Nocardiaceae; genus Rhodococcus; species Rhodococcus sp. MEB064. The sequence continues at coordinate 94,491 of NZ_JXQS01000003.1, forward strand.
CCGGCGGATCCGAGTGGCGGTCCGCGTAGGCCTGGACGGTGAGGACGAGGGTCGCGGCGTGATAGGTGGGAAGGGACCGTCGATGCGAGATCACCGCATCCGGGGGTACGGCCAGGTGCGAGAAGATATGCAGCGCAGGCTCTTCGAGCGGCCCGGTGTCGAGTGCACGGGCACGGTGGGAGAGATGGGACAGGGCTCCGCTGACGATGTCGAGCGAGTCCGGGGAATGCGTGAGGGTCACAGTGAACGCACTACCAGTGCGGATGGTTCGAAGGAATGTGACGCGGGATGTGCCGCCGGTGAGAGGGGAATGGGCGGAAATTCACATCCGCAGAAGCACGGTAGCACCGGGAAACCCTGCTGCGCCAGGGGTTGCCGCGTCCGATTCTCGACACTCGTGCTGTCGAGCGTATCGAGTCGGAGCGTCCACAACTCGCCCGGATCGACGGAATCCCGTCGATCCGAGGGAGTTATGGACCTTCAGGCACGGGCAAGTCAGTGCCAGGAGAAGTCGGAGCGCAGCCGCCCGGCAACCAGGTCGAAGCGATCGCGCGGCAACACGGCACCCTCGCGGCGGATGCCGTCCTCGGGGACGTCGAGGACACGGTCGAGGCGGACCCAGCTGGGCCGGCCCTGCGCATCCCAGGATCCACCGCCCAGCCCGAGCCAGTCGCGATCGCCCTCGTGCTTGCTCTGACTCGACAACATCAGGCCCAGGAGGGTGGATCCGTCCCGGCCGACCACGAGCACCGGGCGGTCCTTGCCCTGTGACGGGTCCTCTTCGTAGGCGACCCACGTCCAGACGATCTCGCCGGGATCCGCTGCACCGTCGAGCGCGGGGGAGTACTCGATGCGTCGTGCGCGTGCCGCGGTGGGCGACGACGTGGAGCTGACCGGCCGTCCCGACGGTGCGGTCCGAGGCGGCGTCGCAGTCGACGCACCGACCCGTTGTCCGATGGACTGGGTGACTTTGTCCAGCGCGCCGGACCTCTGCAGCTGCCGGAACAGCCGTGGGCCCTCCGCTACTGCGAGTCGTCCCAGTTTCTTGCCGATCGACGCCAACGTTGCCATCCGGACAGGCTACCGAGGATGCGAATCGACGCTCACCCACGGCTAGTGAGCTTAGGCTACCCTGAGCCCGATTCGAGAGGTTCTCGACAGCTGAAGGGAATGACGTGATTCGACGGGGAGTACGACGAAGGGGCCGCGCGGTCCTGGCACTGGGTGTAGCGGTGACGGCGATGCTGTCGGCATGTTCGTCGGGCGCGGACGCCGACTCCGCGACCGACGGTTCGGTGACCGTGTCGCACGCATTCGGCGAGACGGTCGTGCCCGACGACCCCCAGCGCATCGTCTCCGTCGGGCTGACCGAACAGGACACCCTGCTGGCCCTGGGCGTCGTTCCCGTCGGCGTCACCGAGTGGTACGGCGAGCAGCCCGACGCCACCTGGCCGTGGGCGCACGATCTGCTGGGCGGCGCGCATCCCGAGGTGCTGTCGCAGACGGACGGCATCCAGTTCGAGAAGGTGACCGCCCTCGAGCCGGACCTCATCATCGGCACCAACGCCGGCATGAGCGAGGACGACTACACACGTCTGAGTGCCATCGCGCCGACCATCGCGCACAGTGACCCCGACTCGCCGTACTTCGAGCCGTGGGATCAGCAGGCGCGCACCATCGGACTCGCGCTGGGCAAGGAGGCCGAGGCGAACGCGCTGGTCGACGACGTACGCGCGCAGTACCGCGAGGCGGCGCAGGCACACCCGGAGTTCGCAAGTAAGAAGGCGGTCCTGCTGCAGAACGCCCTGTACGACAACCAGGCCATCGCGTACCAGGACGGTCTGAGCACGGACTTCCTGACCTCGCTGGGCTTCGAGATCCCGTCCGAGCTGAATGCGTTCGTCACCGAAGAAGACGCGCAGGCGTACATCCCGCTCGAGAATCTCTCGGTTCTCGACGCCGCCGACGTGCTGCTCTGGGCGACCGAGGGGCCGGACGATCGTGCTGCCCTCGAGGCCGAGCCGATCTACGGCACGCTGGAGGAAGTGCGAGAGAACCGCCTCGTCTTCACCGACGGCATCACCGCGGGCGCCATCTACTTCACCTCGCCGCTGAGCCTTCCGTACCTGCTGGACTCGCTGGTTCCGGCGTTCTCGTCCACACTCGCCGGAAGCGGCCCTGCCACGACGAACACCCCGGCCTGACCACGCACTACCGCCCGGGACCCCGGCCGTGGTGACGTGCAGATATTCTGTAGGTGACCACGGCCGTCTCGTCAGGAGCACCCCATCACCAACTTCGCGGACACGACGTTCACGGATCCGGTTCGGATCCGTAACTTCTGCATCATCGCCCACATCGACCACGGCAAGTCGACGCTGGCCGACCGCATGCTGCAGCTCACCGGCGTCGTCGACGACCGGTCGATGCGTGCCCAGTACCTGGACCGCATGGACATCGAGCGTGAGCGCGGAATCACCATCAAGGCGCAGAACGTCCGGCTGCCGTGGAAGGTGGGCGAGACCGAACACGTCCTGCACCTCATCGACACCCCCGGCCACGTCGACTTCACCTACGAGGTCTCGCGAGCCCTCGAAGCGTGCGAGGGCGCAGTGCTGCTGGTCGACGCCGCGCAGGGCATCGAAGCGCAGACCCTGGCCAACCTGTACCTGGCGCTGGAGAAAGATCTGACGATCATCCCGGTGCTGAACAAGATCGACCTCCCCGCCGCGGACCCGGATCGCTACGCCGCGGAGATCGCGCACATCGTCGGCTGCGAGCCGGACGACGTTCTCCGCGTGTCCGGCAAGACGGGCATGGGCGTCGAGGCACTGCTGGACGAGGTCGTCCGCCTGGTGCCCGCTCCCGTCGGTAACCCGGACGGACCGGCGCGCGCGATGATCTTCGACTCCGTCTACGACGCCTACCGCGGCGTGGTCACCTACGTGCGTGTCGTCGACGGCAAGATCCTGCCGCGCGAGAAGGTCACGATGATGTCGACGGGATCGACGCACGAACTCGTCGAGGTCGGCATCGTGTCCCCGGACCCGAAGGCCACCAAGGGACTCGGTGTCGGCGAGGTGGGCTACCTCATCACCGGCGTGAAGGACGTGCGCCAGTCCAAGGTCGGCGACACCGTCACCAGTGCGAAGAACGGCGCTACCGAAGCGTTGACGGGCTACCGCGAACCACGCCCGATGGTCTATTCCGGTCTCTATCCGGTGGACGGTTCGGACTACCCGGACCTTCGCGACGCCCTCGAGAAGCTGCAGCTCAATGACGCGGCGCTGACCTACGAGCCGGAGACGTCCGTCGCCCTCGGCTTCGGGTTCCGATGCGGCTTCCTCGGACTGCTGCACATGGAGATCACCCGTGAGCGTCTCGAGCGCGAGTTCGGCCTCGACCTCATTTCCACATCACCCAACGTGGTCTACCGCGTCGAGATGAACGACGGTGCGGAACACATCGTCACCAACCCGTCGTACTGGCCGGAAGGCAAGGCCAAGGCCGTCTTCGAGCCGATGGTCAAGTGCACCATCATCTCGCCGAGCGAATTCATCGGCTCGATCATGGAGCTGTGTCAGAGCCGCCGCGGCGAGATGGGCGGCATGGACTACCTGTCCGAGACGCGCGTCGAACTGCGCTACACCATTCCGATGGCGGAGATCATCTTCGACTTCTTCGACATCCTGAAGTCGCGCACCCGCGGGTACGCGAGCCTGGACTACGAGGAGATCGGCGAGGAGTCGGCCAACCTGGTCAAGGTGGACATCCTGCTGCAGGGTGAGGCGGTGGACGCGTTTTCTGCGATCGTGCACGCGGATGCGGCCGGCGCCTACGGCAACAAGATGACCACGCGACTGAAAGATCTCATCCCGCGCCAGCAGTACGAGATCCCGATCCAGGCCGCCATCGGCTCGAAGATCATTGCGCGCGAGAACATCCGGGCAATTCGCAAGGACGTTCTGGCCAAGTGCTACGGCGGCGATATCAGCCGTAAGCGCAAGCTGCTCGAGAAGCAGAAGGCGGGCAAGAAGCGCATGAAGACCATCGGACGCGTCGACGTTCCGCAGGAAGCATTCGTGGCTGCACTGTCCACCGACGCGTCGGCGGACAAGCCCAAGAAGTGACGGGGACCGTGTCGGAACCGGACGACGCACCTCCGTCGCTGGCCGACGCGGGCCTTCTTCGCACACCGCCCGTCACCCGTCGCGGTGTGCGCACCCGAGCCTCGCTGGTCGCTGCCGCCCGCGTGGTCTTCGAGCGGGCCGGATACCTCGAGGCCCGGTTGGTGGACATCACCGATGAAGCACAGTGCTCGTCCGGAACCTTCTACACCTACTTCGCGGGCAAGGAAGAAATCCTCGCGGCGGTCCTGGAGGTCGCTCAGGACGACATGATGCATCCGGGCACCGAACACGTGCCCGACGACGGTGATCCGGTCGCGATCATCGAAGCCAGCAACCGGGCGTATCTCGAGGCGTACGAGCGCAACGCGAAGCTGATGGAAGTTCTCGAGCAGGTCGCGGCGGTGGATCCGAACTTCCGCCGGCTACGCCGCGACCGTGCGGACGCGTTCATCAGACGGAACGCTCGCAGCATCGCCGACCTCCAGGAACGCGAACTGGCCGACACCGGTGTCGACGCGTTCGTCGCCTCGCTGGCGTTGTCCGGCATGATCTCCCGGTTGGCGTTCACCCACTTCGTCGTCGAACCCGCCCTCGGCGTCGCACCGTCGTGCTCCTCGGAGCAGTTGGTCCACACCGCGACTCGGCTGTGGGCCAACGCCCTGAGGCTCGATACGCCCGAGTGATAGGGCCGGTCAGGAGTGGTGGCCGTGGGCAGGCTGGAACTGCCCGGCCTGCACCGCTTCCTCCGCACGGATGACGTGGACGACGGCGTTGATCAGCGCGAGGTGGGTGAACGCCTGGGGGAAGTTGCCCAGGTGCCGTCCGGTCTTCGCGTCGATCTCCTCGGCGTAGAGCTTGAGGGGGCTCGCGAACCCCAGAAGGCGCTCGCACAGTCGCTTCGCACGGTGCAGTTCGCCGATCTCCACCAGCGCCGACACCAACCAGAACGAGCAGATGGTGAAGGTGCCCTCCTCGCCGGACAGGCCGTCGTCGGTGGTGTCGACGCGGTAGCGCAGGACCAGACCGTCTTCGGTCAGCTCGTCCGCGATGGCGAGCACGGTGGCCCGCACCCGCTCGTCGTCCGACGGGAGGAAGCGCAGCAGGGGGACCAACAGCAGCGACGCATCGAGCGATTCGTGGCCGTACCGCTGGGTGAACACCCCGCGCTCGTCGACGCCGTGCTCGAGGATGTCGGCCTTGATCTCGTCCGCGATCGTGTTCCACTGCTCGGCGTACGTCTTCTCCCCGTGCAAGGTCGCGAGCTTGGAGCCACGATCGAGAGCGACCCAGCACATCACCTTCGACGACGTGAAGTGCTGGGGTTCACCGCGCACTTCCCAGATGCCACGGTCGGGTTCGCGCCAATGCTCGATAGCTTCCTCGACCTGGCGTTTGAGCAACGGCCACAACGACTCCGGCACGTTCTCACGGGACCGCACGTGCAGGTAGACCGAATCGAGCATCGTGCCCCAGATGTCGTGCTGCATCTGGTTGTACGCGCCGTTGCCGATGCGCACCGGCTGGGCACCGTCGTATCCGGACAGGTGGCCCAGCTCTTCTTCCTCCAGCGTGCGTTCGCCGCCGATGCCATACATCACCTGCAGCGGAACGGGTTTGCCGTCCGGGCCCGACGTGACGTCGGAAATGAAGGAGAAGAAGTCGTTCGCTTCGCGGTCCAGGCCGAGGGTGTATAGACCCCACAGGGCGAAGGTGGAATCGCGCACCCAGGCGTAGCGGTAGTCCCAGTTGCGTTCGCCGCCCGGTGTTTCCGGCAGGGAGGTGGTGCTCGCCGCGAGCAGGGCGCCGGTCGGGGCGTACGTCAGTCCCTTCAGGGTCAAGGCGCTTCGCTGGAGGTACCCGCGCCACGGATGGTCGGGGAAGCGGCCGATGGTGATCCACTGGCGCCAGCATTCCGCGGTCTGCCACATCTTCTCGGCGGACTCCTCGAACGTCCTAGGAGGATCGAGCGTCGACCACGACAACGCGACGAAGACGTTGTCGCCCTCCGTCATGCGTGTACGCGCGCGGGCCTCGCGTCCTTCGAGGCCGATGCGCAGGTTGGTCGTCAACTTCAGGGTGGGCTCCGAGCCGTCGCCCGCACTGACGGTGGCCGTCGCTTCCTCGTACACCTTTCCGGTGTACTCCCAGACCGCCGCCTTGCGGTGGTAGTCGAAGGCGGGCTCGCAGGTCATCTCCAACTCGACCGTGCCGCTGACACACTTCACGCTGCGGATCAGGCAGTGCTCGGCATCCCAGTCCGACGGTGCGCGCTTGTGTGTCCGTGACCGCTCGTCGGTGTTGTGCCACTTGCCCATGACGAGAGCGTCCCGGACGACCAACCATCCGGTCTCGGTCTGCCACGTCGTCTCGACGATCAGGCCGCCGGGGAGATAGCGCCGCGCTGCGGGCACGTTCTGCCCGTAGGGGCCGATGCGGAAATGTCCGGCGCCCCGGTCGAGCACGGCCCCGAAGATGCTGGGGGAGTCGGGGCGAGGGATGCACATCCACTCCACGGCCCCGTTGCGGGCGATGAGGCAGGTCGTCTCGCAGTCCGACAGGAAGGCGTAGTCGTCGATGGGGGGGAACGTGGTGCGGTGGGGCAGCCATGTCTGCGACGTGCCGGGGACCGCGTCGAGCGCTCCACCTTCGTCGGGTGTGTCGGCCGACGCCGGCCCGAAGGTGGCTTCACCGGCGCTCGCGACGCGGGGAACCACGGACTGTTCGTCGAACGGACTCATTCGCCCATCATGGAGTGGTCCGCCCCCGTAGTCCACTGCTGGGCCCTCACTGTCGAAGCGACTACTGTCGGTGGGTGTGAACGCAGTGGGCTCGTGGTGGGACGGAGTGGAACTCTGGATCGCCGGGCTCCCGTTCATCCCGCAGGTTGCCGTCGTGCTGGCTGTCGTCGTACCGGCCGCCGCGATCACGGCGTACGTCGTGGACATCGTGTTGTCCACGCTCTTCGACGCACGACGTCGGATGTTCCGTCGAGAGACGGCGGCCACCCCCGTCCGTCCGGAAGAGAAGTGAGAGAAGTTGCCCCGCTCGCGTGTGACATCAGCCCTGATCGCCCTCATTCTGCTGGTGATCGTCGCCTGGCTGCTGACTCGATAGCGGAGTCGTCCCCGCCTTCTGCTAAATTCTCGGCTGTGTCCGACGCATCCTCCCACCCGATCCGCCATGAGCTGGCGCTGATCGCTGTGGGCATGCTCGCGGTCGCTGACGTCGACTGTCGCTGACCCTTACGCCGCGCCCCGTTCGCTCGAACCGGCGCGTTCCGCTCGTCAGCACGTAATCAGTCCCGTCACCTTTCCGCCCTTCACATTCACGCGCGCCACCGTCGATGGTGGGCGCGGTCCCCGAGAGGTAACTCGTGTTCCCATCACGTCGCGTTCGCCTAGTGTCCACAGCCGCTGCCGCGGCTCTGCTCGCGCTGACCGCCTGCTCGTCCGGCTCCTCCGACACCGTCGGTGAGACAGCCGCATCCACCTCGGGTCCGTCGCTGACGCTCGTCGGTTACGCCGTCCCGAAGAACGGGTGGGATGCCATCGGCGCGGCGTTCGCGTCCTCGGAGAACGGTGACAACGTCACCATCAACGCGGACTACGGCGCATCGGGCAACCAGTCCCGCAAGGTCGCCGACGGTGCACCCGCCGACATCGTCAACTTCTCGGTCGAGCCCGACGTGACCCGCTTGGTCAAAGCCGGCAAGGTCGACGAGGCCTGGAACCAGAATGCCTACGGCGGTGTGCCTTTCGGCTCCGTCGTCTCCATCGTGACGCGGCCGGGCAACCCCAAGAACATCAAGACCTGGGAAGACCTCATCCGTCCCGACGTCCAGGTCATCAGTCCCAGCCCGCTGAGCTCGGGTTCCGCCAAGTGGAATCTGCTGGCGCCGTACGCATCCGTCAGCAACGGCGGCCAGGATCGCCAGGCCGGCCTCGACTACGTGACCGAACTGGTCAAGCACTTCCCTGTGCAGCCGGACTCCGGCCGCTCCGCGTCCGAGGCCTTCCTGCAGGGCCAGGGTGACGTGCTGCTGAGCTACGAGAACGAGGCACTGTTGCTCGAGGGCCAGGGCCAGCCGGTGGAGCACATCGTTCCGGACCAGACCTTCCGCATCGACAACCCCGTGGCCGTGATCAACTCCAGCGCCAACCTCGAGCAGGCCAACGCGCTGAACGACTACCTGTACACCGCCGACGGCCAGAAGATCTGGGCCGAGAACGGCTTCCGTCCCGTCGATCCCGCGGTCGCCGCCGACTACACCGACAAGTTCCCGACGCCGCAGAAGCTGTACACGATCGACGACCTCGGCGGTTGGAGCGCGGTGGACAGTGACCTGTTCGGCGAGAACGGTGCCATCAACGCGATCTACAAGGCATCGAGCTGACATGACGACAGAGGTCGCCGGTCGGCGAAAACTCTTCACCCGCCGACCGGCGTCCTCTCAAGGTTCGCCCGGTAGACGGCGCGCGGCTTCCGGACTGCCCGGTGGCTCCCTGACACTCGGCACGGTCGTCCTGTGGCTCTCGATCATCGTGCTGCTGCCACTCGCAGCGGTTCTGAGTCGGTCACTGTCCGAGGGCCCCGCGGAATTCTTCGATGCGGTAACTGATCCGCGGGCGCTGGCGACTCTGCGCGTCACCGTGCAGGTCTCGGTACTCGCCGCTCTGATCAACGTGGTGATGGGAACCGTCATCGCCTGGGTTCTGGTCCGCGACGAGTTCCCCGGCAAGTCCATCGTGAACACGCTGATCGACCTGCCGTTCGCCTTGCCCACCATCGTCGCGAGCCTTGTTCTGCTGTCCCTCTACGGGCCGATGAGTCCCGTCGGGATCACGCTCAATGCCACGAAGACCGGCGTCGTGATCGCCCTCGCCTTCGTCACGTTGCCGTTCGTCGTCCGTGCGGTACAGCCGGTGCTGATCGAACTGGACCGTGAGGTCGAGGAAGCCGCCGCATCGCTCGGAGCGAGCAACCTGGTCATCTTCCGCAGGGTCGTCCTCCCGGTGCTGCTGCCGTCGATCCTCTCGGGAGCGGGTCTGGCATTCTCGCGTGCACTGGGCGAGTTCGGCTCCGTCGTTCTCATCGGCGGCAACATCCCGGGCAACACGCAGATCGCGTCGCAGCTCATCCGTGAGCAGATCGAGACCGACCAGCCCGTCGACGCGGCCGCGATCTCCGTGGTGCTGCTCGCCATCGCGTTCGTCGTGCTCTTCGTGCTGCGGATCGCGGGCAGCCGCCTCGCACATCGGGAGGAACAGAAATGAGGCTCGCCGCCGGCACCCGTATCGGGTTGCGCACCGTCGCGTTGCTGTACCTCGCCGTCCTCGTCGTTTTCCCCCTCGGCGCGATCCTCTACCGGACCTTCGAGAACGGCATCGTCTCGTTCTTCCAACTGATCACGACCCCTGCCGCGCAGTCGGCTCTGCAGTTGTCGTTGATCATCGTCGCGATCGTCGTTCCCCTGAACGTGGTGTTCGGCGTCGTCACGGCACTAGCCCTGGCGCGAGGCAGCTTCCGCGGCAAGGGCTTCGTGCAGGCCGTCGTCGACCTTCCGTTCGCCGTGTCCCCGGTCATCGTCGGAGTGGCGCTGATCCTGCTCTGGGGCGCGGGCGGGTGGTTCGGCTTCCTCGCGGAGTGGGGCATCACCGTCATCTTCGCGCTGCCCGGCATGGTGCTGGCGACGATCTTCGTGACGCTGCCGTTCGTCGTGCGCGAGGTCGAGCCCGTCCTCTACGAGATCGGTGAGGAACAGGAAGAAGCAGCCGCCACCCTGGGCGCGACCTCGTGGCAGACCTTCTGGCGGATCACGCTTCCGGCCATCCGGTGGGGTCTGACGTACGGAGTCGTGCTGACCGTCGCGCGCGCCCTGGGCGAGTTCGGTGCCGTCATCATCGTCTCCACCAACCTGCCCGGCATCTCCCAGACGTTGACTCTGTTGGTCAATGCCCGGTACGAGGACTTCAACCAACCCGGCGCCTACGCCGCCTCGACACTTCTCATGGTCGTCGCCGTCATCGTGCTGCTGCTGATGACTGTTCTGGACCGCAAGCGAACCAAGGAATGAGCACCGTGACCACATCGACGACGCAGAAGCGCACGGACAGCATCGAGATCTCGGTCCGCGGTGCACAGAAGCGGTACGGCGACTTCGCCGCCCTGGACGACGTGTCCCTCGACATCCCGTCCGGGTCGCTCACCGCTCTGCTGGGGCCCAGCGGCTCGGGCAAGTCGACGCTGCTCCGCTCGATCGCCGGCCTCGAGGAACTGGACTCCGGCGTCGTCGTCATCGCTGGGGACGACGTGACCACCGTCAGCCCGCAGAAGCGCGACATCGGTTTCGTGTTCCAGCACTACGCGGCCTTTAAGCACCTGACCGTGCGTAAGAACGTCGCCTTCGGACTCGAGATCAGGAAGAAGCCGAAGGCGGAGATCGACGAGCGGGTCGACCAGCTCCTCGACATCGTGGGACTGTCCGGCTTCCAGACCCGCTTCCCGGCACAGCTGTCGGGTGGTCAGCGTCAGCGCATGGCCCTCGCCCGCGCCCTCGCGGTCGATCCTCGGGTGTTGCTGCTGGACGAGCCGTTCGGAGCTCTCGACGCCAAGGTGCGCGCCGACCTCCGGACCTGGCTGCGTCGACTGCACGACGAGGTCCACGTCACCACGGTGCTGGTGACGCACGACCAGCAGGAGGCACTCGACGTCGCCGACCGCATCGCCGTCATGAACAAGGGCCGCATCGAACAGATCGGGGCTCCCCGCGAGCTGTACGACACCCCTGCCAACGACTTCGTGATGTCGTTCCTCGGCGAGGTCTCCAAGTTGAACGGTCAGTTGGTGCGGCCGCACGACATCCGTGTCGGACGCACACCCGACCTGGCCCGTGCCGAGCAGACCGGAACCGCCGAGAACGCCGGCGTCACCCGGGCCACGGTCGAACGCGTCGTCCATCTCGGCTTCGAGGTCCGGGTCGAGCTGCGCAACGGCGCGACCAACGAGCTGTTCTTCGCGCAGATCACCCGGGGTGACAACGAGGCGCTGGGTCTGGAGAGCGGCGAAACCGTGTACGTGCGCGCCACCCGCGTGCCGGTGATCCCGGGCTGAGCCTGCGCCGATGGGCGTGCGCTCACCGGAACCCGTGTGCACACACCGTGCAGCACCCTCTGGCCGAGCGAACACCTCTTGTGTGGAGTGCACACCGGCTCCGGCATGCGGGGGAGGGTGTGCGCTTACCAGAACCCATGTGCACACACCCTTCGGCGCCCGCCGCGGCCGCGTGAGTGCTCTCCGGCTGAGAGAACACGTTTTGTGTGGAGTGCACACCTCGTACGGCAGGCAGTAAAGGGTGTGCGCTCACCAGAACCCGTGTGCACACACCGTGCAGCACCCTTCCACCGAACACGTGAGCACGGAACACCCTGATCGTGGACATCTGCCCCCGGATACCGGTGGCTATAGTCCACGATCGGCGTGCGTTATCCCTGGAACGGCACGAGCCTGCGTCCCCAGTCCGTGCAGCGCCCCGCCAGACACCGTGCAGCTCCTACCGGCCGAGTGAACACCTCTTGTGTGGAGTGAACGCACGCTACGGCGCGCCGTAGAGGGTGTGCGCTCACCGGAACCCGTGTGCGCACACCGTGCAGCGCCCCGCCAGACACCGTGCAGCGCTCTCCGGTCGAGCGAACACCTCCCGCGTGAAGCGAACACACAGTGCGGCATGCCGTAAAGGGTGTGCGCTCACCAGAACCCGTGTGCAGACACCCTGCAGCGCCCCGCCAGACACCGTGCAGCGCCCTCCGGCCGAGCGAACACCTCTTGCGTGAAGCGAACACACGGTGCGGCAGGCCGTAGAGGGTGTGCGCTCACCAGAACCCGTGTGCACATACCGTGCAGCACCCACCGGCCGACCGAACACCACTTGCGGGAAGTGCACACCCGGTACGGCAGGCCGTAACGGGTGTGCGCTCACCACAACCCGTGTGCACACACCCTGCAGCGCGAACCCCTCGAAGGGGCTACTTCTCCAGTCCGCGCAGCACCGAGGCGGCGACTTCGGACGGGTCCGTGGTGTCGTCGGCGTCGACGCGGTGCTCCGTGACGGAGATGCCCGCCGCCTCGATCTCCATGCGAGCCGCCGCGAGATCGTCGGCATCCGTCGAGGAGACCGGCACGACGGCGACGACACCGGCATCGGCGAACAGCCGGGCCAGGCGCGCCAACTGCACAGTCGCGGAACGGGTTCCGGCGGAGGCGTCGATGTCGAGAACGCTTCGCACGTTGTCCCCGCCGACGATGTAGGCAGTTCTGCCCGCGGCGGTCAGAGCATCTTCGACGGCAACCGTGATGGACGCCTTGTGCGACGACGGGTGGCCGGTGAGCCAGATGGTCGCGCCGCGCTGACCCGTGCGGCGCGCCCGTTCGTCCCGCGTGAGCGACGAGGGAATCCAGGACGGGGTGTCCGAGCGGTCGAGGACTGCTCGCGCACCCTCGATGATGCCGGCGGCAACGGTGTCGTTGGTGTGCTCGTCGAGCAGGATGAACGCTCCGGAGTCACGGTTGTCGCGGTAATCGTCGGCCACCACGACGGCGCTGGTGCGCAGCGTGACGCGGGCGATGTCGTTGAGCGACAGGTTCTCCGAGCCGGGGTGCTCGTCGAGCGTCTCCGGATCGAGCCGTGAGTGGATGCGCTGGACGGTGGCGCGAACCGTCGTCGTGGTGTGCTTGAGGGCCAACCTGTCACCGACACCGAGCGGTGCTTCGGCGAGCCAGCACACTGTGGCGTCGAATTCGCGTGCCAGCGTGGGGAAGTGGGCCTGCGGCTCGCCGCTGACGAGCACATCGCCACGGGCGACGTCGATGTCGTCGGCAAGTTCGACGGACACGCTCAGAGGTGCGACGGCGACATCGCGGCCCGCATCGAGGGTGTCCAGTGCGGTGACGACACTGCGTGATCCCGACGGCAGGGCCACCACGGAGTCACCGACCTGGATGGTGCCGGCCGACAGGCGTCCGGTGTAGCGGCGACGCTCGCCGTCGGTGGGACGCGAGACCCACTGCACGGGCAGGCGCAGCTCGGTCGCCACCGGTGCGGGAGCGACCAGGTCGATCTTCTCGAGGTGATCGAGAAGTGTGGGCCCGGAGTACCAGGGCATGTTCGTGGACGGCTCGACGACGTTGTCGCCCAGCTTTGCCGCGATCGGGATGACAAGGATCTCGGTGCCGAGACGAGCGCCGAGTTCGGCGAGTTCCCGCTCGACGTCGCGGAACCGGTTCTCGTCGAAGTCGATGAGATCCATCTTGTTCACGGTCGCGACCAGTCGGTCGACGCCGACCAGCGTCGCGATCCTGGCGTGACGACGCGTCTGTCGCAGCACCCCGGCGCGGGCGTCGACAAGGAGGATGGCGACGTTCGCGTTGGACGCCCCGGTGAACATGTTGCGGGTGTACCGCTCGTGTCCGGGAGTGTCGGCGAGGACGTAACTGCGTGTGGGAGTGGAGAAGAAGCGGTAGGCGACGTCGATGGTGATGCCCTGTTCACGCTCGGCGCGCAGACCGTCGGACAGTGCTGCCAGGTCGGCGACACCCTCCTCGTCGGTCACGGCGTCGAGGTGGTCGAGCGGCAGGCTGTCGGTGTCGTGGAGCAGACGCCCGATGAGCGTGGACTTGCCGTCGTCCACGGAACCCGCGGTGGCGATGCGCAACAGCTGGCGTGGGGGAGACGCTGCACCCGACGCGGTGTCGGCGGGGAGGTCGTAGGTGGCGGTCATCAGAAGTACCCCTCGCGTTTGCGATCTTCCATTGCGGCGGTGGACGTTCGGTCGTCGGCGCGGGTCTCGCCGCGCTCGGAGACCGTGGCCGCCGAGATCTCGGTGATCACGCCCGCGATGTCGGTGGCGTGCGAGCGGACCGCGCCGGTGATGGTGAGGTCGCCGACGGTGCGGTATCGCACCATCTCCACTGCGGCACTCTCGTGCTCGGTCGGAGAGGTGAACTCGGAGGTGGCCAGCAGGATGCCGTCCCGTTCGAAGACCTCGCGCTCGTGCGCGAAGTAGATCGACGGCAGTTCGAGCTGCTCGAGCTCGATGTAGCGCCAGATGTCGAGCTCGGTCCAGTTGCTGAGGGGGAACACGCGGACCTGTTCACCGCGCTTGATGCGTCCGTTGTAGAGGGACCAGGGCTCGGGACGCTGTGCGCGCGGATCCCACTGACCGAACTCGTCACGGAAGCTCAACACACGCTCCTTGGCGCGGGCGCGTTCCTCGTCGCGCCGTGCACCACCGAAGGCTGCGTCGAACTTGTTCTCCTCCAACGCATCCAGCAGGGTGCGGGTCTGCAGACGGTTACGCGAGCCGGACGGCCCGCCGACTTCACGCACGCGCCCCTTGTCGATCGACTCCTGGACGGAGGCGACGACCAGTCGATGGCCACCCTCGGCGAGGCGACGGTCGCGGAACTCGATGACCTCGGGGAAGTTGTGGCCCGTGTCCACGTGCATCACCGGGAACGGGATGGGGGAGGGGCGGAAAGCCTTCTCCGCCAGTCGCAGAAGAACGATGGAGTCCTTGCCCGCAGAGAAGAGGAGAACGGGCCGCTCCAACTCCGCCACCACCTCGCGGATGATGTGGACGGACTCGGCTTCGAGAGCCCTGAGTTCGTCGACGTGCGTCACGTCCACGACGGGCTCCACCGGAGCTGCGGTCATCGGGTTCCTTCCTCGGACGAGTGCAGTCCGCACTCCGTCTTGGTGCTACCGGCCCATCGGCCGCTGCGGGGATCTGCTCCCGGTGCCGGCTTCGCGGTGCAGGGTGCGCACCCGATCGAGGGGTAGCCCTCGTCCACCAGCGGGTTCACCAGGATGCCGTGCTGGTCGATGTACGCCTGCATCTCGTCGTCGGACCACGCGGCGAGCGGGTTGATCTTCACCAGACCGAAGCCCTCGTCGAACGAGATCAGCGGCGAGTTCGCACGTGTGGGCGCCTCGACTCGGCGGATACCGGTGACCCAGGCGCTGTAGTTCTTCAGCTCACGCTTCAGCGGGACGACCTTGCGCAGCGCGCAGCACCGTGCGGGATCTCGGGCGAAGAGGTCCTTGCCCTCGAGGCGGTCCTGTTCGGCGACGGACACCGTGGTGGCAGCGTCGATGACGTTGACGCCGTAGACCTGTTCGACGGCGTCGCGCGTGCCGATGGTCTCGGCGAAGTGGTACCCGGTTTCGAGGAAGAGCACGTCGACACCGGGATGGATCTGCGCGGCGAGGTGGACCAGTGCGCCGTCCTGCATGTTCGACGCGACGATGTAGTCGTCACCGAAGTTGTCCTCGGTCCACTGCATGAGCTCCACCGCGGAGGCGCCGTCCAACTCTCGCGCCCCGCGCTCGGCGATGTCGCGGAGTTCGGACTCGGACAGGTGGCGATGTGTGGTGATGCTCATGATGCAACCTTTCGCGCGGAGACGGTCCACCGCTCAACCAGGTCTCGACCCGGGCGATTCCCGCGGCCCGTCACTGCAGATCCGCTTCGTCCGCACGGACGGCCCACTGCGCGAATCGCTCGCCCTCGTCGCGGTGCTTGACGAAGTTGCGGACCACCCGGTCGATGTAGTCGCCCAGCTCGACGCTGGTGACCTTGTGCTGGCGCAGCTTCCGGCCGAAGGCACTGTCGAAGCCGAGGCTGCCACCGAGGTGGACCTGGAAGCCCTCGACCTGACCGCCGGCACCGTCGTCGACGAGAAGGCCCTTGAATCCGATGTCCGCCACCTGCGAGCGAGCGCACGAGTTGGGGCAGCCGTTGATGTTCACGGTGATCGGCACGTCGAGTTGTGCGTTGACGTCGGCGAGACGCTGCTCGAGCTCGGGCACCAGCACCTGCGAACGCTTACGGGTCTCGGCGAAGGACAGCTTGCAGAACTCGATTCCGCTGCAGGCCATCAGGTTCTTGCGCCAGATCGACGGGCGTGCCGGGAGGCCCAGCGCGTCCATCTCGGCGATGAAGTCCTCGAGCTTCTCGTCGGAGATGTCGAGCACGATCAGCTTCTGGTACGGGGTGAAGCGGATGCGGTCGGAACCGGCGCGCTGGGCGGCGTCGGCAACCTTCTGCAGGATCGTGCCGGACACACGTCCGGCGATGGGGGCGAGGCCCACCGCGTTGAGCCCGTTCTTCAGCTTCTGCACGCCCACGTGATCGATGGGACGGGTCGGCTTCTCGGGCGCCGGGCCGTCGAGCAGCGGACGCTTCAGGTACTCGGTCTCGAGCACCTCACGGAACTTCTCGATGCCCCAGTCCTTGACCAGGAACTTCAGCCGGGCCTTCGCGCGCAGACGGCGGTAGCCGTAGTCGCGGAAGATCGACACGACGCCTTCCCAGACGTCCGCCACCTCGTGCAGGGGAACCCAGACGCCGAGACGCTGCGCGAGCATGGGGTTTGTGGACAGTCCGCCGCCGACCCAGACGTCGAGGCCGGGACCGTGCTCGGGATGGTTCACCCCGATGAACGCGATGTCGTTGACCTCGTGCACCACGTCCTGCTGGCCGGAGATGGCCGTCTTGAACTTGCGAGGCAAGTTGGAGTACTCGGGCTTGCCGATGTAGCGCTCGACGATCTCGTCGATCGCCGCGGTCGGATCGAGCACCTCGTCGAGCGACTCGCCGGCCAGCGGTGAACCGAGGACCACGCGGGGGCAGTCACCGCACGCCTCGGTCGTCTTCAGGCCGACGGACTCGATGCGTCGCCAGATCTCCGGGACGTTCTCGACCTCGATCCAGTGGTACTGCACGTTCTCGCGGTCCGACAGGTCGGCGGTGTCGCGGCCGAACTCCGTCGAGATCTCGCCGAGAGTGCGCAGCTGGAGCGCGGTGAGCGCCCCGGCGTCGCAGCGGATGCGCATCATGAAGTACTTCGCTTCGAGCAGGTCGATGTTCTCGTCGCCCGTGAAGGTGCCGTCGTAACCCTGCTCGCGCTGGGTGTAGAGACCCCACCAGCGGAAACGGCCGCGCAGATCGGCCTTGTCGATGCTGTCGAAGCCTTGCTTGCTGTAGATGTTCTCGATGCGCGCACGCACGTTGAGGGGGTTGTCGTCCTTCTTGCTCTGCTCGTTCGCGTTCAGCGGCTCGCGGTAGCCGAGGGCCCACTGGCCTTCGGACCTGCGCTTGGCGGATCGGGGCGTGCGCGCACGAGGCGCAGCTGCATCGGGTGAGGTCGTCATGAGTCGCGCTCCAGAAGTCGGGCGCCGACAGGTTCGCAGTGTTCGGAGGGCTGGTCCGCACACCTCGTCCCTGACCGGCCGGGGTTGTGCGGGCTGGCGGGAAGATCAGACGGTGGATTCCAGACAGCTGCAGACGCGTGCGAGATCGACGTGGCGGCGAGCCACGAGCATGATCTCAATGACGGTCATGGCGTCCATTCTGCCATGACGCCGAGTGCGGTCCGACCACGGCGGGCTCCGGAACGTGCTCACCAGCAGGTGGAGGACACTCGTACCGGTGACCTCCGCTGCACTCACCGCACCCGACACCGACACGTCCACACCGTTCGGGCTGTACCTGCACGTCCCGTTCTGCGCCACGCGCTGCGGCTACTGCGACTTCAACACCTACACGGCCGGTGAACTGGGCACCTCGGCGTCACCGCAGTCCTGGCTCGACGGAGTGCGCCGTGAGCTGGATCTCGCGGCGGCCACGTTCCAGCGGAAATCGGGCCGAGTGCCGAGTGTCGACACGGTCTTCGTCGGCGGCGGAACCCCGTCACTGCTCGGAGCCGACGGGCTGGCCGACCTGCTGGGGGCCGCACGGTCCTCCTTCGAGTTCTCCGCCGGAGCCGAGGTGACGACGGAGTCCAATCCGGAATCGACGTCGCCGGACTTCTTCGACGGCATCCGCGCAGCAGGCTTCACCAGGGTGTCGCTCGGTATGCAGTCCGCGGCGCCGCACGTGCTCGCCATCCTCGACCGCACGCACACACCGGGACGAGCCGTCGACGCCGCGCGTGAAGCAGCGGCGGCCGGCTTCGACCACGTCAATCTCGATCTCATCTACGGCACGCCCGGCGAGCGCGACTCCGACCTCGACGCGTCGCTGGATGCGGTGCTGGACGCCGGAGTCGACCACGTGTCGGCGTACGCGCTGATCGTCGAGGACGGCACCGCCCTCGCGCGTCGGGTCCGCCGCGGCGAGATCCCGATGCCCGACGACGACGTGCTGGCCGCCCGGTACGAGCGGATCGACGAGACCCTGAGCCGTGCCGGTTTCGGCTGGTACGAGGTGTCCAACTGGGCGCGAGGCAACGGGGCCGAATGTCGCCACAACATCGGCTACTGGGACGGCGGCGACTGGTGGGGCATCGGGCCCGGCGCCCACAGCTATGTGGACGGGACCCGGTTCTGGAACGTCAAGCACCCGGCGCGGTACGCCGAGACGCTGTCGACCGGCGAGTTGCCGATCGCGGACTCCGAGGTGCTCACCGCGGAAGAACAGCATATGGAACGAGTCATGCTGACGGTGCGGCTGCGGACCGGTGTCGCGGCGTCGGACCTGTCCGCCGACGAGGTGAGCCGCGCTCGATCCTTCGTGGAGGAGGGACTACTCGACGCGCAGGGCGAGACATTCGTGCTGACCGACCGTGGACGACTGCTCGCCGACGGGGTCGTACGCGACATCCTCGAGTGAGGCTCCTAGACAGCGATCGCGTCGTAGTCGAAGACACGGGCGTGGAGTACGACGCGGTTACGGAGCGCGGCGCGCACGGCCCGGTGCAGCCCGTCCTCGAGGTAGACGACGCCGTGATAGTGCACGGCGTGGGGAAAAAGGTCACCGTAGAACGTGCTGTCCTCGGACAGCAGCCGGTCGAGTTCGAGAACCTTGGTGGTGGTCACGATCTCGTCGAGACGCAGCTGTCGGGGCGGAATCTTGGACCAGTCGCGCAGCGACAGGCCGTGCTCCGGGTACGGCTTGCCGTCGCGCACTCCCTTGAAGATCACACCGGTCACAGTAGTGGAATGGGGCACCGTCGCGGCGGCGACTAGAATCGGCTGGTCCCGGTGCCCGCGTCCGACAGTGGTGCCGAATCCGAGCGTAGGAGGGTTGCGATGTCGAGTACGGAAGATCGACGTTTCGAGGTCCTGCGTGCCCTGGTCGCCGACTATGTCGCGACGCAGGAGCCGATCGGGTCGAAAGCACTGGTGGACCGCCACAACCTGGGCGTATCGAGCGCGACCGTGCGCAACGACATGGCCGTTCTCGAGGCGGAGGGCTACATCACCCAGCCGCACACCAGCTCGGGCCGCATTCCCACCGACAAGGGGTACCGGCAGTTCGTCGACCGCATCGCGGACGTCAAACCGCTCTCGGCGGCAGAACGGCGCGCCATTCTGCAATTCCTCGATTCGGGTGTCGACCTGGACGACGTGCTGCGCCGAGGCGTCCGTCTGCTCGCCCAGCTCACCCGCCAGGTAGCGGTGGTGCAGTACCCGACACTGTCGGCATCGTCGGTGCGGCACCTCGAGGTCGTCGCGTTGACACCGGCGCGGCTGCTGCTGGTTCTGATCACCGATTCCGGACGCGTCGATCAGCGCATCGTCGAACTGGGAGACGTGATCGGCGACGAGGACTTGAGCCGTCTGCGCACTCTGCTGGGCGGCGCGCTGGAAGGTAAGCGGCTGGCCCAGGCGTCCGTCGCCGTGGCCGAACTCGCGGAGACGGCACCCGACGATCTTCGCGACGCCGTCGTCCGGTCGTCGACCGTGCTGGTCGAGACCCTGGTCGAGCATCCCGAAGAACGCCTGGTCCTCGGCGGCACGGCGAACCTCACCCGCAACGCCGCGGACTTCGCGGCACTGAACGGCTTCCCCGGCTCGTTGCGCTCCGTTCTCGAGGCGCTCGAGGAGCAGGTCGTCGTCCTCAAGCTGATCGCCGCGACACAGGAGACCGGGCGCATCACCGTGCGGATCGGTGAGGAGACCATGGCACCGGAGATGCGCGGAGCCTCGGTCATCTCGACCGGCTACGGCTCCGCGGGGAACGTGCTGGGCGGCATGGGAGTGTTGGGTCCCACACGGATGGACTATCCGGGAACGATCGCCTCCGTCGCTGCCGTTGCCCGATACATAGGAGAGGTGCTGGCCGAACGCTGACGGCCATCACCGAAGACACCACCTCACACGAACCCGTTTCGGACCGAAGGATATGAGTACTCACGTGGCACGCGATTATTACGGAACTCTGGGCGTCGACTCGAAGGCGTCCGATCAGGAGATCAAGCGCGCGTATCGCAAGCTCGCGCGCGAGTTCCACCCCGACGTCAACCCCGACGAGTCGGCCCAGGCCCGCTTCAAGGACATCAGCGCCGCTTACGAGGTGCTGTCCGATCCCGAGAAGCGACGCGTCGTCGACCTCGGCGGCGACCCCCTCGAGAGTGGTGGAGGCGGCGGTGCCGGCGGCTTCGGTGGGGCGGGCTTCGGCGGTGGCCTCGGCGACGTGTTCGAGGCATTCTTCGGCGGCAACGGCGGAGGGTCACGCGGTCCTCGCGGGCGCGTCCAGCCCGGATCCGACTCGTTGCTGCGCACCACCCTCACCCTGGAGGAGTGCGCCACGGGCGTCACCAAGCACATCGCCGTCGAGACGGCCGTGCTGTGCGACGTGTGTACCGGTGCCGGAACCAACGGCGACTCCAAGCCCGTCCGCTGCGAGACGTGCAACGGCGCCGGCGAGGTGCAGTCCGTCCAGCGGTCGTTCCTCGGCCAGGTCATGACCGCCCGCCCCTGCCCGACATGCCGCGGCGCCGGTGAGACCATTCCTGATCCGTGCCGCAAGTGTGGTGGCGACGGACGCGTCCGTGCCCGCCGCGAACTCGCCGTCAAGGTGCCGGCCGGTGTCGGCAGCGGCATGCGGATCCGTCTGGCCGCGCAGGGCGAGGTCGGCCCCGGTGGTGGTCCCGCCGGTGACGTCTACGCCGAGGTCGTGGAGAAGTCGCACGACGTCTTCGTGCGCGACGGGGACGACCTGCACTGCACCATCCGCGTGCCCATGGCGGACGCCGCGCTGGGAACGTCTGTCAGCGTCGACGCGATCCTCGACGGCCCGACGAACATCACTATCGACGCCGGCACACAGCCCGGGTCCGTCCAGGTTCTCCGCGGACACGGAATGCCGAAGCTGCGCAGCGGAGTTCGCGGTGACCTGCACGCTCACCTCGAGGTGGTCGTCCCGTCGCGCCTGGACTCGACCGAGACCAAGCTCCTGCAGCAACTCCGAACGCACCGCGAGCGCGACAACGCCGAAGTGGTGACGACGGCGTCGCAGCACACGGGCGGTCTGTTCTCGCGCCTGCGCGACGCCTTCAGTCGATAGCCGGTTCGGGCGATGGCTGCGACCGTCTACTTCCTCGACCCGCTACCCGCGCCGGGAGAGACGGGTGTTCTCGAGGGCGCAGAAGGTCGGCACGCCGCGACGGTGCGGCGCACCACGATCGGTGAGCGGCTGGTGCTGTCCGACGGTCACGGATCGTTCGCGACGGTCGAGGTGGTCGGCGTCGAGAAGAACCGCCTCGACGTCACGGTCCTGTCCGTCACGTCGGCAGCGCCGCCGTCCCCGACGGTCACCGTGATCCAGGCGCTCCCCAAGTCGGAGCGCTCGGAGCTGGCGGTCGAGACGGCGACCGAGGCCGGCGTCGACGCGATCGTGCCGTGGCAGTCGCTGCGGTGCGTATCGCGGTGGGACGGACCCAAGGCCGCCAAGGGCGTCGTCAAATGGCGCAATGCTGCGACTAGTGCGGCCAAGCAGGCCCGGCGCGCGTTCGTTCCGGACGTCGCGGACCTGCACGACACGAGGATGGTGCTCGAGATGGTGTCGGGTGTCGTGGCACGCGGAGGCCTGGTCGTCGCCCTGCACGAGTCCGCGTCCTCACCGTTCGTCACACTGCCCTTCCGTGACGCGGGCGAGGTCGTGCTCATCGTGGGACCGGAGGGCGGGCTGGACGACTCCGAGATCGACAAACTCGTCGCCGCCGGTGCAGTCACCGCCCTGCTCGGACCGACGGTGTTGCGCACGTCGACAGCCGCAGCCGTGGCGCTCGGGGCCCTGGGCGCCCTGACCGACAGGTGGGACGGCGCGCCCCCTGCTTGAAGCGCCAGCCGTGCGCACCTGCTCCGGTTTCCGCAACCCGCTCCTGTTGTAACCGGAGCAGGTTGCTGTAACCGGAGCACCTAGTGCCGCGGGTGCCTGGCGACATAAAGGAATGCGCTTCTCGGGGAGACGTTAAAGTGGTGAGAGGTTCCCGTCGCTGGACGAACCGAGTATCGAAACCCGAGAGAAGGCCATAGCCACCACGTGAGTGACAACACCCCTCGCGTCGCCGCAGGCGACGACAGCCAGACCGGTTCACGCTCGTCCCGCGCCGCCAAGCGCCAATCCGCCCGTCCGGTTCTCGCCGAGGCTCGTGTGTCCGAGACGATGGAACTCGATCCCGCGGTGATGTTCCCGCTGCTCGGTTCGACGGACGGAAACCTCCGCGCGCTCGAACAGGTCCTGTCGGCGGAGATCCACGTCCGCGGCAACGTGGTCACCTTCGAGGGTGCACCCTCCGACGTAGCCGTCGGCAAGCGGGTGTTGACCGAGCTGGCCGCGGTGGTCACCGCCGGCGGACCCGTCACGCCCGACGCGGTCCGGCGCTCGGTCGCCATGCTGACCAGGGGTGTCAGCGAGTCCCCGGCAGAGGTGCTCAGTCTCGACATCCTGTCGCGTCGCGGCAAGACGATCCGTCCGAAGACGCTGAACCAGAAGCGCTACGTCGACGCGATCGACGCCAACACCATCGTCTTCGGTGTCGGCCCCGCCGGTACGGGCAAGACGTACCTCGCGATGGCCAAGGCGGTTCAGGCCTTGCAGGCCAAGCAGGTCAGCCGCATCATCCTGACGCGTCCGGCCGTCGAGGCGGGCGAGCGGTTGGGCTTCCTGCCGGGCACCCTGCACGACAAGATCGACCCGTACCTCCGGCCTTTGCACGATGCGCTGCACGACATGATGGACGTCGAGGCGATTCCGAAGCTCATGGCCGCGGGCATCATCGAGGTCGCGCCGCTGGCGTACATGCGTGGGCGCACTCTCAACGACGCGTTCATCATCCTCGACGAGGCGCAGAACACCACGGCCGAGCAGATGAAGATGTTCCTGACGCGACTCGGCTTCAACTCCAAGATCGTGGTGACCGGCGACATCACCCAGGTCGACCTACCGGGTGGATCGAAGTCCGGTCTGCGTGCGGCGAGCGAGATCCTGGTCGACATCGACGACATCCACTTCGCCAAGCTCGACAGCAGCGACGTCGTCCGTCACCGGTTGGTGTCGTCCATCGTCGATGCGTACGAACGGTTCGATGCGTCCGAGTCGGCGTCGAACAATCGTGCAGCCCGACGCGGCACGGGTCCTCGGGCCGCGCACCGCTGACTGCTCCGACCGGTCCGGGTTCTGCCTGCACTAGTACGGTGATCGCATGAGTATCGAGGTCTCCAACGAATCCGGCATGGAGGTCGGCGAAGAAGATCTGATCGCGGTGGCGCGCTACGCCATCGCCCGGATGGACGTGCACCCGGCGGCCGAGCTGTCGATGGTGCTGGTCGACTCGGCCACCATGGCGGACCTGCACATGCGGTGGATGGACCTCCCCGGTCCGACTGATGTCATGTCGTTCCCGATGGACGAGCTCGAGCCCGGCGGTCGCCCCGATTCGCCGGACCCGGGCCCGTCCATGCTCGGCGACATCGTGCTGTGCCCGTCGTTCGCCGCGGACCAGGCGGAGAAGGCCGGCCATCCCCTCGAGCACGAGCTCGCCTTGCTGACGGTTCACGGTGTCCTGCACCTGCTGGGCTACGACCATGCCGAGCCGGACGAGGAGAAGGAGATGTTCGGACTCCAGAACAGCCTCCTCGAGGACTGGTACGAGAGCCTGCGTCAGGCCGATCGTGATGCTGCGTCGGCGGCGAAGGACGCGAAGCTGTTGGGCAGCACCGGTTTCGTGGCACCCGACACCCGTTCCGGTGGTGAGTCCGCCCGGTGACCAGCGCTCCGGCACTGATCGTGCTCGCCGTCATCCTCGTTCCGCTCGGTGGCCTGTTCGCCGCCGTCGACTCCGCCATCAACACCGTGTCCTCGGCGCGTGTGGAGGAGATGGTCAAGGAGTCGCGGGGCGGCTCCTCCGAGTTGCTGCGGATCCTGGACGACCGCCCCCGGTACGTCAATCTGATGGTCCTGCTCCGCATCCTGTGCGAGATCGGGTCGACGGTGGTTCTCGCGGGAGCGCTACTGGACCTGCTCGAGCCGGCGGCTGCCTTGGCCATCGCCGCCGGAGTCATGGTCATCGTCGATTACGTCGTGATCGGTGTCGGGCCCCGCACACTGGGTCGACAGCACGCGTATTCGATCTCGCTCGGATCGTCGTATCCCTTGCGCGCCATCGGCATCCTGCTCGGACCGGTCAGCAGGCTCCTGATTCTGGTGGGTAACGCCATCACACCGGGCCGCGGTTTCCGCAACGGTCCGTTCGCGTCGGAGATCGAACTTCGGGAACTCGTCGACATGGCGGGGGAGCGCGGCGTGGTGGCGGCCGGTGAACGACGGATGATCCAGTCGGTCTTCGAACTGGGTGACACCTCGGCCCGCGAGGTCATGGTTCCCCGCACCGAGATGGTGTGGATCGAGCGCGACAAGTCCGCGGGTCAGGCGACGACCCTTGCCGTCCGCAGCGGACACTCCCGCATCCCCGTCATCGGTGAGAACGTCGACGACATCCTCGGAGTCGTGTACCTCAAGGACCTCGTCCAACAGACCTACACCTCGTCCGACGGCGGTCGGAGCGTGCGCGTGGACGAGGTGATGCGACCCGCCGTGTTCGTTCCCGACTCGAAGCCGTTGGACAGTCTGCTGGCCGAGATGCAGCGCGACCGCAAGCACATGGCGGTCCTCGTCGACGAGTACGGCGGCGTGGCCGGGTTGGTGACCATCGAGGACGTCCTCGAGGAGATCGTCGGCGAGATCGCGGACGAGTACGACACCGACGAGGTGGCGCCGATCGAGGAGTTGGACGACGAGAGGTACCGGGTGTCCTCCCGACTCCCTCTGGAGGACCTCGGCGAGATCTTCGACGTGGAGATCGACAACGACGAGGTCGACACCGTGGGCGGACTGCTGTCCTACGAGATCGGCCGCGTGCCGCTGCCGGGAGCTCGGGTGGAGGCACACGGGTTGATACTGGTGGCGGAGGGCGGAACGGATGCGCGTGGCCGCGTCCGGGTCAGCACCGTCCTGGTGGAGAAGAGCCCGGAACCCGAATCCGGTGACGACAGCACAGACGACGACAGAGACGAGAACGACGATGACCGACGCTGAGCCAGGCGAGTTCCACTCCGGATTCGTCTGCTTCGTCGGTCGGCCCAACACCGGCAAGTCGACGCTGACGAACGCGCTCGTCGGCGCCAAGATCGCGATCACGTCGTCGCGGCCGCAGACGACCCGGCACACGATCCGCGGCATCGTCCACCGCGACCATGCACAGCTGATCCTCGTGGACACGCCGGGACTGCACCGCCCCCGCACCTTGCTGGGTCAGCGACTCAACGACCTCGTGCGCGACACGTATTCGGAGGTCGACGCGATCGGACTGTGCATCCCGGCCGACGAGAAGATCGGACCCGGCGACCGCTGGATTCTCGAGCAGGTGCGCCACAACGCCCGCGGCACCAAGCTCGTCGGGCTGGTCACGAAGATCGACAAGGTGTCCAAGCAACGCGTGATGGAGCAATTGATCGCCGTCTCGAATCTGCTCGGTCCGGAGTGCGAGGTAGTGCCGGTGTCGGCGGCGTCGGGTGAGCAGATCGAGATCGTCATCGACGTCTTCGCCAAGGTGCTCCCGCCCGGTCCAGCCTTCTATCCCGACGGCGAATTGACCGACGAGCCCGAAGAGACGTTGATGGCGGAGCTGATCCGCGAGGCAGCGCTGGAGGGTGTCCACGACGAGTTGCCGCACTCGCTCGCCGTGGTGATCGAGGAGATCGGTCCCCGTGAGGGTTCCGACTCGATGCTCGACGTGCACGCCATCCTCTACGTCGAGCGGCAGTCGCAGAAGGCCATCGTGATCGGTAAGGGCGGCACTCGACTGCGCGACGTCGGTACGGCCGCGCGCAGCCAGATCGAGAAGTTGCTGGGCACCCGCATCTATCTCGACCTGCGCGTGAAGGTGGCCAAGGACTGGCAGCGCGATCCCAAGCAGATGGGCAAGTTGGGCTTCTGACCCCCGCGGCTACCGTGCCGTGCTCGCTCGTCGCGACACGGTAGCCGGGTGAGAACTCAGGACAGGTGCTCGGGCTCCGTCTGCGTCTTGTGGTGCTCGTCGGATCGCATGGCGTCCTGGCCTCCGTGCCCGGTCCCCGGGCTTCCGGCCTTCGCCGGACTCAACGACACGATGATCGACTTGGACGTAGGGCAGTTGCTGTCCGTCGCCGACGAGTCGAGCGGGACCAGGGGGTTGGTCTCCGGGTAGTAGGCGGCCGCGGACCCCTTCGGCGTCTGGTACTCGACGATCCGGAAGTTCTCGGCGACACGCACAACGTCGTCGTCGTCCCACTTGGTGGTGATGTCGACGAAGTCGCCGTCCTTCATGCCGAGTTCCGCGATGTCACCGCGATTGACGAACACGACGCGGCGTCCGCCCTCGATGCCCCGGTACCGGTCGCTGAGGCCGTAGATCGTGGTGTTGAACTGATCGTGGCTCCGGAACGTCTGCAGCAGAAGGTGCTTGGGCGGTACCTGCAGGGCATCGATGGGCGAGACGAAGAACTCGGCCAGCCCGGACTCGGTCTGGAAGGTCCGCGAATCACGCGGCGGGTGGGGGAGCACGAAGCCTCCGGGACGGCGGGCGTTGACCTCGTAGCCCTCGCACCCCGGAACCACCCTCGAGATGTGCTGACGGATGGTGCGGTAGTCGTCGCGCATGCCCTTCCAGTCGAGACCGTAGCGGTCGCCGATCGTGGCTTCGGCGATCTGCGTGATGATCTCGACCTCGGACTTCACATGCGTGCTCGGCGGATCGAGCGGACCGCGGGAGGAGTGCACGGAACACGTCGAGTCCTCGACGCTGATCCACTGCGGCCCGCTGGCCTGGATGTCCTTCTCGGTGCGGCCCTTTGTCGGCAGGATCAGCGCCACGTCACCGGTGACGAGGTGCGAGCGGTTGATCTTGGTGGAGATGTGCACCGTC
This sequence comes from Rhodococcus sp. MEB064, assembly GCF_000834565.1. NCBI lineage: Bacteria > Bacillati > Actinomycetota > Actinomycetes > Mycobacteriales > Nocardiaceae > Rhodococcus > Rhodococcus sp. MEB064. Next base: position 121,865 of record NZ_JXQS01000003.1, read on the forward strand.
ATGTTCGTCTTGCGCATCGCCTCGAACGTGACAGTGCTGTCCGGTGTGGCCTGGGCGAAGTTGCCGCCGAGACCGAGGAAGAACTTGACCTTGCCGTCGCGCATCCCACGGATCGAGTCGATGGTGTCCAGACCGTTCTCCCGCGGCGGATCGAACCCGAACTCGGTCTCCAGTGCGTCGAGGAAGTGCTTCGGTACGCGCTCCCAGATGCCCATGGTGCGGTCGCCCTGGACGTTCGAGTGACCGCGCACGGGCAGCACGCCGGCATTCGGCTTGCCGATGTTGCCCTGGGCGAACGCGAGGTTGGTGATCTCCTTGACGGTGTTCACCGCGTTGCGGTGCTGGGTGATGCCCATCGCCCAGCAGAAGACGGTGGCCTTTGAGTCGCGCAGCAGCTTCGCGGCGTCGGTGATCTGCGCCCGCGAGAGACCGGTGACCGTCTCGACCTCGTCCCAGTCGACCTCGGAGACGTGCTGCTTCCACAGGTCGAAGTTGTTGGTGTACTTCTCGATGAACTCGTGATCGAGGGCGTCCCACTCGACGAGGAGCTTGCCCATCGCCTGGAACAGAGCCAAATCCCCGTTGATGCGGATCGGCAGGTGCATGTCCTCGAGGTCGGTGCCCGGACCCACCATGCCGCGCGGCGTCTGCGGGTTCTTGAAGTTGATCAGGCCGGCTTCGCGCAGCGGGTTGATCGCGAGGATCTTGGCGCCGTTCTGCTTCGCCTTCTCCAGCGCCGACAGCATGCGCGGATGGTTGGTGCCCGGGTTCTGCCCGGCCAGGATGATGAGATCCGCGCCGTACACGTCGTCCAGCACGACGCTGGCCTTACCGATGCCCATCGACTCCTGCAGGGCGAAGGAGGTGGACTCGTGGCACATGTTGGAACAGTCCGGCAGGTTGTTGGTGCCGTACGCGCGAACGAAGAGCTGGTACACGAACGCGGACTCGTTGGACGCGCGGCCCGAGGTGTAGAAGGTGGCCTCGTCCGGGTGCAGCGAGCGCAGTTCCTTGCCGATGAGGTCGAAGGCCTCGTCCCACCCGATCGCCTCGTAGTGGGTGCCACCCGAGCGCTTGACCATCGGATGCGTGATGCGCCCCTGCTGGCCGAGCCAGTGCTCACTGTGCGAGTCGAGGTCGGCGATGCTGTGGCCGGCGAAGAACTCCGGCGTGGCTCGGCGCTTGTCGGCCTCCTCCGCCACGGCCTTCGCGCCGTTCTCGCAGAACTCCGCGGTGTGGCGATGTCCCGGATCAGGGTCCGGCCACGCGCAGCTCATGCAGTCGAAGCCCTCGGCCTGGTTCAGCTCGAGCAGCGTCCGTGCAGTACGCACCGGGCCCATGCGCTCGAGTGAGCGCTTCATCGAGACGGCGACGGCAGTAGGACCTGCTGCATGCTTCTTCGGCTTCTCGATCGAGAGGTCTGCCTCGTCGTAGTCCCGTGAATCGTGCGTCGTGGTCATCGTTCCCAACTTCCCTCTTCGGCAGTTCGATACTTCGAGCATGCCCCGGTCCCACAGTAGAGCGGGCGCCCGACACGACACCCTCGGCGAACGTTTACCCCCGGCCGGGACCGGTGAATCCGTCCCCTACCGTGGGGTAGATGAAACGAACTCTGACGGTGTCCGACCACGTCGACGTCGCTGCGGAACCCGACGCGGTCTATGCGCTGCTGAGCGATCCGACACAGGTGCACCGCTGGAGTCCCGAGAACACCGGTGCCGTCGTCGAGAATCCGCGCCGCGGCGGCGCGTACGAGGGAATGACCTTCGTCGGCCGCAACAAGCGCGGCCGCGCCACGTGGAGTACCCGGTGCGTCGTCACGGCCGCCGAGCCGGGCCGCCGCTTCGCCTTCCGCGTCGACGTCATCGGCCCCGGCAAGCCGGTGGTCAAGGCCAGGAACGCCACGTGGGAATACCGGATGGAGCCGATCGCCGGCGGTACGAGGGTCACCGAGATCTGGACCGACGATCGCCCGTGGCCGGACGCCGTGGCCGCCGTGTTCGACAAGGTGGCGGCGGGCCGACCGTTCGCGGACTTCCAGCGTCGCAACATCGCCACGACCCTGAAGAATCTGCAGGAGGACCTCGGCGCTCCCTGATCACCGGGCACGCCCGACGTGGGAGAATGGTGAGGTGCCGACGCGGCACCCGCGTACCGGCTGGAGGTGACGAACGATGAGGTCGTATCGCGATCACGCCGTCGTGCTCCGCCAACACAAGCTGGGCGAGGCCGATCGCATCGTCACGTTGCTGACTCGCAACAACGGTCTGGTGCGCGCGGTGGCCAAGGGCGTGCGGCGCACCACCTCCAAGTTCGGGGCACGTCTCGAGCCGTTCGCCTACATCGACGTCCAGCTCTACCCGGGTCGCAACCTGGACATCGTGACGCAGGTCCAGACCGTCGAGGCCTTCGCGTCCGACATCGTCTCGGACTACAGCCGCTACACCACCGCATGCGCGATTCTCGAGACGTCGGAGCGGCTCGCGGGTGAGGAACATGCTCCCGCGCCCCGATTGCACCATCTGACGGTCGGGGCCCTGCGTGCGCTCGCGTCGGGTGAGCGCGACTCGGGACTGGTGCTCGACGCGTTCCTGCTGCGCGCGATGAACTTCGCCGGCTGGGCGCCCGCACTGGACGAGTGCGCCAAGTGCGCGACTCCCGGCCCTCATCGCGCGTTTCATGTCGCGGCCGGGGGAGCGGTGTGCACCCACTGCCGCCCGGCCGGGTCGAGCACGCCCGCGCTGGGGGTGCTGGATCTGATGTCCGCGTTGCAGAGCGGCGACTGGAACGGCACGGTGGCGTCCACCGACTCGATACGCGCGCAGGCCAGCGGCCTGGTGGCGGCCCATCTGCAGTGGCACCTCGAACGCCAACTGCGCACGCTGCCCTTCGTCGAACGCACGGGTGGCGGCGCCGTTCGCGTCGTCGGGCAGGATGAGGTTCGTGATACGTCGACGAACGCAGCACACACCGCCTGAGAAGCGGGAGGTCCGCGCGCCCGACCCGCATCCGTCGGGAGCGAGGGCGCCGATCATCCAGCCCGAGCTGATCCCGCGTCATGTCGCTCTGGTGATGGACGGCAACGGCCGCTGGGCGCAGGATCGCGGCCTACCGCGTACTGCCGGGCACGAGCAGGGCGAAGCGGTTCTCATGGACACCGTGTGCGGATGTATCGACATCGGCGTGACGTGGCTGTCGGCGTACGCCTTCTCGACGGAGAACTGGCGGCGCAGCCCGGACGAGGTCAAGTTCCTCATGGGATTCAACCGTGACGTCATCCGTCGTCGGCGGGACGAGATGCACGAGATGGGGGTGCGCGTGCGGTGGGCCGGCCGGCGTCCTCGACTGTGGCGCAGCGTCATCACCGAGCTCGAGACGGCGGAGGAGCTGACGAAGGACAACACCGTCATGACGTTGACGATGTGCGTCAACTACGGCGGTCGGGCCGAAATCGTCGACGCAGCGCGGGAGATCGCGCGGCGAGCTGCCGCCGGCCAACTCGATCCGGACAAGATCTCCGAGGCGTCGTTCGCCAAGTATCTGGACGAGCCCGACATGCCGGACGTCGATCTGTTCCTGCGTCCGTCCGGCGAGCAACGCACCTCCAACTTCCTGATCTGGCAGTCGGCGTACGCCGAGATGGTGTTCCAGGAAAAGCTCTTCCCCGATTTCGACCGTCGTGACCTGTGGGCCGCCTGTGTCGAATACGCCTCTCGTGACCGCAGATTCGGAGGTGTCAAATGAGTGAGGACGACATCGTGAGGGCACTGCAGGATCGTGCCCGTCTCGCCCTCGGCCAATTCGCCGACGTCAGCGTCGGAGACGACGGATCGCTCGGATTCTCGTATGCCGGAGCACTGTGTTCGCTGCGCGCGGTGGCTCTCAGTCCCGGTCTCGAGGTCCTCTCGTTGACGGCGGTGCTGGCCTGGGATCGTCCGTCCTCGGGCACTCTGCGTGCGAAAGTCGCTGTGCGCAACAGTGAATCGCAGTTCGGGTCCATCTCCCTCACCACGCACGGATCGCAGGCAGACGTCGTCATGCGCTACACGTTCCCCGCGTCCGGACTGGACGACGAGCCGTTGATGACGATGCTGGTGTTGGTGCTCTCCGGTGTCGAGAAGGCGCGCGTCGGCCTCGTCCCGTGACCCGTCGGAGCGTCGGCGACATCGACGCCGAACACATCTGGCACCCGTATTCGGGATTCCCGTCTCCGCGTCCGGCGGTGGTGACATCGGCTGCGGGCGTGCGCATCACGCTGGACGACGGGCGTTCGTTGATCGACGGCATGAGTTCGTGGTGGGCTGCCGTCCACGGGTACGGACACCCGGTTCTCGACGCTGCCGTCACGGCGCAACTGGGCGCCATGAGTCACGTCATGTTCGGCGGTCTGACGCACGAGCCGGCGGCCAGGCTGGCGGAACTGCTGGTGACGATCACCCCGGAGGGGCTCGAGCGGGTGTTCTTCTGCGACTCCGGCTCGGTGTCCGTCGAAGTGGCGGTCAAGATGGCGCTCCAGTATCACCGGGCCCTGGGACGCCCCGACAAACGCCGGCTCCTGACATGGCGCGGCGGCTACCACGGTGACACCTTCACGCCGATGAGCGTGTGCGATCCCGACGGCGGCATGCACTCGGCGTGGTCGGGAGTCCTGGCGGAGCAGGTGTTCGTCGACGCGCCGCCGCGGTCGGACGCACCGTTCGACGAGAGCTATGCGGCGCTGCTGCGCGAGACGATCGAGCGCCGCGCGTCCGAGCTGGCGGCGGTCATCGTCGAACCCGTCGTCCAGGGCGCAGGCGGTATGAGATTCCACGACCCACGCTACGTTCGCGTGCTTCGTGAGGCGTGCTCCGATCACGACGTCCTTCTGATCCTCGACGAGATCGCCACCGGATTCGGCCGCACCGGAACGTTGTTCGCGTCCGAGCAAGCCGGTGTCGGCCCGGACATCCTCTGCGTCGGCAAGGCGCTGACGGGTGGCTACCTGTCGATGGCTGCGACGCTGTGCACGGCGGAGGTGGCGTCGGTCATCAGCGCGGGGCCCGCGGGCGGTCTGATGCACGGCCCGACCTTCATGGCGAATCCGTTGGCGTGCGCTGTGGCGGTGGCGTCGACGGAACTTCTGTTGGCACGGGATTGGCGGGCGGAGGTCGCGGCGATCGAGACGGGTCTCGGCCGCGAGTTGGTCCGTGCGAATGCTCTGCCGATCGTCCGCGAGGTGCGGGTGCTCGGCGGTATCGGTGTGATCGAGCTCGACCGTGAGGTCGACGTCGCGGTCGCGACCGCGGCCGCCGTGGACCGCGGCGTGTGGATCCGGCCGTTCCGGAATCTGATCTACGCGATGCCGCCCTACGTCTGCACGGCCGACGACATCCGTGCGATCGGGGAAGCGCTGGTGTGCGCGGCCGCAGCCACGCAAACTTGAACAGTGTTCAAGTCCATGCGTAGGCTGCGCGTTCATGACCGACAGGGCACTGGCGTGGCTCGACGCCGCGGCGGTCCGGCGTACCGATGCCGGACTGCGGCGAGTCCTCCGACCACGGACACCCGACGACCGTGTCATCGACGTTGCCTCGAACGACTACCTGGGTCTGAGCCGGCACAGCGCGGTGATCACCGGCGCCCGTGATGCGCTGGATCGATGGGGAACCGGCAGCACCGGATCACGATTGGTCACCGGAACGACGACCGACCACGACGCCCTCGAGCTCGACCTGGCGGACTTCGTCGGCGCCGACTCCGGTCTGCTCTTCTCGAGCGGCTACCTCGCCAACCTGGGTGTGGTGACGGCACTGTCCGGCGCGGGTTCGCTGATCGTCTCCGACACCGCATCACACGCGTCACTGGTCGATGCGTGCCGCCTGTCGCGAGCGCGCGTGGAGGTGACGCCGCACCGTGATGTCGCTGCCGTGAACCTGGCCTTGTCGACGCGATCCGAGGCGCGGGCACTGGTGCTCACCGACTCGGTGTTCAGCGCGGACGGTGATCTGGCGCCCCTCCGAGAGCTCTACGCGGTGACCCGGCGTCACGGCGCCGTACTGGTTGTCGACGAAGCGCACGGTCTCGGTGTGCGAGGGGACGGCGGGCGCGGACTGGTACAGGAGTGCGGTCTCGCCGGCGCTCCCGATCTCGTCGTCACCGCGACGCTGTCGAAGGCTCTCGGAAGTCAGGGTGGAGTGGTTCTGGCGGAAGAAGCTGTGCGCGAGCACCTTCTGAACTCGGCCAGGACCTTCATCTTCGACACCGCTCCGGCTCCGGCATCGGTGGGGGCCGCGCACGCGGCGCTGGGAGTGCTCCGGCGCGAGCCGGACCGGGTAGGGGCGTTGCGTCGGCACGCAGGTCGGCTCGCCGCGGAACTGGGACTGCCCGACCTGCCGGAATCGGCGGTGGTCCCCGTGATCGTGGGCGACGCGATGTCGGCTCTCCGAGCCGCGAACGCGTGCCGCGCACAGGGCGTGTCGGTCGGATGTTTCCGGCCGCCGTCGGTGCCGGAAGGCCGCTCGCGCCTGCGGATCACGGCCCGCGCCGATCTGACCGACGGCGAGGTGTCCAGGGTGTGCACCGTGGTCGCGGGGGCGCTCGAGCTGGTGTCCCTGTGAGCGTTCTCGTGATCACCGGGACGTCGACGGAAGTCGGGAAGACGATCGTCACCGCGGCACTCGCCGTCTTGCTGGAAAGCGCCGGGCACGTGGTCTCGGTATGCAAGCCTGCCCAGACCGGTGTCGATCCGGACGACGCCGGAGATCTGGATGCGGTCATCGGCCTGTCGGACCCGCTGCGCCGCAGGGAGTACCGCGAGTGCGTGCGCTATCCCGATCCGCTGGCACCCGGCGTCGCAGCGCGGCGCAGAGGGCGTGCATCGCTGTCCGTCGGCGACGTGGTCGACGCTGTCGGCGATCTTCCCGGAACGGTGCTCGTGGAGGGCGCCGGGGGAGTGGCCGTTCGTTTCGACGACCGTGGGACCACCGTGCTGGACATCGCCCGCGCTCTCGACGCGCGCGTTCTGGTCGTCTCGCAGCCCGGCCTTGGAGCGCTCAATCACGCCGAGCTCACCGTGGACGCCGTGCGCCGTGCCGGATTGTGGTGCGTGGGAGTGGTTCTCGGCTCGTGGCCGACGGTGCCCGACCTCGCCGCTGTCACCAACCTCGCGGAACTCCCTGCCGTCACCGGCGTTCCGATCGTCGGCCGCATCCCCGACGGCGTCGGCTCGTGGTCGGCGGAACGTTTCGTCTCCACCGCGCCGACATGGTTCGTCCCCGATTTCGCGCCGTTCGCGTGAACCCACCGAAGGAGTCAGCATGACCGACACACCGACCGACGACGTCCTGCGCGAGGCCGAGCGCATCGTTCTCGACGAGGGCCGCCCACTCGACGTCGATCGGGTCCTCGCCGTTCTCGAGTTGCCCGACGACCGGGTCGCCGATGCACTCGATCTCGCTCACCGGGTGCGCATGCGCTGGTGCGGAGAAGAAGTCGAAGTCGAAAGCATCATCAGCGTCAAGACAGGGGGGTGCCCCGAGGACTGTCACTTCTGCTCCCAGTCCGGACTGTTCGTCTCCCCGGTGCGCGCCGCGAGACTCGACATCGCCGAGTTGGTCGAGGCCGCGAAGCAGACGGCGAAGACCGGTGCGAGCGAGTTCTGCATCGTCGCCGCCGTGCGCGGTCCCGACGAGCGATTGATGAGTCAGGTCCAGGCCGGGATCGCGGCCATCCACGCGGAGGTGGACATCGATATCGCATGCTCGTTGGGCATGCTCACGCGCGAGCAGGCCGAGCGACTCGCGAGCTGGGGTGTCCACCGCTACAACCACAATCTCGAGACCGCCAGGTCCTACTTCCCGACCGTCGTGACCACGCACACCTGGGAGGAGCGCCAGGAGACTCTGACGACGGTCGCTGATGTCGGCATGCAGGTGTGCTGCGGTGGCATTCTCGGGATGGGCGAAAGTCTGCGTCAGCGAGCAGAATTTGCCACCGAACTCGCGGTGGTGAATCCGCACGAGGTGCCGCTGAACTTCTTCGATCCCCGCCCGGGAACACCGTTCGCACATCTCGACGTGCTCCCCGCGCAGGATGCTCTGCGTGCCATCGCGGCGTTCCGGCTCGCCTTGCCTCGCACCACGCTGCGCTATGCCGGTGGTCGGGAGATCACCCTCGGCGATCTGGGTGCCCGTCAGGGGATTCTGGGCGGCATCAACGCGATCATCGTCGGCAACTACCTGACGACGCTCGGCCGTCCGGCGGAGTCCGACCTGGATCTGCTGGCGGAGCTGAAGATGCCCGTGAAGGCGCTCGATGCCGCCATCTGAGGCTCCCGCGTTCGACGGATGGACCGGGGAGGCGCTGGTCGACGGGCGACCGGCGCACCCGCGGGCTCTGGAGCCACCGCGGTACTGCGCGTGGTGTGGGCGCCGGATGGTGGTGCAGGTGTTCCCGTCGGGGTGGACGGCGAACTGTTCGCGGCATCCCGCCGTGAACGGCTGACGTCAGGAGCGGGCGGCGCACTCGCTGCAGGTGCCGAATATTTCGGCGGTGTGGCTGACGTCCGTGAAGCCGTGCTCGGTGGCGACGGATCTGGTCCACCGCTCGACGGCCGCCCCCTCCACCTCGACGGTGAACCCGCAGTCCCGGCACACCAGGTGATGGTGATGCCCGTCCGAGCACCGTCGGTAGACCGACTCTCCCGAATCGGTGCGGAGCACGTCGATCGTGCCGGCGTCGGCGAGGGCCTGGAGGGTGCGGTACACCGTCGTCAAGCCGATACCGTCTCCGCGCTTGCGCAATTCGTCGTGCAGTTCCTGAGCCGACTTGAACTCGCCGACGGTGTCGAGCAGCTCGGAGATGGCGCTGCGCTGCTTCGTGGAACGGACACCGATGGTGCGGGGGGCGGTCACGAGTGGTTCTCCTCTCGGGCGTGGGCGACGGCGTCGACGACGATGTGGGCGAGGTGGTCGTCGACGAGTCGGTAGAGAACTTCGCGCCCGGACCTTTCCCCGTGCACCACGCCGGCGGCCTTGAGGACCCGCAGATGCTGGCTGATCAGGGGTTGGGTCACACCGAGTGCACCCACCAGTTCGTGCACGCATCGTTCGGACTCGCGGAGCTGCAGGACGATGGCGATGCGGACGGGGGCAGCCAGGGCGCGCAGCAGATCGCCGGCGTCGTTCAGCACGTCCTTGGACGGCAGCGGCGTGGCCGGCGTGGGGACCGGGTGAGCGGTCACCGATTCGTCGATGCTCATGCGCGTCCCCTCGGTAGTTCTGCAGGCCTTATTGGAAACAATAACCACTTCCGCCCTCCACTTTGATATGCGTGGACGTGCATGTCAACTCACCGGTGCTCGGAGACCGGGACGTCGCCGGATAGTCTGATGTGTCGCGAGCAGAGGGACACCCCCTCGCTCGGCAGTACTACCGACCACCCGAGATGGAGAGCTGGCCCCGTGGCACCGAAGTCCAAGATCGATACCGTCGCCAACCTGGCCAAACGCCGGGGACTCGTCTACCAGTGTGGCGAGATCTACGGCGGAACCAAGTCGGCCTGGGATTACGGGCCCCTCGGCGTGGAGCTGAAGGACAACATCAAGAAGCAGTGGTGGCGCAACATGATCACCAGCCGCGAGGACACGGTGGGTCTCGACTCGTCCGTCATCCTGCCGCGCGAGGTGTGGGAAGCGTCCGGCCACGTCGAGACGTTCTCCGACCCACTGGTCGAGTCGCTCCACACCCACAAGCGCTACCGCGCCGACCACCTGCTCGAGGCGTACGAGGAGAAGCACGGCCACCCGCCGGAGAACGGACTCGCCGACATCCGTGATCCCGAGACCGGCGAGCCCGGTTCCTGGACGGAGCCGCGCGCATTCTCCGGACTGCTCAAGACGTTCCTCGGACCCGTCGACGACGAGGCCGGACTGCACTACCTCCGCCCCGAGACGGCGCAGGGAATCTTCGTCAACTTCGCCAACGTGCTCACCACGTCGCGCAAGAAGCCGCCGTTCGGCATCGGCCAGATCGGCAAGAGCTTCCGCAACGAGATCACGCCCGGCAACTTCATCTTCCGCACCCGCGAGTTCGAGCAGATGGAGATGGAATTCTTCGTCAAGCCCGGCGAGGACGAACAGTGGCACCAGTACTGGATCGACTACCGCATGAAGTGGTACACCGATCTGGGCATCGACCCGGAGAACCTGCGGCTCTACGAGCACGCGCAGGAGAAGCTGTCGCACTACTCCAAGCGCACCGTGGACATCGAGTACCGCTTCGAGTTCCAGGGCAGCGCGTGGGGCGAGCTCGAGGGCGTCGCCAACCGCACCGACTTCGACCTGTCGACGCACTCGAAGCACTCGGGCACCGACCTGAGCTTCTACGACCAGGCCAACGACGAGCGTTACACGCCGTACGTCATCGAACCTGCTGCGGGACTGACTCGTTCGCTCATGGCCTTCCTCGTCGACGCGTACCACGAGGACGAGGCTCCCAACGCCAAGGGCGGTGTGGACAAGCGGACCGTGCTGCGCCTCGACCGTCGACTCGCGCCGGTCAAGGCTGCCGTGCTCCCGCTGAGCCGCAACGCCGATCTGACGCCCAAGGCCAAGGATCTCGCGGCGCAACTGCGACAGAACTGGAACGTCGAGTTCGACGACGCCGGCGCCATCGGCCGCCGCTACCGTCGCCAGGACGAGATCGGTACCCCGTTCTGCATCACGGTCGACTTCGACACTCTCGACGACCAGGCGGTCACCATCCGCGAGCGCGACAGCATGGCGCAGGAGCGGATAGCCCTCGACCAGGTCGAGAGCTACCTCGCTACCCGACTGCTGGGCTGCTAGCGCTTTTCCAGAGCAGCGATCATCTGCTCCTCGGTCTCTTTCCCGACCCGCTCGAAGGCGATGCCTGCGAGCGGGTCGGCCAGTTTCGCGAGGCCGTTGAACTCGATATTCGCGTGATAGGTGATCTCGGTAGAGGTCGGGCCGGCCTCGTTCAGCGTGATGTCGTCGGTGCTCGTCGCGGTCTTGTTCGTGCCCTTCAGAACGATGTGGCCGGGCTCGTCGACCTCGAGGCGATACGTCAGCTCGGTCGAGATCCCGTACAGCTTGGACGTGTTGTTCCACTCCGTGCCGACGGCGACAGGGCCGGGTGTGGCCTGCGTGCACGCCACGGTGCCCGGATCCCACTCGGTGGCGTTGGCGAAGTCGCGGAGGTACGCGGCGACGTCCGCTCGGGCGCGGGAAACGGTGAACGTGCGGGTGACATCGACCATGGGTGGGGCTCCTGATGCTAGGTGGGTGACTCCAGAGTGCCCGTTCGCGCGCAATGCTGAAACACCACCTCAGCGGACGCAGGAGCGCTGCTGGTTCTAACAACTGGCGCTGTACCGACACGGGCACCGGGATGCGGGTGTAGACCGGTGCGTCGTCACCCACTGCGATCCACGCGGGGGAACACGGCTCCGTGTCGCGACCGGGCGTTGTGCTCCTCTCGCGCGCAGAATGCGCGGGATCCCGCGCGTAGTCGCCGCGGGCGGAGCATCACGGTCACCCGATCAGAAGCGTCCACCCGACGACCGTCCGATGCGTCCCGAGCTCCCCGATCCACCGAACGATCGTGGGCCGCCGCCGAATCCGCCGTACCCACCGCCGCGCCGGTTGCCGTACGACCGACCACCCGAGAAGCCGCCGCGAAGCACACTGTCGATCAGCACTCCTGTCAGCACACCTCCGGCGGACGACGAACTGCCGAATCCGCCGCTGTGGCGCGGGCGTTGAGTCTCTTCCCATTCCGCGACATCGGCCTGCGCCAGATGCGAGGCCTGCGCCGCCATGGACAGCGCCGCAGCCGCGTGCTGCAGCGCACGCGGAGCGTCGGTCGCGGCGAGCTGTTGCGCTGCCTGCACGTGCCGCTCCGCCTCGGCCAGTCGTGTGCGGGCCTGCACCTTGACCGCACCGCTGCGGGAACCGATGTAGTCACCCGCTGCACGGACCTGCGCCTGGGCCGACGCGAGATCGCGGTCGAGCCGCGCCCGCGCGTGGTCGTCCTGCTCCTTCGACTGCGCCGCGGCGGCGAGGGCGCGGTCGAGTTCCGCGTCGGCCGCGACGAGAGCGTTCATGGTGCCGAGCGGGTCCTGAGTACCGCGTGACTGCGCTTGATCCAGAGCTGTCGCTACGGCGGCCCTCGCGGCGGCCAGCGGGTCGCCGCCGTGCTCTGCGAGACGGTCGGCCGACGCGATGTCCGCTCGGGCGTCCTCCATCGCCGCGGGGAGCCCGTCCCGTGCCGCGGTGATGTCACCGTCCGCGTGCTCGACCGCGTCGAGAAGCGACCGCGCTCGCGACAGTGCGCTCTCTGCGGTGCGGACCGCGGCGACGACTGGACCCTGATGTCCGACGGGTTGTGCCGCGGCGTCTCGTCCGTCGTCGATGCTGTTGTCCGCCAATGCCAGCTGTTCGCGGGCGAGGTCCACGTTCTGTGCGACAGGCGCCAGGACGGCGGCGTCGTACCGCTCCCGCAGCGATGTCAGAGTGGCCGCGGCCGGATCGAGCCGGGCCGTCTGCTCCACCTGGGCGCGGGTCAGGGCGTCCAGGCGCGCGTCGGCGTCGATGAGCAGATTGCGGATCTCGTCGAACTCGGCCACCTTCTCGTCCAGTCGGCGGTCGGCGTCGCTGCACGAGGTGATGATCGCCATGAGCATCTGCCGGCGTTCGTCTGGTGACTCGGGAATGGCGTCGTCCAGACGCTGGCGAACTGCGAACGCCCCGGAGAGTGCGCGTCGGGCACCGTCGAGGGCATCGACGAACGGTCGGGCCGCGGCATCGCCCAGTTCGCCTGCTGCGGTGGACAGCTCGTCGGCGCTCGCACGGATGGCCTCGTCGGTTTCCACGAGCAGGGCGCGAGACCGCTCGTCCAGCACGTCCAGCGGCAGTGCCGCGAAAGCAGCGGGATCGCTGCCGTCGAGTTGCTCGGCGGCCTCGAGTGCGTCCTCGCGGCGTCGCTTAGCCCGCAACCTGGTGAAGGCGAAGGCCCCCACCACGATCAGGAACACGACCCCGACCGCGACCCACAGGCCTGCCGAACCCGATCCGGACGTGGACGACGCCTTGCCCAGACCGGTCGCCGCCGCGGTCGCCGCACCGGCCCAGTTCTCCTCGCGCAGAGCCGGTTCGATCGACGACTGCTCCAGTTCGGAGATCTCCGAATCCGAGATGCTCGACAGGGCCTGCGGGACGTTCAACGTGTAGGCACGGGCCTCCGTCGCCACCGCCATCAGGACGTCGCGATCACCGAAGTCACTGATCGTCGCGGTGCGATCGCCCCACGTCGTCGCGGCCTGGCCGGAGAAGTCGTCGACGAAAACGACCCAGAGCCGGAAGCCCTGCTGGTCGTAGAGCGAGTCGACAGCCGACTGCACCTCGGACAGCTCGCTCGGGTCGAGGGCACCCGACAGGTCGCTGACCTGTTCGGGAACCCGGAACGGCTGCTCCGCGGAGGCGACGGCGGACGGCAGCAGCGCGGCCGACAGCAGCATGGTCGCCGCGGCAGCGGCGCGCAGGAAAACTCGAGCGCGGGTCATGGTGGGAACCTACCGGGCCGCCGCCTGCCGCGAGTACCCATGACAAGTGTCACCTCGGAGTCGTGACGCTCGGACGAGGGTCAGGGTGCCGGAACGGAGCATCGTTCCGTACATGACCACACCAGCGATCCACCTCGACCGCCTCCGGAAGTCGTTCCCCGGTCCCGGCGGTACACGTGTCCAAGCAGTCGACGACGTGTCGCTCGTCGTGCACCCCGGCGAGATCGTCGCGTTCCTCGGTCCGAACGGAGCCGGCAAGACGACCACGATCGACATGATGCTCGGCCTCGGGCGCCCCGACGACGGAACGGTGTCCCTGTTCGGGGAGTCCCCGCAGGACGCCGTCGCCACCGGACGCGTGTCCGCGGTGATGCAGAGCGGGGGACTCCTGAAGGACGTCACCGTCGAGGAGACCGTGCGGCTCATCGCGACTCTGTACGCGTCGACAAGGCCGGTGTCGGAGGTGCTCGCGCGGGCCGGCATCGCCGACATCGGTGGCCGGATGGTGGGCAAGTGCTCGGGCGGGCAGCAGCAACGCCTGCGATTCGCCCTCGCGTTGCTCCCCGATCCGGACCTGATCGTTCTCGACGAGCCCACCACCGGGATGGATGTCGAGGGCCGCCGCGAGTTCTGGTCGGCGATGCAGGAGGACTCCTCGCGCGGCCGGACCGTGCTGTTCGCCACCCACTACCTCGACGAGGCGGACGCCTACGCCGACCGCATCGTGTTGATCCGCGACGGTCGCATCGTGGCCGACGGCACTGCCGCCGAGATCAAGAACGTCGCGTCCGGTCGCCGCGTGTCCGCGGTGCTGCCGGGGGCCGACGCTGCCGAGTTTCTCTCGATTCCGGGTGTCGACGACGTGGAGATCCGGGGTGACCGCCTGACCGTCCACGCATCGGACTCCGACCAGGTTGCCCGATACCTGTTCCAGCGCACCGAAGCCCGCGATGTGGAGATCGTCGCGCACACCCTCGAAGACGCTTTTCTGACCCTCACCACCGATACCGCCGGGAGCCACGCATGACCACCACAGGATCGCTCGTCCGTTCTCGCTCACTGCCCGCCCACGGTGGGTTCAACGCAGGCTTTCTCGCGCTCGAGATGCGGCGAATGCTGCGGAACCGGCGCACCATCGTGTTCGCGCTCGTGGTCCCGCCGATCTTCTTCCTGATCTTCGGGTTGCAGGGCGATCTGAAGACCGAGTCCGCCGGGTCGGCCAACGTGACGGGATATGTCATGGTCAGCATGGCGCTGTACGGGGCGATGCTCGCCACGACGAGCGGCGGCGCCATGGTGTCCATCGAGCGAGGGTTGGGGTGGAGCCGACAGCTCAGGCTCACACCGCTCACGCCTACGGCGTACATCGCGATCAAGGTCGTCGTCGCCATGGCACTCGGACTGGTGTCCGTCGCCGTCGTGTTCGCTGTCGGCGCGGCAGCCGGAGCAACACTTCCCGCGGCCGCCTGGGTCGAATGCTTCGTGCTCGCCTGGATCACCTCGATCGTGTTCGCCGCCTTCGGGCTCTTCATGGGCTACCTGCTGCCGTCGGAGAACGTGATGCAGATCCTCGGTCCCGGCCTGGCCGTCCTTGCCTTCGCGGGCGGGTTGTTCGTCCCCGCCAGCGGATGGTTCGAGACCGTGGCGAAATTCGTTCCCACGTACGGTGTGGCCACGTTGGCGCGGTCGCCGCTCGGCGACACCAGCTGGTCCTCGCTGATCGAGGCGCTGGTCAACGTTGCCGTCTGGACGGCGATCTTCGTGGTCGGCGCGAGGACGATGTTCCGTAAGGACACCGCCCGCGTATGACACGGACGAGGGCAGCGGGTCTAGCGTGGCACCGGTGAGCAGGACCACCGGTGCCACGCTGTACCGATCGCTACGGTCGCACTTCGTGATCGAGCCGCGCGAGGTGAACCTCGACGACAGCGAGGGCACGCGGCTACGGGATGCCGTGCGTCGCGGCTGGGTCTTCAGCGCCGTCTGGTTGATCTATCTGATCTACCCGGTGCGCGCCGTGGCCGGTTACGACGGTCCGGTGGCCTGGAAGGTCGCAGCCGCGTTGTCGCTGATCGCCTTCGCCGCCGTGTTCCTCGGTGGGTTCCGAGACTTCCGTGGTCGCTTGCATGCCTCGGAGGAGGTACGGGTGCCGCGGCAGTGGGCCGTGGTGGTGTCCTTGATGCTCCTGCTGGTTCCCGCTGCCCCCGCCGCCGGCGACTCCGTTCTGACCGGGTGCGTCTTCGTCGCGGTTCTCGCGGTCATGACGCTGCCGCGCCGGTCGGCTCTGGTGGTGCTGGCTGCGAATTTCGTTGCGGTCGAGGGTCTTCCTCGCATCGTCCCGAGCTGGACGCCGGACGACTCCGCAGGGTTCACGCTCGGAGTCGCGGCCTTCGCCGCGTGGGGGATCAGTCAGCTGGTCGCCCGCAACATCCAGTTGAACGAGGCGCGTCGCCGCCTGTCGGACCTGGCCGTCGTCGAGGAGCGCGAGAGAGTGGCCCGCGACGTCCACGACATCCTGGGTCACTCGTTGACCGTCATCACCGTGAAGGCGGAACTCGCCGGTCGACTCCTCGAGCTGGATCCGGCGCGTGCCGCCGCGGAGATCGCCGACGTCGAAAGTCTCTCGCGTGCAGCGTTGGCCGATGTACGGTCCACCGTCGGCGGCCTTCGTCACCTGCGTCTCGAGACCGAGCTGCGGGGAGTCCGCAGCGCGGTCGAGGCGGCCGGGATGGTGGTGCACATCGAGGGTTCCGCGGCGGGTGTCGACGAGGACTGCCGTGAACTGTTCGCGTGGGCGATGAGGGAGGCGGTGACCAACGTGGTGCGCCACAGCAAGGGAACGGAGTGTCGGATCCGCCTGGAACCACGTCGTATCACCGTGACGGACAACGGGGTCGGACCTCAGGGTAAATCGACGGGAACCGGCCTGAGAGGTCTGTCCGACCGTGCGGACGCACTCGGCGCCACCGTGCGCGCCGCACGAGGGAGTGACGGCGGATTCGTCCTCACGGTGACAGCGCCATGACGATCCGACTACTGCTTGCCGACGACCAGGCCCTGGTGCGCGGTGCTCTCGCGGCGCTGCTCGGACTCGAACACGATCTCGATGTCGTGGCCGAAGTCGGGCGCGGCGACGAGGTCGTTCCCGCGGCTCTCGAGCATCGACCGGACGTGGCGCTCCTGGACGTCGAGATGCCGGGCGGCGACGGCATCGTCACCACCGGACTTCTACGGGCCGCGCTTCCGACCTGCCGTGTCCTCGTGGTGACGACGTTCGGACGGCCCGGTTACGTCAGACGTGCGATCGACGCGGGGGCCGGCGGATTCGTCGTCAAGGACACTCCCGCCCGCCAGCTCGCCGAGGCCGTGCGACGGGTCCATGCCGGCCTGCGGGTGATCGATCCCGAGCTCGCGACGGAGACTCTGACCGCGGGCACCTCACCCCTGACTGCGCGTGAGCGGGAAGTTCTGTCGGCCGCCAGGGCGGGCACCACCGCGGCCTCGATCGCGTCGGCGCTGCACTTGTCCGAGGGCACCGTGCGCAACCATCTGTCCGCCGCCATCGGCAAGACGGGCGCCACGACGCGTGCCGAGGCCGTGCGGACAGCAGTGGACAACGGCTGGCTCTGAAGGCGCGCCGACCACTACTCACAGGTGCCGACTGGCAGAATCGCCGTGTGAGTACCGACTACCAGTACGACTACCCGCCTCAGCCTGCACGTCTCGGCTTCGGTGGCACGCTCGCGCGCTGGCTGCGACGCGTGATCGCCGGTGTGGTGCTCGTGGGACTGCTGCTCGTGGGCGGAACCGCCGTACGCGTGTGGCAGGTCGCCCGTATCGACGACCACACCCCGTCCGACGCGATCGTGGTTCTGGGGGCGGCTCAGTACGACGGTGTTCCGTCATCGGTGTTCGAGGCGCGACTCGAACAGGCACATGCCCTCTACGTCAGTGGCGTGGCGCCGCTGGTGGTGACCGTCGGCGGCAAGCAGGTGGGAGACAACTACACCGAGGCTGCGTCGGGGCGGAACTATCTGATGGACCAGGGGATACCCGGCGAGAACATCGTGGCGGTCGAGGAAGGCTCGGACACCCTGCGGAGCATCGAGGCGGTGTCGGCGACGTTGGCGTCGCGCGGGCTGAACACCATCACCCTCGTCAGCGATCCGTGGCATTCGCTGCGCACCCGCACGATGGCCCGCGACGCGGGTCTCGACGCCTGGACGTCGCCGACGCGGCAAGGCCCCGCCGTGTTCACCCGTGAGTCGCAGATCCATGGAATTGCCAGGGAGACAGCCGCTCTGCTGTGGTACCAGCTCACGCACTACTCGGCGGACTTCCAGTACACGGCCAGCCAGTGACGACCTACGACACCGCGGACGTCGCACGGTTGGTGGTGGAGGGCACGAAGACCGCCGCGCTCAGTGCCGGCGATCCCCGAGGGGATTTCTCCCGCGATCGCGCCCGCGTCCTCCACTCCGCGGCGTTGCGACGCCTCGCCGACAAGACCCAGGTGACCGGCCCCCGCGAGGGAGACACACCACGAACCCGGTTGACCCACTCGCTCGAAGTCGCCCAGATCGGCCGCAGCATCGCCGACGGCATCGGATGCGATCCGGACCTGGTCGAGCTGGCCGGTCTGGCGCACGACATCGGGCATCCGCCCTACGGACACAACGGCGAGCGCGCGCTCGACGAGGTCGCCGAGGCGTGCGGCGGATTCGAGGGGAACGCACAGAACCTGCGCATCCTCACCGTCCTCGAACCGAAGGTGCTGACCACCGACGGCGCGAGCGCGGGGCTCAATCTCACTAGGGCGTCGCTCGACGCGTCGATCAAGTACCCGTGGCTGCGTCCCCGGCCGGGCGCCAAGTTCGGTGCCTACGACGACGACGCCGCGACCCTGACCTGGGTGCGCGAGGGCGCCCCGGAAGGCCGTCAGAGTCTCGAGGCGCAGGCCATGGACTGGGCCGACGACGTCGCCTACTCGGTGCACGACGTCGAGGACGGGGTCATCGCGGGCCGCATCGACCTGCGGTCGCTCGCCGACCCCGCCGAGCAGTCGGCGCTCGCAGACATGTCGGTCAGCGAGTTCCGGGGCTTCGATCGCGACCACATGCGCGAGGCGGCACAACGGCTCTCGGAGATGCCCGTCGTGACGGACGCCGCCGGCTACGACGGGACCCTCGTGCGGTCCGTCGCGCTCAAGCGCATGACCAGCGAGCTCGTCGGTCGCTTCACCACCGCCGCCATCTCGAGCACGCGGGAGGCCTCCGACGGCCGACCCGTACGGCGTTACGACGCCGATCTGTCGGTGCCGTCCCTGGTGCGTGCGGAGGTGGCGCTGCTCAAGACGATGGCGCTGCGGTACGTCATGTCCGACGCGGGCCATCGTCAGCGGCAGGACCGCCAGCGTGACCGCATCCACCGCGTCGCAGCGTGGTTGTTGTACTCCGCGCCGGCCAGCCTGGACCCGATGTTCGTCCCGGCCTGGGTCGCGGCGGAGGACGATGCGGCGCGGACCCGCGTCGTCGTCGATCAGATCGCGTCGTACACGGAGTCCCGGCTCGAACGCGTCGACCAGGGCAGTCTGGGCGCTCAGGCCGCCTGGGGCTGATGTCGCCGAGTGCACCTAGACTGGGCAGGTGGCCGGCCGAATACCTGAACGCGATGTTGCGGCCATTCGTGAACGCACTCGCATCGAGGACATCGTCGGGGAGTACGTTGCGCTGAAGGCGCCTCGCGGCGATTCGATGAGTGGTCTGTGCCCGTTCCACGACGAGAAGAACCCGTCGTTCCACGTGCGGCCCAACCACGGCACGTTCCACTGCTTCGGCTGCGGTGAGGGTGGGGATGTCTACACGTTCCTGCAGAAAATCGAGCACATCACGTTCGTCGAGAGTGTCGAGCAGCTGGCGGACAGGCTGAGCTACTCCATCTCGTACGAGGGCGGCGGCACGTCCGTCCAACGCGATCGCGGAACACGCGCACGCCTCGTCGCTGCGAACGCCGCTGCCCAGCAGTTCTATGCCGAGCAGTTGCAGTCCGCCGAGGCGCAGCCGGCGCGTGACTACCTCACGCAACGCAACTTCGATGCGGCCGTGGCCCAGGAGTTCGGCTGCGGGTTCGCGCCCAGTGGCTGGGACACGTTGACCAAGCACCTGATGAAGAAGGGCTTCGAGTTCAAGGAACTCGAAGCGGCCGGGCTTTCCCGCGAAGGCAAGCGCGGTCCGATGGACAGGTTCCATCGACGGCTGCTCTGGCCTATCCGCAACCTCTCGGGCGACGTCATCGGCTTCGGCGCGCGCAAGATCTTCGACGACGACACCATGCCCGGAAAGTACGTCAACACGCCGGAGACGTTGCTGTACAAGAAGTCTCAGGTGCTGTTCGGGCTCGACCTGGCGAAGAAGGACATCGCGAAGAGCCACCAGGCCGTCGTGGTCGAGGGTTACACCGACGTCATGGCGATGCACCAGGCCGGCGTCAAGACTGCCGTCGCCTCGTGCGGCACGGCGTTCGGCGACGAGCACCTGGCGCTGCTGCGCCGGCTGTTGATGGACGACAAGTTCTGGCGCGGCGAGATCATCTACACCTTCGACGGCGACCCGGCAGGCCAGGCGGCCGCGATGAAGGCGTTCTCCGGCGACCAGAAGTTGGCGGGCCAGACGTTCATCGCCGTCGCGCCCGACGGTATGGATCCGTGCGATCTCCGCCTCGAGAAGGGAGACGCGGCCGTCCGCGACCTCGTGGCCCGCCGCACCCCTCTGTTCGAATTCGCCATCCGCGGCGCACTGTCGGAGTGCAACCTCGACACCGCCGAGGGCCAGGTCGAGGCGCTTCGTCGCGCTGTTCCGATGGTCGCTCAGATGAAGGACCGCGCGCTGCGCGACAACTACGCGACGCGACTGAGCGGGTGGGTCGGCTGGATCGACGAGCGCATGGTGGTCAACCGTGTCCGCGAGGAGGCCGCGAAGATCGCCAAGGGTGGCGCTCCTGCTCCGTTGCGTCGACCCGTCCGCAGCATCGAGACCGATGACGCTGCGCCCGTCGGACCGGCGCACCCCAAGCGCGACGACCCCACGCTGTGGCCGCAGCGCGAGGCGTTGAAGGCCGTCATGCAGCACCCCGGCATCGCCGGCTCGGTGTTCGATTCGCTGCCCCCCGAGACGTTCGGCCACCCCGCCTATGCCGCGGTGTCGGACGCTGTCCGCGAGGCCGGCGGCACCGCGGCCGGGCTCGGAGGAGGGGAGTGGCTCGACGCCGTCGGCAAGAAGGCGGAACCCAAGGGTCTTCGCTCCCTGGTCACCGAACTCGCCGTCGAATCGATGCCCATTTCCGACGAGGCCACGCCCCGGTACATCTCCGGAGTGCTGGCGCGGCTACAGGAGGTCTGGGTGGGGCGGCAGGTGGCCGAGCTGAAGTCGAAGCTGCAGCGGATGTCACCGATCGACAAGCCCGACGACTACAACGCGCTGTTCGGTGACCTCATCGCACTCGAGCAGTACCGCCGCAGTCTGCTCGAGCAGGCCGTCGGCAGCACCACGGACGCGGAGTTCCCCGCCGTCTAGAGCTTGTCGTGCGGGATGTACAACTGCGTGTCGTCCACTTGCTTCATCGGCTCGAGCTTCGGCTGCGTGCTGAGGCTGTCGGAGAGCTTCTGACGGCCCGCGGACACGATCTTCTTGGTCGCCGGGCTCGACGCGACCGCCTTCGTCGCGCGGCTGATCTGTTCGTAGCGCGCACGCCCTGCCTTGGTGCCGAGCACGTATCCGGCGGCTACGCCGGCCAACATTCCGATCATGTGAGCGTGGATCCTTTCGAGACGTCTCCCCATATCCTGCCCGACCGCACGGACATGTGCCGTGGGCGGGGGGCGCACAGCCTGGCGAGATCCACCGGCATGTACGGCAGTGCCTCCGACCAGCCGATTTGGTGGTGTGCGGGTGTGATGAGCTAGAGTCTGTTCTCGGTCGAGGACACATCCGCAAGGGTCAGTTCGAGGCCACGGACATTCCCCCATAGCTCAATTGGCAGAGCATTCGACTGTTAATCGAAGGGTTTCTGGTTCAAGTCCAGATGGGGGAGCGCCTGAAAAGCCCCTGACCGGCACCTTCTTGTGTTGGTTAGGGGCTTTCGCTCGCTTCGCGGCCTCGGGTGTCTGGGTCTGTCCGGTGGTCGCTCATGAGTGGACGATCTCATGGCTTACGGTGACGAGTGCGATATCCAAGCGGCCGAGGATGTCCGTGTCGCCATCGTGCCCGCCGAGTTCGCCGACCTTCCCAACGCCGACATCGCCGAACACCAACAGGTGTCCCTCGATCTGATTGTCGACATTGCGAAGCAGGCTGGCGCGGACGCGGTCTATCCGGGGTACGGCTTCCTGTCAGTGTCCACCCTTTCGGACCGTCCGCCTAAAATGTTTGATGGCCTGTGTGCCCCTCGGCTCCGGAGGCGCACACCGCGGGAATGGTCAGAGACCTCAGCAGAAGCGAAGACCGTTCACAGAGACTCAGACGCCAGACTGAAGTGGGCGATCTTTCGCTTCATCTCCGTAAAGTCATCGGACTGTTGGATATCGAGAGAGGCCATCGGCGAAACGGTCCAGCGATCACGAGGAACGAACTGTTCAAACTCATCGATATAGAAGTCTCCGGGTCGTCGCGATCCGCTTCGTTCGCTTGAGCCAACGAAGCGCGACGCTAGTTCTACGAGTTCCACCCCGCTATCGAGCATCTGCAGCATCTGTCGACTCACTCGGCTTCGGGTCTCGAAATCCAGAAACTGAGCCAACCCGAGCACGCCGATAGACCTGTCGACCGTCGACCCGGTCAAGTCGTCGATACATGCGTCGTACTGCCGCCTTCTGTGGTTCTCCAGCCAAACACTGTTCGGTGGTCTGTCTTCTCTGTTCTCATCGGTTGGGTACACGCCGGAGGAAGACAGGACGAAAGCCGTCCGCACCGGGCCGAAGCGGGACTCGAAGTCGTCCAACAACTGGCGCCCATCGGTGTCCGCCGACTTGGACATCGCCTGAAGAAGCAGCAGTCCCACCATGCGGGTGGTCTCGTAGTTGGGAGACGAGTGTTCGGGTTCTTCGATTAGTCGCTCGCACAGTGCTGTAGACGCGAGAGCGAACTGGCCAGCTGAAGCCGTTCGCAACGATTCGGGGTTGAGCAGGTACCGATTCGCCTTCTCGGCGGCGAGAGCCTTCCGCTCGTCGCTCAGTGCAGCGACGAGGTCAGATTGGGACAACAGCCGCCCGTCTTGAACGATGCCTTCGATTCCAGCGATCACATCACGATCGCTGATGTCACCCAAGGGAACAGTCAGATAGAAGTACCGGTCGAAATAGGTGGCATCCGAGACCCGCTTGGGTCGGTATCGAGCCCCGATCTGCCTGGCAATTCTGTGATCTGCTCGCGGGACACGTTCGAACATGTAGTGGAGGACGTTACGAAGTTCGGACTGCGTTCCCTCGCTAACTCCATCCGTCGACCGGTTGATCTCGGCCTGCCACTCGCTCTGCGGTCTTCCGGCACGTTCCAGTGCATAAGTCATACCCGTTCCGAGGAGCGAGCTCTTGCTGTCGAACACCGCACGATGGAGGGTGGGGTGCGTAAGCCGGATGTACGTGATCAACAGCATGTCGTAGAAGTCGACTTCACTCGGACCGACTGACAGCAGGGCTACCTCCAGTTGCTCGCACAACCGGTGGATTGATCGAAGTGTCGTCAGGTCGCTTCGAGGGATCAGACCTAACAGATCTGAGGCGCTTGATCTGCCCGCGTCGTTCTCCCGTGCCCACTCGTTCATATCGAGGCCGCAGCGATCAGCAACCGTCGCCAGTGAACTCGCGACTTCTCGTTCGCGATGAACCGGCTGCAGCGGTGGTGTGGCGAACGGATACTGGACGATCTTCTCCAGGTACTTCAGAGCCCGTTCAGAGCTTTGATTGGCCATGGGCGTCGACGCCAGAACGTCACACACGGTTCGCTCGTCGTACGCAAGCAGGTAGTGGATCCCTGGAAAGTTTCCCAACAGTCGAATTGTCTTGAACAGAGACATCAACTCGTCTACATGCAGTCGGTCAATGTCGTCGACGACCACAAGTATCTTGACCTCGGCCTTCCGCAAGTCCTCGGACAACCTTCGAAACTGCTTGTCGAACGGTTCCGGTCTCGACAGAAAATCTTCCGCCTGCTTTGCTGCTGCAGCGGCGGCCCCGCCCGCGACGGGGATCATCTCGGCGGCTGCCGATCCCACAGTCAAGATCCCCGCCATCGACTTGCGGACCTTGGTACGCAGTTTCGGTTTCATGGCCGCGCTGATCGTCGCGAAGAATTCTGCGATCAGCGTTCCCGGGTCGGACGCAGCCCATGGGGTGAAATGCTGGATACACCATGGATCGGCCAGAGACTCTTCGATCATCGCCAGGAGTGACGTCTTCCCTCCGCCCCACTCCCCGGTCAAGCCAAAAACGGTACTCGGGCCACTCGCTGCGCTAGAGATTTTGCCCGCAACACGTTCCGCAAACTGCGCTCGGCCCAGGCGGTCCTGCGACTTGGTTCGAATCGCGCTGTCATCGAATACGCCAGTCTCACTCACGGTTAGCAGTTGACCAGAACACTGCGCTCAGCGCTAACTCGATCGCGAAAACTACGCGCCGAGCAACCGTGTCGGACGGAACCGTCATGCTGACGGTCATGAGTATCGCGGCGCAACGTCAGGTCTGCAGTTCAGTGACGAAGCGGTCGAGCGACGCGTTCGGTTCTACGGCATACACGATTTGGCAACCGGGTGGCAGGTCCCTCGCGTCGCAGGGATTGCGGAGTTGTTCGATCCAAATGCATCCACGGTCAGCCTCGATTACGTTCTTGAGCTACACCACGTACAGCAGTACCTCGAACTGGGACTTCTTCCGACCTCCCTGTCCGACGAACAGCGCGCGCAACACTGTATTTTGTGTGCGCAGCTCATTCATGATGCGTACTCAGGCGCAGCAACTCAAGAATGGTCGACGAAGACAAGTCCACGGACACGGACACGGACACGGACACGGTGACCATCCTAGAGCGGTCCTTCACCCGCCCCGTTTTGCCGGTGAAGCACCACGTCGCGGGTGGAGGACGCAGTGGACCCGCGCTGCCGCGCTTGCCGGGAGAACGCGTGACGTGAGTGCAACGAATAGACAGCCTTCGAGCATTGTTCGCACAGGGCATCTTTTGCCGTGTCTTTCGCCCGGTATCGCACCGGTATGTCAGTGTCTCGGTCATGCCGAACGGAAGAAATGCCGACCCAAATGTCGTCGCCGCAAAACTTGCCCGTATCCGCGATCCGCATGTGGCACTTCTCAACGCCCTCGAGGACCGGATTGTCGACCACCAAGGTCTCCCGCACGGGATTGTTCCGTACGTCGACGACGACCAGGGAGGCATCGACGCCCGAATGCTGGTGCTTTCGGACAACCCGTCGACGAAAGCCGAGCCCGAACCGGATAAGGATTGTTGAAACTGGACGACGACGACCGGACAGCCCGCAACCGCCGCGAGGCGTGCGCCCGGCACGGGGTGTCCTCGAGGAACGCGGTGAGTTGGAATGTGGTGCCCTTTCCTGTGGCAGGAGTGCGCAAAGGCGGCTCGACCACTACCGACGGGGTTCGCGGTGTGCGGTGGACGGGAGAGTTCGTCCAACTTTGCCCGCGAGTTGAGATTGTGTTGCTGCTCGGTGCGTCGGCCCGCGACGGGTGGGACCGCGCAGGCGTCTCGGGTCAGTGATACTTGGTGCCAAGAAAGGTTCCGCATTTCTCCGCGCGGGGCCTCAATTCGCCCGGCGGACGGGAGCGATTCGAGGGCGCGATCGAGAAGGTCGCGGGCATGCTCCACTGACACCAAGGGCTCGCAATTTTTACGATTGAGCGACATATTCCGCGCCTTAGCCCACCGACTGTGCCGTGCGATGCCGGCTCACCCTCGTCCTCCCCGTGGGTTCCAGTACGCGCCGCGGACAACAGGTTCACGGTTCATACTGCTGACGGGACCGAGGTGCTCACCTGCGGTTGTTGTACCTTTCTGGCATGGCCAAATTTCCCAGAGTCCGAGAGCAACACGTCGCAGTCTTCGGCGAGAGCGGGTCGGGTAAGACCGTTCTGGTGTCGTCGTTTTTTGGGCCGACTCAGGAGGGGTCCTACGACAACGATCTCTGGGATCTTGTCGCCGACGACATCGGCAACGGGCACAGGCTTTACAAGAACTTCCTCCGCATGCGAGACCTTTCCGCAACGCCGCAGCCAGACCGATTCAAGGCGTCGACCTACTACTTCTCCGTCAAACTCAAGGGCGGCGACACCGACACCGCGAAGAAGCGGCCCTTCGATGTCCTGCGGCTCGCGTGGCACGACTACCCGGGCGAATGGTTCGAAGCCGAGCCCAGCAGTCCATTGGAGCGTGAGCGGCGCACCGACACCTTCCGTTCACTGCTGCGGTCCGACGTTGCCCTCCTGTTGGTCGACGGGCAGAAGTTGCTCGACCACCGAGGCGACGAGCAGCTATACTTGAAGTCGCTGATGTTCAGTTTCCGTCAGGGGCTGCTGAGCATGAAGGATGACCTGCTCGAGGACGGGCCCATCGTCGAGTTCCCCCGAGTATGGATTCTCGCGTTGTCGAAAGCCGACCTGTTCCCGGACTGGGACGTTGACACTTTCCGTGACCTTTTGATTCTCAATGCCGCCGAAGACATCGAACAGCTCCGATCGACCATCGCCGACTTCATCGACACCCCCGCCGCCTTGTCTATTGGCGATGACTTCCTGCTGCTTTCCTCCGCCAAGTTCGAGCGCGAGTCGACCAGTCCTCAGACCATCGACATCGATCTGACGCGGCGTATCGGCCTCGACCTTGTCCTTCCGGTGGCGTCCATTCTTCCGCTTCAACGCCGTGTGCAGTGGCAGGAAAAGCATGACATCCCTCTCAAAGTGCTCGATTCGCTTGCCGACGGCGCCGAGTTGTTGGCCGCGGCCCTGACCAATGAAAAGTTCGCAACGGTGGAGAAGATTCTGGCGAAGATGGTCAAGGCGAGCCCAGGCGGTAAGGGGAAGATCGCCGCCGCAGCACTGCCGTTCCTGGCTGACGCCGCGCGACTGGTGGGACCGAAGCTCAAAGAGATGAACGCACAAGCCCGCATGCAGCGTGACTACCTGAGAGCGGCGCTGACCCAGTTCAAACTCGACCTTGAGCAGGGCGTCGACGATAAGGTGATCAGGAACCCGAAGTGAGCATCAGTCCCGAACCCCCCAACATGATCTGGGCTACAAGGGGCCGTGATTGGGGTTTCCGATTTCTACTCGACGCGGGACTGAGCGATCCGCTTCCGAGCTACGAACGCGCTTTCGGCGACGTTGGGGATGCAACGACTGCGTGGCGCCGCGGCGACGGACACGTTGCGCTGCGCATCGAGGATCCGCTCGGGCGCCGGGACTCGGCGGGCCGGGTGATTCCCCACGAGTTTGTCATCTTCGGCGACCTCGCCGGGGTCGTCGACTCGGTAGGGGACGGTCTGCTCGAGGTGTGGCCGCTGGTGTCGGAGAGGTACTCGGGCATCTGGAATACTTCCAACCCGTTTATCGGCTGACAGCTCGCAAACCCATCAGGTCACGAGAACTCACCACAATTGCGTCGAAATGGCGGTGCACGAATGAAAGTTCGAGAGGGTGAGTTAGCACCGGTTACCACCACACACGGGTGCCGCAGAAGCAATGGTCCCAAGTGCCGCGAGCCGGCCTCGACGGCGGCGGAGTCCACGCTCGCGTTTCACCGACAAAGTCGCTGACGAGGGCACCAAGTGTGCGGGCGCATTGAGTGGGCACAGAGCGGCAAATTTTCGAGAACGTGAAGCGTGGTTCCGGCTGGCCGCCTACCTTTTGCGGGGACACTACGGTTCAGATCAAGCCACTCCCGAAGTCCGATCAATTGTTGCCGCAGATCAGAAGCCTCGTTCGATAGGTCGAGAACAGGTCGCCCACATCAAAGAGTTGCAGCCGCCCAGCTCTCCGGAGGATCGACCGGCTCTGGAGCCGCCGGCACCCACTCCCTGATTGTTTGCAGCACGTCGGTATAGAAGACGTCTACAGCAGCGGTGACGCTGGTGACGAACCCCGACGCGGTACCGGATCTCTTGCTTCCCATCGTGGTGATGCGAGTCAGTGAGAACTTCACGATGTGCCCCTGGCGACCCTCGGTGAGTGCTTTGGGGGTGGCGCGAACAGTCGCCAGAGTTTCGCAGGCCACCACGCCGTGTTCCGAGAACACAGCCTCTACGAGCAGATCCTCGGGCGCCGAACCGAGCTGCTTCATAATCCAGGACAGTCGCTTGGTTGTGGAACCCTCGTCAGGAGCGGTGACGGTCGTCTGGCAGGTGACTCGGTTTGCTCTGAGGTCGACACTGACATCCAGATCGCCCGCAGTTTCTGGAACGCGGAATGACGCGTCGAGAGTCCCCTCCGACGCCAGCTTGTCCACGAAGAACGCGGTCCTCTGAGTCGGATCATTCACCAGCCGTCGCGGTAGAACGTGGCGCACCGGCACGCCGAGTTCAGCGGTGAGTCGCTGGGAAAGGTACCGGGAGAGGCTCAGCCACTTGTCGGCAACGAACGACACTTTCTTGTCGCCGGCGCGCAACGTGCCGGCGGCAATGCTGTCCCGCACAGTGACCCAGTGCGGTCCCATGTCGACGAAGTCCGCCGCACCTGACCGTGGATGCGCGAGGTAGCGAACGAATTCCGTGAGAATCCACGCTTCGAGACCGTCCTCGATACCGCCGTGTGCCAACAGCATTCGCGCTTCGTGGACGACGTCTGTCCATGACAGATGTCGAAGGTCGACCTTGGCGAGCTTTCGTCTGTCGACCTCGACGGGAAGGTCCCCGACACCGGGTGGCACGTCGTTGGACAGGCTGACGACGACGTCGTACTTGTGGCGTCGGGCAACATCCAGGTAATTCTCGAGTTGGTCTCGGCGCAGTTCGCCGGTACCCGTCTTCACTTCGAGCAACGCCGTCCACATCTTGGACCCTCGGGCGACACGAAGGACGGCGTCCGGGATGACCTTGGTTTCGCCCTTCGTGTACGGGACTTCGACATAGCCTTCGAATCGGCCGGCCGGTGCGCCGACACGTCCGCTTATTGCGCGCGCGAAGGGTTTCACAGCCTGCATGGTGGCAATGAGTGCGGCGGTCGCACGGCGTTCCTGTTCGTCGCCGGAGCCGACCCCGACGACGGAGAACAGTCGAGCAGGCGCCCAATTGTCCCCGTCGGCTAATGCGAAGTTGAACGGTTTCGCCTTTTTGGGCGCTGCCTTCGTGGTGCGCACCCCGCGAGGCTTGGGGGGAGGCGCCAGCTGTGCAACGTTCTCCGATTCATCTACTACCGCAACCGACTCTGACGATGCGGCCGCCGTCGGCATGTCGCCGTCGCAGGTAGGCGGAGCGGAATCGTTGGAATCCGTGTCGAGGGTGGTATCGATACTGACCGAACCGTCAGCGTCAGCATCGACAACGGATTCAGCGACCGCATCCGAATCGGGCACATCGTCGTTCTCGACCGACACACCGAAATCGGTTGCCAGGCCTTCGAGGCCGCTGGTCCATCCCTGTCCGACCGCTCGCAGTTTCCATCGACCGGAGCGTTGGTACACCTCGCCGAATACGAAGGCGGTTTCCTCGCGCGCATCTGCCGTGACGTATTCGCCCAGCGTCATGCCCGCACCATCGATTACACGCAGGCTCAGCTTGCCGAGGTCACCGAAGGTCCGCCCGGTGACACTGCCTGCGAGCGCTACGGTCAGAACGCGCGGGTCGAGAAGTGCTAGGTCGATACTGATGCGTTCGCACAGGCCGTCCTCGGCGGCACTCCGTCCAAGGTGGCGGACGGCGCCATCCGAACTCTCAGGTTGGTTGTAGAACACGAAATCGGCGTCCGTGGACACCTTGCCCGACTCCACCAGCAGAAGCGCGGACGCGTCCACGTCACCCGTGTCGTCGACCCAGCTGATCAGGATGTCCACCCTCGAAACTGCCTCGGGGAGCTCGATGTTCTGGCCTTTGGACAGGAAACTGGACGTCATCGGTACCTTCGGATCGGCCGGCATCTCTTCGCGCACCGGTCGATCAGACCATACAAGCGGTTTTGTTGTGAAGCGTCTGAAATACCGCTGTGACTACGTTGCAGCGCGCCCCGCGGGCAGTGCCCCACGCAGAGCGGCCGCGAGCAACAGGGCACCCGACCCCACACCGGAAACGAGGTCGACCCACATCGCCTCGGCGCCACCGAAGGCGAGCGCCAGGCCGATGAGGCCGAGCGCTGTGAGCCCTCCACCCAACAGTAGGAAGAGGCGCACCCGCCACAGCCGTCCCAGCGCAAGAAAATGCACGCCGACCACGACGGCGACCCAGGCGACGCCCGCCTCGGGATGGTCCAAGGGGCCGGCGATGATCCTGACGCCCGCGAACAGGGCCACGACTTCGGCAGCGACGACGATCCAGTAGCCACGGCCGAACGGTTTCAACGACGGGGGCGTCGGATCGGCCGGCAACCGGACGAGTGCGGCGACGATCGCCACCACCGTGAGTGCCGTCGCGATCAGGAGAATCGCGCGGAGAGCGCCCGGCGACGACGCCGAATTGACGACGACGAAGACGGTGCCGAATACGCCGCCGATCACCGACCCGAGTTTTTGTGGGGGCAGGCGGCGGCGAGTCGTCATGGCCTCAGTGTGACGTGTTCACGGACCGTTCGGTCACTTTTGTGCGCTGGGGGACTGTTGTGGAGTGAAATACATTGCCCTCCGAATCGTCTTTTGGCTCGCGTGCGATGCCGAAACGCCACATCAGCGGCCCGACGAGGCGGTCGAACAACGCGGGAACGAGTGAGTACCCGGCGGAGGCGAACTTGTTCACCAGGCCGAAGACCGCGTCGGCATCGCGTTCGCGCTGCGGTCGCTTCACCACCGCGGCCACGGCGCGGGCGATGACCTCGGGCTGCGCGACGGGAGGCGGTGGTGAACCTGCTCGCCCGACTACCGTGGCCGCCTGCGAGTAGATCGGTGTGTCGACGGCGCCGGGTGCCACGCAACTGACGTGGACGCCCGGGTACTGCCGAACTTCCTGCTGCAGAACGCGAGTCAACCCGCGCAGACCCCACTTCGACGTGACGTAGGTGCCCATCCACGGGACGGC
The DNA here is from genome assembly GCF_000834565.1 of Rhodococcus sp. MEB064. Lineage (NCBI taxonomy): Bacteria > Bacillati > Actinomycetota > Actinomycetes > Mycobacteriales > Nocardiaceae > Rhodococcus > Rhodococcus sp. MEB064. The sequence goes on from NZ_JXQS01000003.1 coordinate 152,654, forward strand.
GATGCGGCCGAGCAAAGATCCGATGACGACGAGGTGACCGTGCTCTTGATCGCGGAACACCGTCAGTGTCGACCGGGCGACGTTCGCGGAACCGATGAGGTCGACGTCGACGGCATGGTCGAAGACCTCTGCCGGGGTATCGAGGAAGGTGCCGTAGGACATGACGGCGGCGGAATGGACGCAGACGTCCAGGCGACCGAACTGCTCGACGACTTCGGTGACCACCTTGGTCACGTCGTCGCCGCGCACGACGTCGACAGGCTTCACGGACACAGCCGCTGCACCTCGCTGGACACACTCGTCGGCGACTGTAGCCAGCGCGTCGCGGCCGCGAGCACACAGGACGATGGACCAGCCGCGTTCGGCGTAGAGGTGAGCGGTGGCGCGGCCGATGCCGCTGGATGCGCCGGTGATGAGGATGGTTCCGGCGGAACGATGGTCGGGGGACGTGTTCGACTGGGTCATAGAAACACCTCTGAGGTCGACGCGAATCCCACACAGGACCGCGTCAGTGGAGTCGTAGGTCGTAGACCTGACAAGGTGACGCCGGTTCTTGACGCCGTCGACGCCGGCCGAAGAAGCAACGGCGTCCGAACAGATGTACCCGGTATTCGGAGCCGGTCACGTGCCGAGATGCGACGAGGGGGATTCTTCTCGCGGTGCAATCTGTGCCGGGGGTGTGCACACCGGCTCAGAGCAGGACCACGTCAGCGGGGTGACGAGTCCTCGCCGTGCGACATGCGCAGCGCGCGGCCGCGTTCGATGTGCTCGCGATCGGTCTCCTCGTTCTTGTCCGACACGCGAGTGTCCCGAGGGGGCAGCTGCAGATGGTCCTCGGCCTCGATACCGGCTTGGAGCTGGCGGCCACGCTCGAGCTCCGAATCGAGCTCCGCGCCGAAGAGCAGAGCAAGGTTCGTGATCCAGAGCCACAGCAGGAAGATGATCACGCCGGCAAGTGAGCCGTACGTCTTGTTGTAACTGCTGAAGTTGGCGACGTAGAAGCCGAACAGAACCGAGGCGAGGATCCACACGACGATCGCCATCCCGGCACCGGTGCTCACCCAGCGGAACTTCGGTTGCTTGATGTTGGGTGTGGCGTAATAGAGGATCGCCACGGCAAGGATTATCAGCACGAGGACGACCGGCCACCGCGCGATGTTCCACACCGTCAATGCAGTGTCGCCGAGGCCTATCGCGTCGCCTACCGCCTTCGCGATGGGGCCGCTCACCGCCAGCATGAGACCTGCGGTCGCCAGGCAGATCAGCCCGATCAGCGTCACGAGCAGCATGACCGGCCGCAACTTCCAGATCGGCCGACCTTCCTCCACCTCGTACATCCGGTTCATCGCTCGGCCGAACGCGCCGACGTATCCGGACGCCGACCACAGTGCGCCGGCGAGACCGATGACGAGTGCGAGACCGGCGGTCGGAGCCTGCACCAATTGTTCGACCGGTCCGCGCAGGGTGTCCACCGCGGACGACGGCCCGAGGTCGGAGACGATGTCGAGCACCGAGTTCACGGTCTTTTCGCCCTGCCCGAACACGCCGAGAAGAGACACTATGGCGAGGAGTGCGGGGAACAGTGACAACACCGCGTAGTACGTGAGGGCGGCAGCCAGATCGGTGCACTGGTCCTTCGAGAACTCCCGTGCCGTCTTCCGGAGGACGTAGAAGAACGACGGCTTCGTCAGGTCGGTGGGGGACTCGGGCTTGCGGGGGTCGTCGGGATCCGCGTGAGCCGTATCATCACCAGTACGTGGCTGTTGGGTCATGGCCTCTCGGCTACCCGTCGTGCCATTCCACAAACCGCTGCGCGAGGAGTGTGCTGGGCTGACGTCGAACAGAACATCCTGGTGACGGAGATGTACAGCTCGTCAGACTTCCATCTCGTAGATGATTTCCAGCCCGTCCTCGTCGTCCCATTGCTCGCCCACCGCAACGAATGCAAAGCGACCGATCAGGCCCAGTGATGGCGCGTTGGTCGGGCTGATGGTGGCGCGAACCGTATGTACATCCTGATGGCGCCGGGCAACGGCGAGAAGAGTCTCGACGGACCGTAGTGCCCAACCCTGTCGGCGCATTTCTGGGTCGACTCGATACCCGATCTCGACCATTCCCGTCTCGTCGGGGGCACTGTGGAAGCCGGCTGCACCCAGTGGTCGAGCGACGCCTGGATGGACCATCACCCTCGTGATCCACGGTGCATCCGTGGGGGTTTCGATGATCTGCTTGCTCCGTCGCTGCCACAGGCCGATGCATTCGTGCCCCGCCAAGTACGGCGAGGCGTACCCCGATGTGAGCGCGGCCGAACTGCCGGCGGCGAGAGCGTGAATGACGGTCGAGGGTACGACGTCGAGGTGCAGTCGCGACTCCGTGGGCTGAGGGTGACACCACGGGGTGCTTGCCATCGTCATTCTCGCGGGCCCGCCTCCACAGGTGGAATCGACATCGACTCTGACGGCGGTGTCAGGGGCCAGGGGAGCACTGTGAGGTGCGGCCACACCGACACCCATCGAGCCGCTTTGGCCTCGTAGACGTGGCGCATCGGCACCCGCGGATTCGGTCTGATCACACCGGCGAAGACATCGTCGAAACCGTGCGGGGCGTACACCTGACGTGCTCCTGCCGAGTTGATCCTGATCCCGAAACAGCACGTGGTGGAGACGAAATGGTCGATGGCATCTTCGCTGCTCGTGAAGGGCCGAATCGCCGAGCCGAAGTGCTCCTCGTACCAGAGGTGGACACGCGCCTGGTTGCGCACTTCGACATCGACCCCCAGGTCGTCGAACAGCGTGGCGGCGCGGCGAATGACTCGGTCCTCGGCCTCGTAGGACAGGTCCGAATCGTCGAAATAGAAGAAGTCGTAATCACGAATGCCCGTGTGCGGGGCGTTGCCGGCGACCTGATTCCACACCGTCTGGAAGAGTCCGCCGGCGGTGAGGTACCAATCCGGTAGCTCGAGACGTCGCGCGCGATCGAGAATGTCCGTCACAACGGGGTTGGTGTCCACGGCCGCGAGAAAGTGGCGTTCGTTCACCGAGAAATCGTAGGGGGTCGGGCTCGGTCAGGCGGAGAGCGGCGGGGTGGGGGCGTCGGCGACCTCGTGAACTCCGCGGACGAACTCGGCGAGAGCGTCCCGAGCGGTGTACCGCGGGGTCCAGTCCAGCTCGTCGTGTGCCCGCGAGGAGTCCATGATCGGGAGGCGCAGAACGGCATCGAACAGGCCGGGGTCCGTGGGGACGACGCGGGCGGTGAACAGCGCATCGAGCGCTGTGCGGACGGCGAAGGTCGGGACGGGTACCAGCTTGGCGTTCAGGACGTCGGCGAAGGTCTCCGGCGTGATGACGGGTTCGGCCGCCAGGTTGAACGGCCCCGATACCTCCCGCACCGCTGCTTCGGCGAAAGCCTGTCCGACGTCGTGCGAGTGAACACCCTGGAACACCAGGTTCCGGATGTTCGGGAAGATCGGCACCAGGGACGGTCGAACCAGCCGGGCCGGAACGAACGGGCCGCCGAAGAGGCGGCGTTGCTCTGTGGACGCCGACGCCTCGAAGACGAAGGCAGGGCGCATGCGAACCACGCGCATATCCGGATTCTGCGTCTCGACGCGATCGAGAACCCGTTCGAGGTAGGACTTCTCACGCGTGTACGCCGCGCCCTGCCATCCGTGTGTCGGCCAATCCTCGGTGACCCGAGTGTCTTTCGGGCCAGGGGTGTACGCACCCACCGACGACGCGTGCACCAGAGCGCCGACACCCGCGGCGGCCGCGGCATCGAACACGTTCATCGCGCCGACGACGTTGACGTCCCACGTGTGGATCGGGTTCCGGGACGGCTGGAACTGCCACGCCAGGTGGACGACGACATCCGCACCGTCGAAGATCGAAGTCAGATCGTCGCGCGCGATGTCCGCCTCGACGAACGTGGTGCGCGGCGGATTCCAGGCCGGTGTGCCGTTCGTCGTGTGCGGTGCACGGCGAGCGATGGCGCGGATCGCGACCACTCGATCATCGGCGGCCAACGCATCCACCACCGAGGTACCGAGATTTCCTGTCGCTCCGGTCACGGCCACTGTGAGGCCACTGCGCTGTTCACCCATGCCTGAGCGGTACCCGTCACCCGCACAGCCAAACGGGACGTGTCAGCGTCGAGCCTTCTCCCGGTACATCGCATTGTCGGCCCGACGGATGAGAAGGTCCAGGTCAGGGGCGTCCGGGCCCGGAGTCCACACCGCGACGCCGATGCTGACGGATACCGCCGCTGTCGACGACTCTGCCTGCGCGACCATTCCCAGATCGACAGCGTCCGCGCGGTCGGCGCCGGGAAGGACGACGACGAACTCGTCGCCTCCCACCCGAGCGATGACGTCCTGGCCTCGGAACGACTCGGTGAGCGCGTCGGCAAGTCGAACCAGTGCAGCGTCACCCGCGTCGTGACCGGACAGGTCGTTCATCTCCTTGAGTCCGTCGACATCGAGGTAGAGAACACTGACCGGGAGTGCATGCTCCCGACACGAGTCCAAATCGACCGCCGCACGGCGGGTCAGACCCCGACGGTTGAGCAGTCCGGTCAACTCGTCCACGTGCGACAGGGAATCGGCGGCGGCCCGCGCCTCGTCGACCAGGCGATACTTCTCGGACAACAGGTCGATGGTTTTCATTCGAAAGAAGTGGATGACGGCCACGACGAGAACGGTGCGGACGATCGACACCGCGAACGTTTCCACGCTCACGTCCGTGCCGTGTACCACGGCCAACGCGATCCACGCCGAGACGGCTGCGGTGGTGAATACGACGATGTGCGTCCGACGCTGTAGAACGCCGGCGAAGGCCACGATGGCCAGGACGAGACCGAATGCGGGATACGCCGACCCGGCGCTCGCGTATCCGAGAACCGGGCTGGCGACGATCATGATCGCGGACACCAATGTCACGGTGTCTGTGTGGCGGTAGAACAGGCCCGCCCTCGCCGTGTGGAGCGCACACCACGTTGCCGCCGATACTGCAGCTACTCCGAAGGTGTAGGTCTTGGACCACCATGTGAAGTCGTAGTCGCCGGCCGACACCATCCACACGAAGACCGTTCCGAAGAGCACCGTGCACAGGGCCGAGATCGTGGCAAGCCCCTGGACGATGACGAGGTCCGACCGGACAGGGTCACCGTCGTGTGCTGTCGACCGCCATACCTCGCGGGAGTGGTGCGCACGGTCCGACCACGATCGAACTCCGATGCTTCTCACACTCTCGACCGTCCTCGTGACCAGCCCCCGAAGCCTGCTGTACGAGGAACTTACGCGACGCGATCACCGCGCGGAGCATATCGACAGGACGGCCGGCGTCAGGGGGCGTCGGTGAGGTATCCGCCGCCGTGCGGGAAGAATTCCACGGCCGGAACATCGCGGCCGTCGTCGGTCCTGACGACGTCCACGACCAGGGCGTGATTGCGTCCGAGATGAGCGTTCGGGCCGGCGACGATCGCCATGCCGTCGCCCTCGTGAATGAAGATCCGGCCCGGCGTTCCGCCGTAGATGCCCTCGGAGACATGAGCCTTCACGATGCTGATCCGTCGACCCCGGTGGTGCGTCCACGCCGACGGGTACGGGTCCGACTGCGCCCGGACAAGTCGGTCGATGTCGTCCGCGGGCCACCTCCAGTCGATGCGACTGTCGATGTCGGCGCGCTTGTGAAAGAACGTGCGCTGGGCCAGGTCCTGCGGGGTCCACGACGCAGTGCCGTCGGCGATCGCGTCCAGGGCCTCGGTGAGCACCTCGGGAATGAGGTCGATCGTGGCCTGCACCAACTGCGTCGCGGTGTCGCGGGGCCCGATGGGAACGGCCCTCTGCACGACGACATCGCCGGTGTCCAGTTCGTCATCCATGCGGTGCGCCGTGAGACCGGTTTCCGACGCGCCGCTGATGAGCGACCAGATGACGGGTGAGAAGCCGGTGAAGCGCGGCAACATCGAGTCGTGCAGGTTGAGCGTTCCGTGCGTCGGCAGGTCGTAGATGTCGCGCGGGAGCTTGGTGCGCCAGTTGTTGGCGACGATGATGTCCGGCTGCGACTCGGCGACAGCTGCCCTCATGGCGTCGTCGGGTCGGAGCGCGAGGTGAACCGGGATGTCGTGCTTCCGCGCCAGCTCTTCCACCGAGTCGGACCAGATCGACTCGTAGGAATGCTCACTGGGCGGGTGGGTCACGACGAGAACGACCTCGTGCTCCGACTCGACGATGCTCTGCAGAGTCTTGTGTCCCCAGGTCTGATAACCGAACATAGCCACGCGCATGCTGGTTAGCCTAACCTTGCTCGCGGCGTCCGTGGTGTCAGCCCCTGAGGACCACCGGAACACCCTGGTAGGGGTGCAGTGTCATCGGGAAGCTGCCCAACTCGTCCACGACGGCGATGTCTTGATCGGTGAACAGGTCGACCACCGTGGCGCCACCCGTCAAGTGCTTGGACTGCACCGTCGCGTTGATCTCGTCGCCGGTGAAGTTGAGCACCGTCGCCGAGATGGTGCCGTTGCCCAGCTGATGCACCAGCACCAGAAGCCCCTTGTGGGACACCGACGGAACATCGAGCTGGGTTGCCGTTGCGATGCCGTACCGCTTGCGCACGTCCAGGATCCGCGCGAGCTGCCGCGCGAACGACGACGAGTCCTTCATCTGTTCGGGCAGCGATCCGTACAGGCTCCGGCCCCGAGGGATTCCGGAGTCCGATCGCGTGGCATCGGGTGAGCTGTTCATCAGGTCGTGCGCACCACGGTTGATCCAGCGCGTGTCGCCCTCGCGAATCAGATCGGCGACTTCTTCTGCCGGGACCGGGAGGATTCCGGTGAGGTCCCATCCGGACAGTGCGAAGACGCCCGGCTGCAGCGCGTTGTACATCGCCAGCATCAGGTGAGCCCGTTTGACGGTCTCGATGTCGGTCTCGTCCATCCGGTCGAGATCGCGGATACCGAGCGACGCCGTGATGACCGACGCTGTGGTGCAGGCGATCCCGTTGTTGGTGAACGTGCGGTTGTACGGAGCCCAGCGTCCGGTCAGCCGCTCGCACAACTCCGCGCGGATCTGGTCGCCCAGATCGCTACCCTTGATCACGTCGCCGCCGTAGGAGAACTCGTCCTCGCGGTGAAGGGTGGCGAAGTGCACGAGTTCGAACGTCATCTCGTCGTGGTTCTGCAGAGCGTGCACCAACGACGCTGTGTCGACGCCGTGATCCCGCGCGAGGTTCATCGTCAGTCGGAGGAACTCCGTGTTCCCCATGACGAGCGCGTGGTGGTACGCGGGCCGGTTGATGAAGTCGTACGACAGATCCGCGCCGCTGCTTCCCATCGCCTTGATGTCGTCGATGGTCAGGTTCAGCTCCTGGAAGGTGAACCCACCCATCTTGCGCACGATGCTCGAGATGAGGTGGTTCGCTGCCTCCGACAGGGGATGCCCCTCGGACCATCCAGGGCCTTCGGTGCGGCGTTCCACACCGAGGAAACCGTTGGCGTCCAGGCGAAGTGCGCCCGCGCCGAGGTCGGCGATGGAGTGGCACGCATCGCCGATGACGAGGCGCATGCCGGCGAACGAGGGATCCAGCCAGTTGATGGACGGCTGCCCTGCCTTGAAGTAGTGCAGGTAGACCCAGCGGCGTTCGACGCCGTCGACACCGCGGATGACGGGCGTCGCACTCCAGTTGGTCTCCTTGACACCCATCTCGTAGAAGATGACTCGCTGCAGCTGCCCGACGATGTATCCGGCGCGCGCGAGATTGGCCTCCGCTTCGGCGTCGATGTTGACAGAGTCCTGCCCTGCGCGGACGCGGGGGAGCAGATGCCAGTCCTGCTGCTCGATCTCCACCATGTGGTAGATGCCGGGGTAGTCGGAGACGTTCATCTCGGCGAGCCGGAAGTCGGCGCCCTTGCCGGTGTGACCCGGAACGATGTCGTCGATCACGATGCCCTCGTACGCCGAGGCGACGACGCACAGCCGGCGGAACTCCTCCTCGGAGCCGAAGGCCGGATCGATCTGCATGCTGACGCGGTCGAAGTGGCCGTCCACGGACGGAGTGGCATGCCAGCCGTGCAGGCCGCCGGCTTCTTTGACGGGGCCCGTGTGCACTGCGGTGATACCGATGTCGGAGAACACCTGCCACAGGTCCTCGTCCCCGAGCGTTCCGAGGAAGCTCTGGCCGGGCGCGGCGATCAACGAGATCGGATAGGCCGTGAACCAGACGGGCGCACGCTCGACGGCGGCGCGCGGGTTCGGGTCGGCATACGGGTTCTGCCACATGCTGCCCTTGCCGGACAGCTGCTCGGCGATGAGTTTCGCGTCCTGGAGCATCGAGCGCTCGACGAGCCACGAGACGTACTCCGGGTTGGAGGCGTCGGCATCACCGTGCGGCAGTTCGGTCGCGGATCGATAGGCGCGACGAACCGACGGCTTCAGCGGCCTGGGTCGGGCCGGGTAGAAGCTCTCGTCGTAGGTGATCTCGCTGGGTTCGTGCTGGACTTCCGGATCCACAGTTCCTCCGTTGTGACAGGACGCGCGGACATGTCTGATCGGGACGCTCCCGTCGCGCGCACGAGTGTCGAGCGATGCCTGCACGCCGTCCGGGGAACTACCCGAGGGTCGACGGATCGAAACGTCTCCACGAATCGCCGACCGCGCTCGTCAGCCTACGCACGACGGGGGCGGTTTCGCCGGACACGGGCGTGCAGTGGAGCCACCATGTGATCGAATGGAGGTATGGACAGCGACGGTCGGGCCGAGGGTGGTCTGACGCCTGCGCGTCTGGGGGAGATCGTGGGCTCGCTCGGACGCCGGTTGGAAGATTCGGACCAGCTCGGTGAGCTGCTGCAACGGTCGGTGGACGTCGCACACGACGTCATCGGTGGGGCCGACAGTTGCGGCGTGACAATCGATTACGCGGGAGCCACCTACACGGCCTGCTACACCGACAGTACGACCCTTTCCGTGGACCAGGCGCAGTACGAGACCGGGGAAGGTCCGTGCCTCGAAGCGTCCCGGACGGGGCAGACCATCGTGGTCGATCTGAACAGCACCGAGCAGCGGTGGCCGGCGTTCGCCGAGGCAGCGCGGGCGGAGGGTGTGCGCTCGTTCCTCGCCTCACCCATCAGGACGCTGGACGGCATCATCGGCTCCTTCAACCTCTACGGGTCGGCCAGCGACGCTTTCGACGGCATGGACGCGGACATCCTGGACACGCTGACCACCGCGGTGGGACGCGCGGTCGGGGAGCATGCGCGATACAGTGACGCCGAGTCGACCGTCCGTGACCTGCGTAGCGCCATGGCTCAGCGTGCACCGATCGAGCAGGCCAAGGGAATCCTGATGGCCATGCGCGGGATAGACGCGGACTCTGCCTTCGCCGTGCTGTCCGACGACGCCCAGCGCCGCAACATGCGTGTTCGCGACGTCGCCCGTGAGTTCGTCGAGAGCGCGACGAAACGCAACGACGCCACTCCCTCGACGGACAGCGGCGCGGCCGAACAGGGTCGCTAGCCTGCTCGACGCTCCAACAGCATCGTCGTCATCTCCGACGCGCTGGCGGGGTGCGCCAGCCAGAACCCCTGGGCCAGGTCGCATCCGCTGTCACGGAGTCGGTCGAGCTGGACCTGGGTCTCCACACCTTCGCCCACGACCGCGACGTCGAACGCGTGGGCCAGCGACACGATGGCGGTGACGATGGCTTCGGATTGCTTCCCCGGCATCGCCTGGATGTAGGTCTGGTCGATCTTGAACGCCTCGATGACCGGGTACCGGCTCAGGTAGGTGACGGAGCTGTGGCCGCTCCCCAGATCGTCGAGGAGGATCGACACGCCCATGGCGTGCAACTCGGTCAGCGCGTCACGCACCTGCGCAGTGTCGGCCAACCACACCGTCTCGGTGATCTCGAGGCCCAGCCGTCCGACGGGCAATCCGGAGCTGGACAGGATGCGCGCCACACTGTCCACGAACCCGGGCTGACGCAACTGCAGCGCACTGACGTTCACCCGCACGCCGACGTCGGAGATGGCTTGCCACTCGGCAGCCTGGACGCAGGCGGTGTGCAGAGCCCACAGGCCGAGGCTGTTGATCTGACCGGTGCGCTCGGCTATACGGACGAACGTCTCGGGACTGACCGAGCCGAGTGTGGGGTGCTGCCACCGCGCCAGGGCTTCGACCGCCGTGATGCGACCGGAGGCGATGTCGAAGATCGGCTGGTACGCGAGGGTGAGGATCTGGCTGTCCAGCGCGGTCCGCAGATCGGCCGACAGAGCCAGCTGATGCCGACGGTGCTCGCGATCGTCCGTGTCGAAGAGCGCGGAGTTTCCGCGGCCGGTGTCCTTGGCCCGGTACATCGCGACATCCGCGCGGCGGATGAGCTCGTTGCCCAGGACATCTCCGTCGGCGAGTGCGACGCCGATGCTGGCGGTGATACGCAGCTCGTTGTTGTCGACGACGATGGGCGCGCGTACCGCATCCGCGTAGAGCTGCGCCACGGTCAACGACTCCTCGGCGTCGGCGATGTTCTCGCAGACGGCCACGAACTCGTCGCCACCGAGCCGGGCGACGGTGTCCCCGGGACGCGATGCGCGGGTCAGTCGGTTACCGATCGCGATGAGCGTCGAATCACCGGCCTCGTGACCCAGACCGTCGTTGATGGACTTGAAGTCGTCGAGATCGATCAGCATGACGGCCGTCGTCGTCGACTTGCTGAGTCCGCGATCGATCGCGGAATCGATGCGGTCGTAGGCCAGCGCACGGTTGGGAAGCCCCGTCAGCGGGTCGCGAAGGCTGCGATAGCGCAGTTCGCTCTCTACGCCGACACGTTGGACGGCTGCGGACACCACGTCGGACACCGTGTCCAGGGCGGAGGTGTCGAGCATCGGGTTGTCCATCTGCGAGATGTCCCGGGGTGCGATGTGGAGAGGAACGGTCTCGACGACACCGTCGATCGACGTGCCGTCCGACGCACCGAGGTAGCGGGAATCGACGCCGAGGACCGTCAGCACACCCCACGGGTGGCCGGTGCCGTCGATGGGCACGGCGACCGCGTTACCGATGCCGGCTGCGATCAGGGGGGAGACGTCGAAACGCTCGTCGTCCGGTTGACCGGTCCACACGACACGGGCAGCGGAACGGATCGCGAGTGCCATGACGGACGCCGGGCCCGGTGAGAACAGATCCGCGTCCGCACCGTCTCCGGTAGTCGCCACCGTCTCGAGCGTCGCGGGCGCATCGTGAGCGCGGGTGATGATCACGCAGCGAGCGCCGAACAGAGTCGCCAGCGAGTCGGTCGCGGACGACAGCAGCTCGTCCAAACGCCCACGCAATGCGAGGCGGGACAGCTCCGCGACGACGCGCTGCTCCGCAGCTCTGAAGGTGGACGCGTCCAGAGCCTTCTGCAGGTGATGATCGTCGACGGTCGGGCTCGCCACATCGCGGTGGATGGTGACAACGAGCGAGGAGTCCTCGTCGTGACCGCGGACGGCAAAGGCTGAGGTCGACACGGCCACCCTCTCTCCCAAGGAAGTTCGCAATTCTGTTCTGCCCGTCCACGTTCCGTGGTTGCGCACTGTTGTCAAGATGTGGCGTGTCGACAGAGACGGCGCAGTATCGACAGGGACGAGGACAGATTCCAGCGTGGGGCCGCCGGATGCTCCCGGCAGTCCGGCGCCGATACCCAGCGTCGTGACGGCGTGGGGGTTGGCGTGAACGACGGTTCCGTCCCGGTCGGCGACAAGGACGACGTCGGGCGATCTGTCGAAGATCGCTGCCAGCGTCGACCAGGAGTAGCCGTCTGCCGATCCCAGCGCGGTGAGCGGCGGGATCGATGCGTCCTCTGCGGGTGTCATCGTCGTTCCTTCGGCTCCGCCGTCGGTCCTGCCCTTCGTCGTGTCGGTCGAGACTGCTGTCCCGAGAGCCGCCGGCTCCCCGTCACCGATGACGAACATCGGCGCCGAACAGACGGGTAGCCCTGTCGATCGTTCCAAAACAAACCTATAGTTCAGAAGATAGCAGACGAACAGTCCGATAGACCGGTGAGACGCGTCGCACTGTAGAACCCGGACAGGTTGTTCATGAGGGGCGCGCTTACGCCGCATGCGTGGCGGCAGAAGTGGGGCGGGTGGGGCTCGAACCCACGACCAATGGATTATGAGTCCACGGCTCTAACCGACTGAGCTACCGCCCCCGGCAGCGCTGTTGCGCGCGGCACACGTTACCTGGGCCGCTCGGCTGTCCCGGCGGGTGGCCCGGGAGCCGTCACGACGAGGGTGAGAGAGTCCCGGCGCGCAGCATTCCCAGGACGACGTCGGACGGCTGCGGTCGCGCGTACAGGTAGCCCTGGGCTCTGGTGCACCCGAGCTCGACCAGCACGGCACGGGCATCGATGTCCTCGAGACCTTCTGCGATGAGATCAAGGTCGTAGGCACGGGCCAGCGTCGTGACGGCCTCGACGATCGCCCGATCGTCCTGGCTGGTAGCGAGGTGGGTGACGAACTCGCGGTCGATCTTCACCGCGTCCACCGGGAGCGTTTTCAGGTGGGACAGGGAGCTGTATCCCGTCCCGAAGTCGTCGATCGCGACGCGGACACCCAGTGCGCGGACATCTTTCAACGCGCGGGCCGCCAACAGGACGTCGTGCACCACGGCGACCTCGGTGATCTCGATGCACAGGCGGTGAGGGTCGATCGAGTGGGCCGCGAGCACGTCCTGCACGGTTCGGACGAAGTCGATCGACACCAACTGCGCCGGCGAGACGTTGACGCGGAGGGTGATGTCCAGCGCGCCCAGCGTGCGGTGCCAGGACGCGTACGTCCGGCACGCCTCGTTCAGTACCCACCGACCCAGATCGGTCGCAAGGTTGACCGCTTCGGCGATGGCGACGAATTCCACCGGCGGCAACATGCCCCTGGTCGGATGTTGCCAGCGCACCAGAGCTTCGACGGCGGTGATCCGGTCGTTCGTCAGGTCGATCTCGGGTTGGAAGTGCAGGAGCAGCGACTCGCCCTCGATGGCTGCGCGCAGGTGGAGTTCGATGTCGTTCTGCAGTTCGTTGCGGGCACGGATCTCGTCGGTGAAGAGCGATACCGTGTTACCGCCGGCCGTCTTCGCGGCCAGCGCTGCCTGATCGGCGTCGGCGATCACCGAGTCGACCGTGCTGGTGCCCGGAACGGCCAGTGCGACGCCGATACTCGCTGTGCGCGAGATGTACTCGCCGGCCATGTCGACGCGCGCTGTCACGACGGTGAGGATGCGGCACGCCTCGGCATAGGCGTCGTCCTCGGTGATCGGTGCGGGGAGTACGACCACGAATTCGTCGCCACCCCATCTGGCCAGCAACGTCTCGGAGTCCGAATTGTCCTGCAGCCGTGATCCGATGGTGCGCAGGAACGAGTCGCCCGCCGAGTGGCCGAGGAAGTCGTTGAGTGCCTTGAGCCGGTCCAGGTCGAAGTAGAGGACCGCGAACGGTTCACCGCCCGCATCCAGGCGGGAGCCGAGGTGATCGGAGACGCCCCGCCGGTTCAACAATCCGGTGAGCGCGTCGTGCGTGGCCGCCCATCGAAGATGTTCTTCGGCGTGAATGCGCGCCTGGACCTGGGCGAACAGCGTGGCGACCGATTTGAGAGTGTCGACCTCGTCGTCCGACCATTCGCGGTCGCCCGACGCCACGAGGCCGAGGACGCCGGTCGTCTGGTCCCGCGACAACAGCGGAACCGTCGCCATCGAGATGGTCTGGTAGCCGGATGCGCTCTCGACCAGCCGGCGGTACTGCTCCATCGCCGGGTCGGGACGGAACAACAGCGGCTCGACCAGGAACTCCGCCGCCGCGAAGACCGGGTCGGCATCCGCGAAGAAGACGGTGCCCAGAGGATCTGGCTGGGGAACGTCGAGGCGCTCCGGCCACTCCGCGACCATGACGGTGGCGCGTAGATCCGGGTCGTGATGACGGAGATACGCGGCATCGGCGTCGAAGTACCCGACAAGGTCCTCCAGGACGTCCCGGTAGCCGCCGCCCACGGTCATCGAATCGACGCCGATCAGATGTGTCGCAACCTGAGTCACGAGTACGTCGAGGCTCGAGCGGCGCTCCAACGTCGATTCTCCTCGCGAGAGTGTCGAGCGCGGAGGTGCGCTCGTGATGCCGACTGTACCTGGGGGACAGCCGTCATCGGGTTCGACGTCGACTTCGAATCGCCGGAGTTGTGCAGTGCGACAGGCGCAATACCAGGGCGATCGGTTCGTTCACCTCGGCTCCGATGATGTCGACGAACTGCGATCGAAGTGCTGCAAGGTCTTTCGCGTATCTTCCCGACAAGCCCGAGAAGTCCTCGGTGGAACGGGCGAAGAGGAACACCGGCGAGACCGGATGCACTGCGAGGCCCAGCATCTCGGCCTCGATCCACACGCGTTCGACGGCGCTGCCGGCGGTGACGTGCTCCTGTGCGCTCGGACCGGACGCCATCACGACGGCGACCGCCGACGTCGTGGCCATCCGATCACGGGTGTCGTCTCCCAATGCGGTACCGCCGTCCCAGTCGGCAAGCAGGCCCATCACGTCGGAGCGGCGAGCGACGTCGAGTTTCACGAGGTCGGTGGCGTCCAGCGCGAGTGTTCCGACGTCGATACCGGTGTCGGGATCATCGTCACCGGGCCATCTCAGCTCGGACATCATCTCGGTGTGCAGGGCTTCGGTGAGATAGCGCAGTCTGTCGGACTCGGCCAGCACGGCTCCCAGGTCGGCTAGCGCTCGGCGATCGGTGACGACAATCGCGCGGGCGCCTTCCTGCCGGGCCGCCGCCGTGAGAGCGTCGATCGAGCTCTGCGGCACGGGGGACGGGCGTCCCGCGTGCCGGTTGGTCGACCGCGCCATCATCGCCTCGTACAGTCCGGCGAGTTCGACGTCGGCAGGTGATCCCGACGTGTCCGTAAGGGCCGGACCCACCTCGACATCTGCGGAGATCGTCGCATCGTCCCGAGCTCGGAGGTCGACCGCAGCTGCTCTCCCGAGGTGCGCGGCGGCGACTCGAGCATTGAACAGCGCTGCGCCCAGGGCGACCTGGCTGCCGCGCCAAGAGACGTCGAGCCCGGTGGTGCGGCTCGGGTCGAGAGCGACGGTCAGCCGATCGGTCGTCGTCGACATCGTCCACGGCTGGACGTTGCCACCCGACGGTGCGCGCCGAGCTGCTTCCGCGATCACCTCGACCGTATCGACGGGGCGCTGCGACGGTGCCACGTCGGCCGGATCGACGGTCGAATCCGCGACGAGGGGCGGTGACGACAGGTCGTCGAGAAACGCATCGACGTCGATACGCGTCCGCCCCGACGCCACGGGGCGACCGAGGGCGATCCGACGCACCACCGACGCGACCGTCGCGCCGCCGAGAGCCACGTCGCTCCCGAGTTGCGGCCACGTCGAGATGGTTCTCTCCACTTCCACCATCGACGCGGCGAAGCGTGCCGACACGTCCGACGCACCGAGAATCGACATGACATGCGGGACCTTGTCGCGGGTACTCAGGCCGGCCAGGTCCGTCGACTCGAGCGTGCCCAGTGCGCCGTGGAACAGCGGACGATCCGGCTCGAGGTCGAACCGTTCGACGTCGAGCAGGCCGCGATCGCTGGTCTCCATGATGACGGGTATCCGGTGTCGTCGAGCCGCCTCGCGCAGAAGGACTTTCATGTCCAGCGAGTCGCATTCCTCGACGACGATGTCGAGTCCGTCGAGGAAGTCGTCGACGGTGTCGGGTGTGATGCCGTCGTCGTACACGCGGACGGCCAGATACGGGTCGAGTTCGGCGATACGCCGCGCGACGACATGTGTCTTGCTCTCGCCGAGTTCGAGGATCGAGGAGGGGATCCGGTTCAGGTTGGACAGCTCGAGGTCGTCGAAGTCCGCGATGCGGAGCTCGCCGCAGAGACCTTCCAGTGCCAACGTGTGGGCGACGGCGTGGCCGACGCTGAGTCCGACGACTCCGATGCGGATGTCGCCGAGTCGATCCTGCTCGGCCGCGGTGATCTTGTTGCGGTTGCGATCGAGTCGCAGCCGCCGGAACCCCTTCGGCCCGACGACGTGGACGAGGGTCCGCCGCCAGGGATAGTGGATCCACCGCGCGGTTTCGTCCGTGATGTCGCTGGCGGGCAGGGGGACCAGCTCCGCCAGCCCGCGCCGCTGCGCCTCCACGGTATCGAGAACCACCGTGTCGCCGTCCGTCCGCAGCGAGTCGATGCGCCGGCGGTCGTCGTCGTCTGTCGGGTCGAGAACGACGGCGCCGTGGTGCCCGAGCAGTGATCCGGTCATGAGATTGCTCCTGATGGGGCGAGGTGTGGCCGCTCGGACACGGCTCTGGTGCGAACGAGTTGTCGCGAGGCATTGTCCATGCGCCGAACATGGTCGGGCGCAGCGACATCTCGGAAGGACCGGGTGTCCCACCAGAGCGCCCGCGTCCGATATCTGTCGTCCGGGTACGACGCGGGCTCGACATCGAGGGCGACGACGGCACCGGCGTCCTGCCACATCGAGAGGACATGGTCGGCGGCGGTCACCAGGGCGTACCGGGCGTCGAGGAGCAGGCAGCCCAACGGTCCTGCGTACCCGATCATGTCGGCGAGCTTGCTCGTCCGAGGGGCGGCTCCGTCGACCCACCCGGTCTTGAGCTCGACGACTCCCTCGCTCAGGCGGTCGTTCACCATGCGCCGCAGACGTGTTCGGCCGTCGGGATGGGAGCGCCATTCGCTGTCCGCATGAGTCTGTCGCGCATCGCTGTAGGGCCCCTGCAGGCGGGCGCCGGCCAACATGCGTCCCGCCGGATCGATGGCGCAGAAGAACAAGCTGGTGGTCGACCCGTCACGGATGACGTCGTAGTCCAACGCGGAGAACACGTCGTGGTGGACGTAGCTGCGGTGGGCGCCGTCGAGGAAGCGCTCCCACAGATCGGGCCGGTCCGACGGGTCGGTGGCGACGATCGTGCACCCGAACGCCGAGTCTGTGTAGTAACCCCGATCGGACGGCCTGGTTCCGACCGTCGACACGGTCGGCATCGCCGACATGTCGCCTCCGTTCCGTGCGGTGTGGATGACGCTCAGGCGACCGACGCGACGGGAACGACCGGAGTGGACTCGACCATCAGGTAACGGCGCCGCCCGACGAGCACGCGCGTCAGCAGAAGATCGACCTCGACGGCCGAGTGGTCCTTGCGCATCAGTCGCACTCGCGCTCGCGACATGCCGTCCGGCGAATGCGTCGCCCGGCCGGTGGCCGCGGCCAACTCGGGCGCATCGTGGGGGTGGAGGATGCCTGCCGACGGCAGGGAGGCCAGCTCGGCGGCGTCGTAACCGAGGAGCCCGCTGCACGCGGCGTTGAACAGCGCGAGAGCGCCTGTCTCGTCGTGAATGGTCGTGGCGAGAGACGACCGGACCACGCGGTAGTACAACGTGGACAGGTCGGGAACGGGAGCAGTGCTGTGCGCGCGTCGAGCTGGTTCGGATGACTGGCCGGCAACTGGGTCCCGCATGGCATGCATTCTGGCACAACAACTTACGATCCTGCCAGACTCGTGTTGCGGTGAAACAGGGCCGGAGCCGGTTTTCCTGTGGTATCTCATGAGTTGCAGGTCATAGTGTTTGCGAGTCAGATGGTATGCATGTGATGCACCGGCAGTGCTCGAGCTGCGGTGTCCGCGGGGGCGGAGACGGTGTGTGGGGTGACAAGGGTTGTGCGGGGGCACGTCGGGGTCCGAAGAATTTCAGGAGATGTCATGGAGGCACATCACGGCTCCGCAGGCGTGCGACGGCCGTTGAACACACTTGTGTCCGATCTGGCGACGCGCCTTCTCGGTGCCGATGCGGCGACCGTCGCAGACGCGTACCGGCTGCTGCTGTGCGACCTGGTGAACGTCTTCGACATGGACACGTGCTTCCTGCGACACAACGACGCCGCGGCGGATGCGACGGTCATGGTCGCCGAATGGCCCCCGCGCTCGTTCGTGCCGGATCCCGACCCGCTGGGCGTCGTGAGGTTCGCCGACGCGGACCCGGTCTTCGCCGTGACTCGGACGCAGACGCAGGTGCAGATCTACCGGCCGAGCGACCAGCCCGAGGACTACCGCGAACGGATCGAGGAAGGATCCGGCGTCCCGGCCACCACCGTCGTCACCGTTCCTCTCCTCGGCGCCGGGAAAACCCTCGGCGTCCTCGGCTTCGTCTGCTTCGAGGACAGGGAGTGGACTCCCGACGAGCTCGCGGCCGTGACGGCCGTGGGAGCGATGCTCGCGCAGGTGCAACGTCGGGTCGCGGCCGAGAACGAGCTGCGCAACACCGCCATGTACGACGAGTTGACGGGACTCCTGAACCGGCACGGCCTCGGTGAGCATCTCGCCGAACTCGTCGATGCCGGTTCCACGGTCGGGATCCTGTTCGTCGACATCGACCGACTGGCCGCCCTGAACGACTTCCTCGGGCACAGGATGGGTGATCAGTTCCTGCGCACCGTGGCACAGAGGCTTCGCGCGCGCCTGCCCGACAACGACGTCGTCGCCAGGCTCGGTGGGGACGAGTTCGTCGTCGTCCTCGGCGGAACTCCGTCCGCCGACGTCGTCGCGGCGCGCGCGGAGGCGGTCCGGGCGTTGGTCGCGGAGCCGATGGTGATCGGCGACGACAGGGTCACCCGGACGGCCAGCATCGGGGTATCCGTCGGAACGGGAGATCCCTCCGAACTGCTCCGCCAGGCGGATCAAGCAGCGCTGCAGGTCAAGTCGGCCGGTGGAAACGCGGTGGTCCTCTACTCGGACGCGATCGCGGCGAGCAACGATCTGCGCAACGACATCGAGCTGACTCTGGGATGGGCCATCGCTCACGACAAGCTGATCCTGCACTTCCAACCCGAAGTCGATCTGCGCACGGGCACGGTCGTCGCCGTCGAGGCGCTGGTGCGGTGGCCGCACCCCACCCGCGGGCTGTTGGGCCCCGACGTCTTCGTCCCCATTGCCGACGCGTCGAACCTTGCCGCGGACCTCGGACGCTGGGTGATCGACGCGGCGTGCCGGGCCTACGTCGGATGGCGCGAGAAGACCGGCCGCGCCGATCTCGTTCTGCGCATCAACATTTCACCGGTGCATCTGGCTGTCACCGGGTTCGCGCGGGGAGTCCAGCGAGTACTCGACCACTACGGCATCCCGGCGAGATTGGTCTGCCTGGAACTGTCGGAAGTAGCCGTCGTCGACTCCGTCGCCGGTTCCGGAGCGGCGCTGATGGCGTTGCGCGAGATCGGCGTTCTCACCGCCATCGACCATTTCGGCGTCGGATACTCCTCGCTCCTGCACCTCAAGCGCCTGCCGCTGGACGTCCTGAAGATCGACCGACATTTCACGGACGGCCTGGGTATCGAGGGCGACGACCGCGCGCTCGTCTCGGCCATGATCGGCCTCGCCACCTCGCTACGCCTCGACGTCGTCGCGAACGGAGTCGAGACCACGCGTGCGGCCCGGATGTTGGTCGCGTCGGGATGTCACCGCGCCCAGGGTCACGCCATCTGTCCACCTGTGGACGACGACGCGTTCACCGCGCTGCTCGTCGACGGGTCCCCGCTGATCGACTTGTCGGTGGAGTGAGCGGACCCCGCCGGCCGCAGTGTCACGGGCACTCCGTTGAGAATTGCGTTGCCGGCGACGTTCTCGACGCGTGCGGGGTCGGTGATGTCGTTGACACTCGGCCCGAGGACCGTTCGGGCGACGTCGAGTTGCACGCCGTCGCGGTCGTGGCCGAAACCGTGCGGAATGCTGACCACGCCCACCATCATCGAGTCGCTGGCCGTCACGTCGATGCGCACGGTACCGGCGGCCGAGGAGACGTCGACAGTGTCGCCGTCGGCGATTCCGAGTCGCGCGAGGTCGTCGGGATGAGCGAGCAGTCCGTGGCGCGGGCGACCCTTCACCAATCTCGGCGAATTGTGCATCCACGAGTTGTTGCTGCGGACGTGACGACGCCCGATCATCACCAGGTCATCGTCTGCTCGCGGTGCTGCGGTCACCGTCGCACGGAGACGGTCGATGTCCGTGGTGACCACGTCGTGCATCAGCGAGATCCGCTTGGTACGCGTGAGAAGTTTGCCGGGGAGTCCGGGACGCAACGGCCCCAGATCCTGACCGTGCGGGTGCTTCCGGAGGGAGCGCATCGTGACGTGGCCACGCGCTGCCAGGAGAAGCAGTTCGATGGTGCGCCCGGGGGACAGCCGCGTCCGGACCTCGCGGACGACGGACGCTCGACCGAGGCGTCCCGCCGTACGGTCGCGCAGACTGCGGCGGCGCACCGCCGAGTACCGCAGTGTCAGGTCCCGGAAGATCTCCCAGTCATGCATCGCCCCGGCAGGTTTCGGCAGCACAGCAGGATTGAACTTCGCGATGTTCCGCACCGCGAACGACGAGAAGATCAGGTCGTAGTGGTCGCGTTCGAGGGCTGTGGTGGACGGCAGGATGATGTCCGCGTGGCGCGAGGTCTCGTTGATGTAGATGTCGAACGACACCATGAAATCCAGTTCGCGGAACGCGGCGTCGAGTCGGGGGCCACCGGGCATGGACAGCACCGGGTTACCCGAGGCGACCACCATCGCGCGCACGCGGCCGGGACCGTCGACCGTCATCTCGTCCACCAACGTGGACGCCGGTAGTTCTCCGCTGAACTCGGGAAGGTCGCGGACCCGACTGCGCCACTTGTCGAAGTGTCCGCGGCCGGTGATCTTGTTCGCGATGAGGTCGACCGCAGGATCGGTGAACAGGACGCCACCGACACGATCGAGGTTGCCCGTGACGATGTTCAGGACGTGCACCGCCCACTGACAGACGGTGCCGTGCTGCTGGGTGGACACTCCCATGCGTCCGTACACCGCTGCCGAGTCGGCGGACGCCAGATCCCGTGCGAGAGAACGGATGACATCGGCGTCGATGCCGGTGCCGGGCGCTACCGCCTCGGGCGTGAACGCCGCCACCGCCTCCGTCACGGCGTCCAGTCCGTCGACATACGCGGCAGGCGTCGCGGACCCGTCGGTGACGATGACGTTGATCAGGGCGAGCAACAGATAGGCGTCGGTGCCCGGCCGAATGAACAGATGCGTGTCCGCCACGTCCGCGGTCTCGGTGCGACGAGGATCGATTACGACCATCCGGCCCCCGCGGGCGCGCAGCTCCTTCACCCGTTTGCCGAAGTCGGGCACCGTCATCATCGACCCGTTGGACGCCATCGGATTGGCGCCCAGGACGAGGAAGAACTGCGTGTTGTCGATGTCGGCGATCGGCTGTCGGAGCTGGTGACCGTAGAACAGCATGTTGGTCAGCTGGTGGGGGAGTTGGTCGAGCGACGTCGCGGAGTACCGGTTGCGAGTACGCAGCATCGACAGGAACGGGATGCCGTGTGTCATCGCACCGAGACTGTGCACGTTGGGATTACCGGCGTAGACCCCGACGGCGTCGGCACCGTGTTCCTCGCGGATGGCGGCGAGTCGACGCGCCACGATGTCGATCGCGTCCTTCCACTCCAACTCCCGCCACCCGGACTCGGTGCGTTGCAGAGGCCGACGAACCCGGTCGGGATCCTGGTGGATGTCCACCAGAGCTGTCGCCTTGGGGCAGATGTGGCCGCGCGACAACGGGTCCTTCTTGTCACCGCGGATGGACTGGACACCCTCGTCGGTCACCGTGAATTCGAGGCCGCACATGGCTTCGCACAGAGTGCAGGTGCCGTGGGTGATGCGCGTGGTTCCTGCAGTGTCCGTATCGCTCGCGCTGGTCATTCTCCCCACGCTAGTCGCGCACGGCCGGAACCGAACCGAATCTGTGACGAGTGTGAATTACAGTCGGGGACGTGGTTACCGAGAACGTCTCCGAGTCTCTGTCCGCGCTCGACGAGTGGCCGGTGGCGGTGGTGTCGGCGGCCGTGATGGTGGATACGGGTACCGAACGACATGTCGTCGCACGGCACGGAGATCGGGACCGCGTGCAGGAACTCGCATCGGTGACCAAACTGCTCGTCGCGTTCGCAGCTCTGGTGGCGGTGGAGGAGGGTGCGATCGAGCTGACCGACTCTGCCGGCCCGGACGGAGCGACCGTCGAACACCTTCTCGCTCACGCATCCGGGGTGGGTTTCGACGACCGCACACCGTCGACGGCGCCCGGAACCAAGCGCATCTACTCCAGCGCGGGCTTCGAAATCCTCGCCGAGTACGTGGGGGAGCGCACCGGCATCGAGTTCCCGGACTACCTGGAGGCAGCGGTCCTGGAACCTCTCGGCATGTCCTCGACCGAGTTGCACGGATCCGCGGGCCACGGCGCCCGGTCGAGTCTGCGCGACCTCGAGGCGTTCGCGGCCGAACTGCTGTCCCCGACACTGATCGCACCCGAGACGCTCGCCGACGCGACGACCGTCCACTTCGACGGTCTCGCGGGAATCCTGCCGGGCTACGGACCTCAGCGGCCGAACGACTGGGGGTTGGGCTTCGAGATCCGCGATCACAAATCGCCGCACTGGACGGGCAGCCGCAACTCGGCGCGCACGTTCGGCCATTTCGGTCAGGCGGGGACGTTCCTGTGGGTCGATCCGGAGGTGCGGGCGTCGTGCATCGTGCTGGCCGACAAACCGTTCGGAGCGTGGGCGAAGCCGGTGTGGACAGCGCTGGGGGACGTGGTGGTCGACTCCCTGTGACCTCCGCGGCCCCGGTCGTGCCGGAAATGTCGCACGACACGCCGCCGAAGCACATTCGACACACCGATCGACTGGTGTAACAGGGGTAACTCGAGGCACACTGGTAGGCAGCCGTACACCAGTCGATTCGTCAGGCCGTTGGGGAAGACGTCCCTCGTCGAAGCTGGAGGCAACGGTGAACGCACTGAATCAATTCGCGGACGCGACAACGGGTGTCGTCTACATTCACTCGTCGCCGGCCGCGCTGTGCCCGCATGTCGAATGGGCGCTGTCCGATGCGCTCGACTGCCGAGCGAATCTGAAGTGGACCGCGCAGCCCGCATTCGACGGTCAACTGCGGGCAACCACCAACTGGACCGGTCCCGTGGGCACCGGTGCCCGGTTGGCCAGCGTGCTGCGCTCGTGGCAGATGCTGCGCTTCGAGGTGACCGAGGACCCCAGTGAAGGGGTCGACGGCGAGCGCTTCGCGCACGTCCCCGGTCTCGGACTGTGGCACGGCGCGACCAGCGCCAACGGTGACGTGATGGTGGGCGAGCAGCGCCTGAAGTCGATCCTGGAGCAGAGCCGCGGCGACGTGTACGCGCAGCTCGATCACGTACTCGGGACCGCCTGGGACGACGAACTCGAACAGTTCCGACTCGGTGGAGTCGGCGGAGAGGTCACCTGGCTCGCGAGCTAGATGGACCCTCCGCCACTCAGAGCGGGATGTTCTTGTGGCGTCCACGACGCGCGGGAGCGTCTGCCAGCGCGCGGGTCAGAGTGCTGCGCGTGGCGGACGGGTCGATGATCGCGTCGACGACACCGATGCCGACTGCGCGTTCGACACCACCGGCAATGGCCTCGTGCTCGGCAGTCAAGCGGTCGTGCAGCGCCTCACGCTCGTGATCCGGCGCGGCGGCGAGAGCCTTCTTGTGGAGGATGCCCACGGCCGCCTTGGCGCCCATGACGGCGACCTCGGACTCGGGCCAGGCGAACACCGCGGTGGCGCCGAGCGCCCGTGAATTCATCGCGATGTAGGCGCCGCCGTAGATCTTCCGCGTCACCAGGGTCACGCGGGGCACGGTGGCTTCGGCGAACGCGTGCAGCAATTTCGCGCCGCGTCGGACGACGCCCTCCCACTCCATGCTGACGCCCGGGAGGTAGCCGGGTACGTCGACGACGACGACGAGCGGAATGCCGAACGCGTCGCAGAGCCGGACGAACCGAGCCGCCTTCTCCGCGGACTCCGAGTTCAGGCAGCCACCGAGGCGGATCGGGTTGTTGGCGATTACGCCGACCGTGCGACCGCCGAGCCGGCCCATGCCGGTGACGATGCTGCGAGCCCACCCGCCCTGGAACTCCTCGAACGACGATTCGCCCTCGACGTTGTCCAGCAGTTCGTGGATGACGGGATGGACGTCGTAGGCCCGACGGTTCGAGGCGGGAAGCAGCGCCTTCAGGTCGGTGTCGCCGTGCTGCGCGGCGGCGAGATCGAACTCTCCCTGCTCGCTGAACATCGACACCAGCCGACGTCCGCGGGCCAGTGCGTCGAGTTCGTCGTCGGCGACGATGTGGCAGACACCGGACTTGCGGTAATGCGTGGCCGGGCCGCCGAGCGACTCCATGTCGACCTGTTCGCCGGTGACACTGCGCACCACGTCGGGACCCGTGACGAACACGCGGCCTTCGGGCGCCATGATGACGACGTCGGTCAGTGCGGGGCCGTAGGCGGCGCCGCCGGCAGCGAAACCGAGGACCACGGAGATCTGCGGAACGGTGCCGGACGCACGGACCATCGCTTCGAAGACGAGACCCACGGCGTGCAGTGCCTCCACACCTTCCGCGAGACGCGCGCCGCCCGAGTGCCAGATGCCCACGATGGGCGCCTCGATCTCGAGTGCGGCGTCGATCGCCGAGACGATGTGCTTGCAGCCGTCGACTCCCATGGCGCCGCCCATGACGGTGGCATCGGAGCAGTAGGCGATGGTGCGGACTCCGTCGATCTCACCGGACGCGGCCAGCACACCGGACTTGTCACGGTCGTGCAGCGGGGTGGTGGTACCGGAGTCGAAAAGTTTCTCGAGCCTGCCGAGTGGGTCGCGCGGATCGCGCGAGGACGTGGAGCGGGTGTTCGGAGCGAGGACGGTCATCGAATTTCCCCTTCTGCTGCCGCTCCCGGCAGGGGAGTGGTGGTGCGAACGGAGATCCGGCGGCGAGGCCGCCGGATCTCCGCTGTGACGCGGTGTGGTGCCCGGTCAGTGACGACCGAAGGCGAGCGCAACGTTGTGCCCACCGAAACCGAACGAGTTGTTCAGTGCGTACTCGATCTCGCCGCGACGGGCTTCGCCCTTGACGACATCGAGGTCGATCTCCGGATCCTGGTTGTCCAGGTTCAGCGTGGGCGGAACGATCCCGTCCCGGATGCTGAGCACTGTCAGGATCGACTCGAGGGCGCCGACAGCGCCGATCGAGTGCCCGAGGGCCGACTTCGGTGCGTACACCGAGGCGTGGTTGCCCACCGCAGCGTTGATCGCGGTGGCCTCGGCCGTGTCCCCGATCGGCGTCGCGGTCGCGTGGGCATTCACGTGAGTGATGTCCTGAGCGGTGAGTCCGGCCGTCTCGATCGCGCGACGCATCGCACGAGCTGCACCGGAGCCCGACGGGTCGGGAGCCACGAGGTGGTACCCGTCCGAGGTGATTCCGGCGCCGAGGAGACGAGCGTGGATCGTCGCTCCGCGTGCCAGTGCATGTTCTTCCGACTCGATGACCATGAGTGCACCCGACTCGCCGAAGACGAAGCCGTCGCGGTCCTTATCGAACGGCCGCGAGGCCGCCGTCGGATCGTCGTTACGTGTGCTCATGGCGCGCATCATCGAGAACGCCGCGATCGGAACCGCGTCGATATGTCCCTCGACTCCACCCGTGACCATGATGTCCGCGTCGCCCATGACGATCATCCGCCATGCGTGAGCGATCGCTTCCGATCCCGACGAGCATGCAGACACCGGTGTGATGACACCGGCGCGAGCACCCAGGTCGAGCCCGACCACAGCCGACGGTCCGTTCGGCATGATCATCTGTACGGAGAGGGGAGAAACCTTGCGGTATCCGCCTTCACGCATCTTCTTGTCGGCTTCGAGCAGTGCATCTCCGCCGCCCAGGCCGGTGCCGATGGACACGCCGAGACGCTCCGAGTCGACCTCGGGGCTACCGGCGTTCTTCCACACCTCCTTGCCCAGGACGTACGCCATCTGCTCGACGTAACTCATACGACGCTGCTCGACTCGCGACAGAAGAGTCGACGGGTTGACGGCCAGATGGCCGCCGATTCGAACCGGAAGATCGAACTCGGTGATGAAGTCATCCTCGAGTACGTCGATACCGCTCTCTCCGTTCAGCAGTCCCTTCCACGTTGCATCGACGTCACCGGCGATGGAGGTCGTGACCGCCATGCTGGTCACGACGACGTTGCGGAAGCCCCCATTGGCTGTGCTGGGCGTGGTCACGGTCGTGCTCACTCGCCTGCGGAGTCGCTCTGGTTGTCGAGCTTCGCCTTGATGGCCTCGGCGGCTTCAGGGTTCTCCGACTCGAGCTTCTGGATGTAGTTCACTGCGTCACCGACGGTGCGGAGGCTGGCGAGATCCTCGTCGGGGATCTTGACGCCGTACTTGTCCTCGGTCTGAACGGCGATCTCGACCATGGAGAGGGAGTCGATGTCCAGGTCGTCGACGAACGACTTCTCGAGGGTCACCTCGGACGGCTCGATGCCGGTGACCTCTTCGATGATCTCGGCGAGTCCGGCGATGAGTTCTTCCTGCGTGGCCACGGAGTGGCTCCCTTCGTGTAAGAAACGGTGCACCCGGCGCCGATGGGGGCGCCGGTGTCGTATTCGAGTGCTGACTCGACGAACGCATGTCCGGCGAGCTCGGGCCGGTTACGAACCGGCCCAGTCCACCGCCCGTGAGGCGGTGGACAGTGCGCAGCCGCGAGCCCCGCCGTAGTGGGGCCCGAGGTTGCGCGCAGTAACCTAACCGACCGATACCGGGGCGGTGAGGCCGGAGACGTCCTCCGGAGTCTTGAGGGCCGTGGTCGGTGTGCCGCGCATCTCGCGCTTGGCAATCCCGACCAACGTGCCGGCAGGCGGCAGCTCGACGATCGAGGTCACCTCGGACGTACGCATCGTGGCGGTGCACAGATCCCACCGCACGGGGCGGGTGACCTGAGCGACCATCTTCTCGAGTGCGTCGGCTCCCGACGTGACTTCCCGGCCGTCCGAGTTGGACAGCAGGCGCCGCTTCGGATCCTTCGGAGTGATCGACGCAGCGGCCTCGACGACGGCGTCCTGTGCCGACGCCATGAAGCGCGTGTGGAACGCGCCGGCGACGGGCAGCGCGCGAACCCGTGCCTTCTCGGGCGGGTTCGCTGCGAGCTCGGCGAGGTCGGTCAGCAGTCCGGCGGCGACGATCTGGCCGGCCGCGTTGCGGTTGGCCGCTTCGAGGCCGAGTTCGGTGAGACGCTCGAGGACGGCATCCTCGTCGCCACCGAGGACGGCGGACATACCGGTCGGAGCCAGTGCGCAGGCCTTGGCCATCGCGGCGCCGCGGATCGCGGCGAGCGCGACCGCCTGGTCGGCCGTGATGACTCCTGCCACCGCGGCGGCCGCGAGCTCGCCCACGGAGTGACCCGCGACGACGAGGTTCTCGGGGAGACCGTGCGTGCGCTCGATCTCCTCGAAGGCGAGGAGAGCGGCAGCCACGACGAGGGGCTGGGTCACAGCGGTGTCGGTGATCTCCTCCGCCGTGGCGGTGGTTCCGAGCCGCGTCAGGTCCAGGCCCGACGCCTGGGACCAGAGGGCGAGACGATCCGCGGCGCCGGGAAGGGCGAGCCACGGTACGAGCATGCCGGGTGTCTGAGAGCCCTGTCCGGGCGAAAGTACTGCGATCACGGAACTAAGAAAACACTGTGAAGGCCTCCTGAGTAGATGTCCTACGCGATGAACCTTCGGCACCGTATTTGTCAGAACCCTACAAACGCCCTGCAGGATGCCTCTGATCGCTCCGGGCGCAAGAACCGTTACTGTATGAGGTTCCCAAATGTTCCGGCTGTGACTGTTGTTATCGGTGATGGACTTTCGTTATGGGATTGCGACAGGCGACCCACTGTTGCCGCGATACGGAGGACGTACGCGTCCCGCGCATTGGTGGGGTCCCGACCGGTCACCTCGGCAATCCTCTTGAGCCGATATCGCACAGTATTTGGATGAACAAACAGTGACCTAGCACACGTCTCGACGGCGCCGCCGCAGTCCAGATAGGCATCGAGAGTGTCCGACAGAGCCGAACCCGCTGCCGACAGCGGCTGCACGATGTGGTCGTTGAGCGATGTCACCGCGGCAGAATCCCCGAGCAGCGCTCGTTCGGGCAGCAGTTCGCCCGCGTGCACCGGCCGCGGCGCTCCGCGCCATCCGACGACCGCGTGCATCCCGGCGAACGCTTCGAGGGCACTGGTGTGCGCCGCGCCGAGCGTTCGGGTCGTCGGTCCGATCACGACCGGGGCATCGGAGAAGTTACGCATCAGATCGTCGAGGAACGCCGTGCTCGACAGATCGCCGGACAGGTGGCCGCTGACGACCATGACCAACCGGGTTCCCTGGACGACCGCCAACGCTGCCCGATTGTGTCGCTGCGCCACGGTGTGGACGGTGCCGACCACCGAGACGCCCTGGTCGGGAGGTGGTGAACCGACCAGGACCGTCGCGGGTGCTGTCGCGTCCCAGTTCAGGGTGGCGGCTCGCGACAACATGTCCGAGCCGGTGTCGCCGCGCACCACGGCGTCGACGACCAATGCCTCGAGCCGGGTGTCCCAGGCGCCGCGCGATTCGGCAGCACTGGCGTAGACGGACGCCGCGGCGAATCCCAACTCGCGGCCGTAGCGGAGCACGGCCTCCGTCAACGCGACGAGCTGCTGGTCGTTGCGAGCCAGGGCCGGGAGCCACTGCTCGAAGAACTCCATGGCCACACGGACCATGTCGACGGTCTGACGCAACGTGAGCCGGCGAGCCAGATCCTGCGGGATGACCTGGAACGCGTCGAGACTGAAACGGATGTCGCTGTCGGGATTCTGCAACCACTCGAGGAAGTTGACCACCGCGGTCTGCACCAGCATCTGCACGCTCGCGCGTTGCGACGCATCGAGGTCGCTCACGAACGGCAGTTGATCCTGCATCTGCGTGAGTGCCTCGGTGGAGAGCCTGCTCGAGAACTGCTTGACCCGACGCAGCAACGCGTCGGGAAGCGGGACTCGTTGTTGGCGCGCCCGGATCGCGCTTCCGGGGCGGTGCGCCTCAGCAGCGGCACGTCGGAGCTCGCGCCGCTCCCGAACCCGCTCCGATTCCCCCTCCGGAGAACCGTCGGGGGAATCGGGAGCGATGTCGTTCATGGACAAGAACCTACGCGCCGCCGCTGGTGGAACCGTCAGGCAACGCCCGGGTCGGCCGTCGAGATCGGCGCCGCGAGGACATCGTCGATCTGGTAGCGCTCGGCTGCCTCGACCGCCTTGTCCTTGTCGACCTCGCCGGACCGGCCGAGCGCGGACAGCACGGCGACGACGATGGACTCGGCGTCGACGTTGAAGTGGCGACGGGCGGCCGTGCGGGTGTCGGAGAAGCCGAACCCGTCGGTGCCCAGCGTGGTGTAGCTGCCGGGGACCCACTGGCGGATCTGATCCGGCACGGCCCGCATCCAGTCGGACGCAGCCACGAACGGGCCCTCGGCGTCCTGGAGCTTGGTGGTCACGTACGGAACGCGCGGCTCGTCGCCCGGGTTGCGCAGTGCCTCCGTCTCGGCGGCGACACCGTCACGGCGCAGTTCGCCCCAGCTGGTTACCGACCAGACGTCGGCGGACACGCCGTAGTCCTTCGCGAGGAGCTCCTGAGCGCGAAGTCCGGACGGCATGCCGACGCCGGAGACCAGGATCTGCGCCTTGGGGCCGTCGGCCGTGCCCTCCTGGAACAGGTAGATGCCCTTCAGCAAACCTTCGACATCGAGGTTCTCCGGCTCGGCCGGCTGACGGTAGGGCTCGTTGTAGAGGGTGATGTAGTAGAAGATGTTCTCTCCACCGAACCCGTCGACACCCTCGGTTCCGCCGTACATGCGGCGGAGTCCGTCCTTGATGATGTGGGCGATCTCGAAGGAGAACGCCGGGTCGTAGGCGACGGCAGCCGGGTTGGTGGCGGCGAGCAGCAACGAGTGTCCGTCGGCGTGCTGCAGGCCCTCGCCGGTGAGGGTGGTGCGGCCGGCGGTGGCGCCGAGCACGAAGCCGCGGGCCATCTGGTCGGCAGCGGCCCACAGACCGTCACCGGTCCGCTGGAAGCCGAACATCGAGTAGAAGATGTACAGCGGGATCATCGGCTCACCGTGCGTCGCGTACGACGTACCGACCGCGGTGAAGGACGATGTGGAGCCGGCCTCATTGATGCCCTCGTGCAGGATCTGACCGGTGACGTTCTCCTTGTAGGCGAGCATCAACTCCGAGTCGACCGACGTGTAGAGCTGGCCGTTGCGGTTGTAGATCTTCAGCGACGGGAACCACGAGTCCATACCGAACGTGCGTGCCTCGTCGGGAATGATCGGCACGACGCGGTGCCCGATCTCCTTGTCGCGGAGCAGTTCCTTCATGACACGGACGAGCGCCATCGTCGTGGCGACTTCCTGCTTGCCGGAACCCTTCATGATCGACTTGTAGGTCGAGTCGGGCGGCATGGGAAGCGGCTTGGCCGCGGTCCGGCGCTCGGGGACGAAGCCGCCCAGCGCTTTACGACGATCGAGCATGTACTGGATCTCGGGGGAGTCCTCGCCCGGGTGGTAGTACGGGGGCAGGTACGGATCCTTCTCGAGCTCCTCGTCGGAGATCGGGATGTGCTGGATGTCGCGGAACGCCTTGAGGTCGTCGAGGGTCAGCTTCTTCATCTGGTGGGTCGCGTTGCGGCCCTCGAAGTGCTTGCCCAGCGTGTAGCCCTTGATGGTGTGCGCCAGGATCACCGTCGGCTGACCCTTGTGCTCCATCGCCGCGGCGTACGCGGCGTGGACCTTGCGGTAGTCGTGGCCACCGCGCTTGAGGTTCCAGATCTCGCTGTCGCTGAGGTCCTTCACCAACTCCTTGGTGCGGGGGTCGCGACCGAAGAAGTTGTCGCGGACGTAGCTGCCGTCGTTGGCCTTGTAGGTCTGGAAGTCGCCGTCGGGCGTCGTGTTCATGAGGTTCACCAGCGCGCCGTCACGGTCCTTGTGCAGGAGCGTGTCCCACTCGCGGCCCCAGACGACCTTGATGACGTTCCAGCCGGCACCGCGGAAGAACGACTCCAGTTCCTGGATGATCTTGCCGTTGCCGCGAACCGGGCCGTCGAGGCGCTGGAGGTTGCAGTTGACGACGAACGTCAGATTGTCGAGGCCTTCGGTGGCCGCCACGTGCGCGAGACCGCGCGACTCCGGCTCGTCCATCTCGCCGTCGCCGAGGAACGCCCACACGTGCTGGTCGGAGGTGTCCTTGATGCCGCGATCGTCGAGGTAGTGGTTGAAGCGTGCCTGGTAGATGGCGTTCATCGGGCCGAGGCCCATCGACACCGTCGGGAACTCCCAGAAGTCCTGCATCAGACGCGGGTGCGGATACGACGGGAGGCCGCCGCCCTGATCCGCGTGGCTGTACTCCTGGCGGAACCCGTCCATCCGCTCGGCGGGGATGCGGCCCTCGAGGAAGGCGCGGGCGTAGATGCCGGGGGAGGCGTGGCCCTGGATGAAGATGTGGTCGCCGCCGCCGGGGTGGTCCTTGCCGCGGAAGAAGTGGTTGAAGCCCACCTCGTAGAGAGCGGCGGACGAGGCGTACGTCGAGATGTGGCCGCCGACGCCGACGCCGGGGCGCTGCGCACGGTGGACCATGATCGCGGCGTTCCAGCGGATCCATGCGCGGTAACGACGCTCCATCGACTCGTCGCCGGGGAACCAGGGCTCGTTCTCGGTGGGGATGGTGTTGACGTAATCGGTGGAGGTCAGCGCGGGAATGGACACGCGCTTCTCGCCGGCACGCTCGAGCATGCGCAGCATCAGATAGCGCGCGCGCTGCGGTCCGGATCGCTCGAGGAGCTGGTCGAACGATTCCAGCCACTCGTCGGTCTCGTCACTGTCGATATCCGGGAGGTAGGACGCCACCCCCTCTCGGATGACGCGAACGCGGCCGTCCGTGCTCGCCTTCCGTGCGACAGCGCCTGCCGCGGCATCTGCCGCGTCGGTGCGCTCTTCCTTCGTCGATTCCGACAACGTGTGTTCTCCTCGATGTGGCGAGGGCATGGTGTGCCCCCGGGCCAGTGCGAGTCGGTCCTGTGACGCCGACCCGCTGTGGTGCTTCACGGTGATCTGGGTCAATCTCGGGTGATCGCTGTCAATCCTGCCCCATCGGACCCTGCTTGGTGCAGGTGGTTCCCGATTGGGTACACGTGAAATCAATGCAACAGAAAATCGAGCAGATCGCCGCGTCGGCTTGCGCCGGGGCGCCCGACCATGTTCGCTTTGTCTACTGCACACTTGGCACTACCGCCCGATCGGTCTCGACCGGGTTTTCTACTTGAAGGAGGACACGACCGTGGTCGCCGCGGCGGACGCCCAGAACTACGCCCAGAAG
The DNA here is from genome assembly GCF_000834565.1 of Rhodococcus sp. MEB064. NCBI lineage: Bacteria > Bacillati > Actinomycetota > Actinomycetes > Mycobacteriales > Nocardiaceae > Rhodococcus > Rhodococcus sp. MEB064. The sequence continues at coordinate 184,980 of NZ_JXQS01000003.1, forward strand.
CTCGGAGTCACCCACGACATGGTCGTGCAAGAGTTGGGTTGGGACGAAGACACCGACGACGACTTGCGGGCCGACGTCGAGGAGATGATCGGCGGGGAAACCGTCGACGAGGATTCCGACGAGGTCGTCGATGTCGTGCTGCTGTGGTGGCGCGACGGGGACGGAGACCTCGTGGATGCGCTGATGGATGCCATCACCCCGCTCTCCGACGACGGATTCGTGTGGGTCCTCACTCCCAAGACAGGCCAGTCGGGCCACGTCGAACCCAGCGAGATCGCCGAATCCGCACCCACCGCAGGCCTCACCCAGACATCGACGACGAACCTCGGTGCATGGATCGGCAGCCGGCTGGTGCAGCCCAAGGCACAGCCGACGAAGCGCTGATGGCTGCCGAGGTGGGGGCGCCGGCCCCCGACTTCACACTGAAGGATCAGAACAACCAGCCCGTCACGTTGTCGGACTACCGCGGCTCGAAGAACGTCCTCGTGATCTTCTTCCCGCTCGCGTTCACCGGCACGTGCCAGGGCGAGTTGTGCCGTGTGCGCGACGAACTGCCCAAGTTCGAGAACGACGACACCGCGGTCATCGCGGTGTCGGTCGGTCCGCCGCCCACACACAAGATCTGGTCCGCCGAACAGGGATACACCTTCCCGCTGCTGTCCGACTTCTGGCCGCACGGGGAAGTCGCCCGGCAATACGGCGTGTTCAACGAGGACCTGGGCTTCGCCAACCGCGGAACCTTCCTCGTCGACACCGACGGCATCGTCCGGTTCGCCGAGATGATGGGGCCCGGGGAGGCCCGTGACCAGGGCGCTTGGGAGAACGCGCTGGCCGCGCTAGATTCTTGAGCGCGTTCCCCGGTCCTGCCGGGGAGCACAGGGGCGTATAGCTCAGCGGTAGAGCTCTGGTTTTACACACCAGCGGTCGGGGGTTCGAACCCCTCTGCGCCCACGCTGGTCAAAGGGGTTATGGCCCCGATCTGGCCTCATAGACACCGGATTCTTATCACGTTTTGTCACAAGCGCTCCGTAACTCGCCGCCACCACCACCAATGCGTACGGCTGGTTGTGCCAGTACCGAGCCATCATGGATGCTGCCGTCGCGTGTCATTACCAGGTAGAAACCGTCGGAATGGGTACGCCATCGAGGATCATCAGCGTGGCGCACGTATGCCGTTCGTCGAGCAGGTTGATGACTGGCACGCCAGCTCGTCCGTACGCGGCCTTCCATCGATCCGTCAGTTAGTCGGGTTACACAGGCACTCCCAGCTCGTTGACGAACAAGTATCCGCTGTAACGAAATTTGTCACCGGCCCGTGACATCTTCTGGCGCTGCACAGCACGAGCGTGAATGAGCGACGTGTATACCTGGTCGGGGATCGGGAGATCTTGCTTCGATCGATCCGTCTTCGGCTCACCCGTTTCGACCTCGCCGTCGACGATGGTGCGCGCGTCCGAACGATGCGGATGGTGTGAGCTTCCATGTCGATGTGCTCCCATCCGAGGCCGGAGGTTCAGCATTCCACTCAAGCGGTCCCTCGAGCGTCTCGACCCAGATACTCGCCCAACCCTCAACAGGTCCGGAGTCTTCTGTAGTACTCGCAAACAAGGCGACTGCCTCGATGAGCGAACGTGCTCTGTCATCTGGTGCCTGGTTCATCGCCACGCCCAGGTCATCGAACAGCTCCGCGATAACAGCGCCGGTCGTGACGAAGGAGTGCAGTGCTCGTGCGGCTGGGGAGTCCCACCGTGCTGCGATCGCTCGTGCAGTCCCTGCGTCAACCGTCGTCTCATTGTAGTCGGCTCGCTCCACCTGGAAGGAGATGCTGTCGTTGTCTGACCAGCGGTCAGGTGGTTATGTTGTCATTCACTCATATCATTTCATTAGCTTTGCGTACTACCAGAGAAACCTACGATGGTCAAAACGAGAACGGGAGGTTTTGTTGTTTCACAGTCACACTCAGCCGTGGGGGACAGGCAACGCACAAGCCTGGATCGACGAAAAGTACGGACCGGGCTATGAACCGGTGCCTTACGGGACCACTTTCGCGAGCTTTGACTACGGCGAGTTCGCGATCATGCACCGAATAGTTGCGCGTCGGCTCGACCCGTATACGGGGAAGTACACGTTGAAGTCCCTGCCGCTGCATGATGCTGTGCTGCCGGAAGACCTCCTCTTCCCAATCCCCCTGCGGGAAGAAGCAAGTAACCTTGACGCCTTCAGCTATCACTGGCAGCAGTTGACTTACGCGTTCAAGCTCCCAAGCCCCGCAGGCTTCCCGAAGCTGGCGTTGTCTGATGAAGAGCGCGAACTCTTAGAGCAGTACGTCACTTACTGCCGTCGGCTCGCAAAGTACTCTGTTTTCAATGACAAGCTGGGCTCGCTTTCCATGACAACCCAAAACGAAGAGACGTCTGTATCCGCCGTCTTGCCTAGTGAAGAAGCGTTCACGGCAGCCTCTGCGACTTTTAGGCTGATCAACAACGAAAGTGACGAGGCTTCGTTTGACAAAGCGTTCAAGATCCTGAACAAGAAACTGCAGAATGAGACCAGCTCACGTGCGAAGCGGGGTCAGGTTGTACTTGACGGTTGGAAAATTGCCCGTAAAGAGATAAGCAAGCAGATGTTGGAAACTTATATATCTAGGAAGTTGGTGGCTCACAAAGAAGTCGACGAACGTCGACCCTTAACGTTCGCGAACGTAAACCCGAGCAATCTGATCCTGGATTTCAACTACGGGGACACACTTCACTGGGGCAAGAGAAGAGATGCGCTTGCCGAGCTGACGGCGGACGGTCAGATGGAACAGTTCTACAAGCACTGTGTCCTCAGCTCGATGCTGAGTCTGGGTCACTTGTACTTCGGTTTCACGGTTGCGGTGGAGTCCGCTCTAGGCGTCTAAAGGTAACCAGCGGATTCACCCCGGCACGACGGGAGGTCGGATGCCGGGGTGGACACGCTGGACTAGTACCAGCGGACGTGTGTATGAACCAGAACGCGCCGGCCGCAGCGAGGGCGATGGTCACGCCACAGATGAAGAGGTAGAACATCACGTCAGCGAGGAAGTCGACGATGATCAGTCGCTTCTTTCGCCGGGGTACGGACATCATGATTCGACCTCGAATGTGTCAATAAGCTCGACGTCGTAACCAGCGGCTTGCAGCGCTAAATTGGCTACTCGGGTGACCACCATTCCTAGTGCTGCTAGACGAGCCTAATTCGTGTGAACCATCTTTCCTATGCCAGGTGCAGTCGTTTTCTCGGTACCATTCCGAGTCTTTGGCAGCCACGGACTGATTTCATAGTTCAAATGCCAATGCTTTTGATCTTCCATAGTTTCTCCTTTATAGTGTTACTAAATATGCCACGTCGTCACTATCACCTTGATGATGTCCTGGCCTACGCTGAGGGCCGGCAAGACTGCGTGTGAGATCGTGGAGTTTCGCGGGTTGCCTGTGGGGAGCGAGCGCCGCATAAGGCGATCAACAGATCTCGGCCCTCTGCCTAAACGCCCACCGGCCCGTGCAGACAAGATGCGTGGCCGCGTCATTGCGTGGATGGTCGCCAACGGGCTAAACGACAAGGTCTGCAGTGTGTTGCCTGAAGATGTCGCTCTTCTAGATGCACATCCGTGAACCGAAGCAGGACGACGACTTACGATCGTTGATCTTCGTCTGTCGCCCTTGCAAGCGGCCTGGTGATGTCTAGGTACGATGCCCGCATGCTAGGTCAAGCGATCATGTGGTTCGTGGCTCCGATTCTGGGGTTCCTCTATATCTGGAACGTCGTCGGACTCGTGATCATGCGTAGGGATCGCTCGTGGCCGGTCAAGCTTGCGAAGCGCAACTGGCGTGGTCCGCTGATCCTGGTTGTGACACTGGGGGTCGCCGCGGCATCAGTCTCACGAGGCATCCAGCTTTTCATCGCATTCTCATCCAGCTGATTCCGTCTTAGGACTCGATCGCGCCCTTCTTCGATGGTCGTTTACTCAACCGGCCACCGACCGCTCCTGCGACAAGCGCTCGCTGTCGTCCAGTCATACCGTCCGGCCCTACCTTCGCAAATGCGAACTTGCCTGTCTTCCCAGCTCGACCTCCAAGAGCGCCGATGCGTTTATAAAAGTCTGGGCCGTGCTTGGCTCTATTTTTCTCAGCGGCCTTAGCTCCGCCGGCGGCAGGCCCGCTCACGACTTGAACCTCCGAGTTACACGGTCAACAAACGTTGGGTTGTCCGTGCGCTGTCGAGCCTTAGCTGCTGCGCGTTCCTCAGCCTCCTGTTGCTCCGACACGCACTCCTTAAGCTCGGCGTTCTCCCGTCGCACGTCAGCGATCTCGCGGTGCAAGAACTCAAGTGCTTCGTTGTTCCTCGCGATGTACTTGTCGAACCTCTGCTTCTGCCCGACCACGATACTAATGATGCATCTAGCGGGTTGGGCGTTTGGTCTGTCCTACGCCCTGCTGCTTCCGTACATCCTTCGTCACAGTGACGTTGTGAGTCGTAGGTCGCTGCGCTGGGTGCATTGCTCGTTCTGCCGACTCCTGCCGCTTCCGATACAGCCGTCTGCTCTCAAACCTGTCCCAGCTACCGGCCCGTCGGATGTTGCCGACAGTTGATACAGACACGCCCACGCGCTCTGCAATTGACTCGACGCTTCCGTTCCGCTTTTCGAGGTGTCTCTGCACCTCGTCGAACCGCTGTCTAATTATTGGTCTCCTCGCCAAAAGTCTTTCTGGTGCTGAGCACCGCTTTGTTTACTACCCGCACGCATCTTCTTCTTCGATGACGATGAGCGTTTCTGCCTCCATCTTCTGATCCTTCACCTCGGATGAGTCACTGGGAACGAACATCAGGCTGTCTCCACTGGGGGAGCGATACCGTCGTCTACCCACTCAGGGGGAGGTTGTAGGTCCGGGCTTTGATGTCCTCGACCGCCTCTGCGACTGCGGTGGTCTCTTCGTCCGTGCAGTTCTTGAGGAACGGCTTAGCTGTTGCAAAATTCAACCCCGTGACGTGAGCGACCAGGCCGCGGCGACCCTTATCAGTGATCGGTAGGGTGTATGGGAGAATTTGAATCAGCCGCTTCAAATGCGACTGCTGCGTTTGTGTTAGTTAATAGCTAACCTAGACACCCTTAGTTTAACAAATTCGGTAACTTATGCAAACACCCTGCAAAGAATCAGTAGGTGGTTTGATCAAAACCGCACCGCGCACTACTAGCCCCTCCCCATTGTGGACGCAAAATGAAGTGAACATGCGCAAGAGTACTTGTATGTGACGTTGCGTCCAGGCGCTGATACATCGCCCCCTGTTACGTCAGCCTGGCTAATGCGACGCATATACAGATCGGGAGACTTTCACCTAGTACTCGGAGATAGAACGGTCATACAAAGTGTTTGTATTGGATTCGTATTCACGTGTTCCGTATAGCTGCGGAAGGGGGGCGCTATGTCTCGCTACCACCTTCTCTCGTTGCTATACCTTCGTCCTTCTTCCCATCAGTTCCTTGGTTTTTGATTGTTGGGTAAATCTTCTGGGCTGTATCTAGAGCTTCTTGCACGGACTGAGTCATTATCCCGGCAGCGCGCAAGAACGATATGCCTGCAACTGTGAATAGGATGGAAAGTACAGGTGCAGCGACACCGAGATTCGATGCAAAAACGATGACCGTCACAAGTCCCCCGAAGAAGAGAACTGATAGCGTGGCGTAAAAGATGCGCCTTAGTAGGGTAACCTTCGCTTCTACTGGAATATATTCGGCCTCCGGTAGGGTCACCCAAGCTCCTGCGTTGAATTTAACAACTGCGATAGCGATTTGATTGTGAAGCTCCCGTTTTTCTGCCGGCGTGTGCATTGACATGATCTCGACTTGCAGATTGAGCAAACCTTGCACACGTGTTGCGATCGCGCTGTTGAGTGCGGGATGTTCAACATCAGCCATGTTGGGTATTGATTCAACAGCCTTAGCAACTCTACGAATTTCGCGGTTTATGTCTCTTCGAAGCTTGACGTTTTCAGCTGAGAAGTCGGTAGCATCAAGTTTATTGAACATTGCGTGAACGGCTCTGCTACTCAAATGGCCGTTATCTTCGTCTCGACGTCGTCGAACTTTGGTCTGAACGCCGGTGGCGACGCCAGCGATAGTTCCGATAACGACGCTCACGCTTAGTGCGACTAACGGGGGACCGAACGCATCTGCTTCTATCAGGCTCAGCACTAGAAGGGACGAAACTAGCACGACTACTAAGCCTGTCAGCATGCCTGCGATCCGCAGGATCAGCTCGAAGCGTTCCCTCTGCCGTCTTCCCTGTAGTACCTGTTCGATCACCGCACGCATTTGCGGGTCAGCGTCTTGGTACGACTCAAGCGGTTCTTCACTCACCCGAGCATTCAACCAGGTGTTCGATCCTCAGAGGCCGCCTGCACTAGTCCAGTCATTCAAACGGATGACTCAAAGTTGTCCTCGTCCAACTGCTTGCGGATGTATCGCAGGTAGACAGGGTTGAGCGCTGCGTTCAAGTAGGTAGTGATGATCCTGACCGACTCGCCAACCTCCTCGTAGCTGTTGTCATAGGAATCCCAGTTCACTAGCTGAGCGAGCCCCACACCAACTATCTCACCGCGCAGTTTGCGCGCCCGCTTCAGTCCAGTCTCGACATTACCCAGCAGGGTCTCGTCGAAGATGCCCAAGCGTGCGAGTTCGATCGAGTGCTCCGTGGATGAGAAGACGTCCGAGTAGTCCGTAACACCATCGAGGTAGGTGTCTTTGGCTATGTCGCTCTCTGACTCTAGTCTGAACGACCAGGTGAAGTTGTCAGTGAGTCGCCATATCTGGCGCAGTGACGCGGCGATCTCTTTGCCAGCCTCGATCTGCTCGCGTCTCATGACTGCCACACGTTGGGCTTGCAACTGCTCCTTGTGTCGCTTGCGCTCTTCATCCAAGCGCTCCTCCGCGTTGCGTGCATCCTCGACCGCACGTTGGTTGGTCCTCTGAGCCTGCCACAACGCGATAGTCACAGCGGCTAACGTTCCTGCACCTGACACCCAGGCCGCTAGTGGACCGAATTGACCCGAGCCCCAGTGATGAATGAGACCTAGCACGCCGAACACAACGACACCGGTTGCGCTTGCGGTACCGATCGTCCAAGCGATCGTCTTCTTCCACATGGGCATGAGCTTAGTGGACCCCACCGACATCGATTGAAGAACTGTGAATAACCAGTGTCGTCAACAGAAAATAGTATTGACTTTCTAACCCAAATGGCTCATTGAACCGTCCTGGGTCTGGTGGAGACTGTGATCTCACCAGGAGAATGCCGGTATGGCTGCACCGAAGAAGTTCGACGAGGAGACCCGCCACCGCGCGGTGAGGATGTATCAGGAGCGGATTGCCGAGCACGGTGACACGAAGCTCGCCGTCCGGAAGCATGCGGGTGGATTGTTGGATGTGAATCCGGCGACGCTGCGGAACTGGGTCGAGGAAACCGGCGCCGCTGACGAATCCGACGGAGGATCAGGGGGCGCCGATCGTGATGCGGAGTTGAAAGCTCTCCGTCGCGAGAATGCAGAATTACGCAGAGCCACTCACTACGGACTAGATATTGCTCTTCAACTGGAAGCCGTAGCAGCACCCCAGTCACTCAATACGCCGCAATAAGAGTGCAGTTTCGGTAGGCTTTGGCAAAACTCGGACGGAGGTACTGCAAACGTGGGTGACATGCAGGGTGACTACAATGCGATGGCAAAGGCTGATCAGATAATCAGATCGCGTCAGGATGAGGCACAGCGTAAGTCCAGGACTGTACTAGACGACTTTGTTCAGTTGCTATCCACAAACGGTGTTGCGGGTCTGCCCATTTACAGTGAGTCATCGGAATTATTCCCTGAGAAAACGTTCGCTGGTTTCACTACTAGAAAATGTAGAAAATGCGAGCGTGTCAGCACGCTCACCTTCATTGGAAACGGGTATGTAGTCGACGAGAGCGACATGACTACAAGTAATTATTTCTATGTCCAAGGGTTGGGGATTATAAACGGATATATTTCTGATCTAGCTCGGTTGAAGATAAATACAAGTAGTAGCTTCGTAGTTACCGTGGGTGGCTTGAGTCCCATTTCAAGAGACGACACTTTCGCTTACGTCTCTCGGTGGAGAGGTCCGTCAGACACCAGCCTTTTTGGCTGGGACTCCGAAGCAAGAAGACGCTCGCTTCTGATCCGAGCTCGTCAGTACATTGAATTGAAGCGCGCCTACTGAACACCGGTTGGCCGACCAAACAGTGTAGACGACAGAGCTTCTCTCGAGTTCTGAAGTTTGCACCTCACGGGAAAACGCCGAGCATGGTCGTGTCGGTGCGGGGTGAGAAGATTGCCCCATGATCAAGCAGACGCGAGCGTCCCGGTGGTTGCAGGTTCTCGAAACTGGCCGGGTGCTGATGAGTCAGTCGGCGAACTCTGCTGAGATGTACCGCGCCAACGGTAGGCCGCTACCGTTGCAAGCGCAGAACATGATGATCGGCGTGAGTACCGACCCCATCAAGATGATGATCGAGTCCAACCCTCCGATAGAGGGAACAGCCTTGGCTGAGCAGCTGAACGGAGTGATCCAGCAGGCGAAGTCACTCACAGCTGGAGCCGGGTTCCACACTGGCTTAACGAGGTTGGTCGAAGCCGTTGACGAAGTGCTGCCGGTTCTACGCTCGACCACAGACGACGAGATCGACTCAGCTACAACCCTGGTGGGGGAGCTCGAACGTGGCTTCATGTTGTCCCTCATCCTTTCCATGTCCGCACACAACGCGATACTGCAACGTGTCTCGGACTGGGAAGAGGAACACACCAGGTTCGTCCAGGGTCGGTCTCGTAAGGACGTCGGGCACTACTTCTCGATGCACGCGACCAACGCCGAGGAGATCCGGAACCAGTCTGAGCACGCGTTCCCTGTAGAAAGCTCCTTCTACTCTGACACCCCCGGACCCGGCAAGATTCACATGCAGCACATGGTCCATGCGATCAACTCGGGCGCTAACGTCATGGTCTTCGGCGGCGGTGGCATGGGAAGCACTGAGTACTACCCCGAAGCTATGGGCATCGAGTACGCCCAGTGGTTCACCTACATACACGCTCTCTGGGACGAGCAGTTCAGGCCGCGCTTCGCGGCTTTGTACAACCGTGGCAAGGACCCCGAGGACAAGCTGCAGAAGAACGACATCAAGTCAGAGTTCTTCAACGACATCCGCAAGATCCGCACGGACTTCGTTCACCATCAGGGGATCGTCGAGGATGCGGCCAACCTGGAGTTCTTCGATTGGAATTTCGATGCCGGCTCTCGTCTAGAGGTCAGCATGGAACAGATGATCGAGGTCATGGACAAGTTCCCACGCGATCAGCTCCTAGAGGAGCCGAAGCCGCAGAAGCAGAAGCGCCGGTCGTTGCGTGGCTCCTTCGACGTCAACCTGCTCGACAAGTACTTGGGGCACATCGACGGGTCACCGACGCTAGGGATCAATCAGGCGAACGATGAGATGATGCGAGACTGGCTGGTCAAGAAGGGTCTGCTGTAGATGACGACGTGCGCCTCTTAGTGCAGTTGGGAGCAACCAGTGGGAGCTAAGCCGAAGACGATCCAGTCCTACCGCGAGGCTGAGTTGAACGCGGTACGTCAGATTGTCGAGCTAGGTCGAGCTGATGTCAAAGCGACTCCGATCGGCGCTGACTACGGGATCGATCTCGTCGGCGACAACCTGATCGGTCAGGTGAAGTGGCAGGTTGCGAAGATCAGCCGACCAGCTCTACAGCGGCTGTTCGGTTCGCGAGGCGCGCACGCACACCTCATGTTGTTCTTCAGCAAGTCAGAGTACACGCTTCAGGCCGTGGCCTATGCGGACAGCGTTGGCATGTGCCTATTCCTGTACGACAAGGTCGGGACGCTCAGGCCAGCGAATCCACTCGCTGCAGAGTTCTTCACCGGACTGAAGAAAGCTAAGGGTGATGAGCGCCGTGCAGCCGACGAACGCAGGGCGGCAAAGCTGGAGAAGCACCGACAGAAAATGTTAGCGCAGCATCGTGCTGAGGATGAGCATCAGTTGAAGAGTCAGTCAGGTGAGCTTGACACCTAGTCGGCTATTAATAAAGGCATTAGTTTTGTTTAGATTAGAGACCACTATGACAACGATTTAAGAAAAGACTCTCAATGTGCCGCAGGCTGAGCGGTGAGAGGGGGGTTCATGGTTGCCGCCGGGCGCTGCGGTCGGGTCGCAGCGCCATGACGTAGTGCGAACGACCGATATGCGGCACGGGTCATCGCTGCCACGATGGGCTTCAGGCGGAGGTACCGCTCCATCGCGTGGAGGAAACATAGTGAGCAGCAGAGACTTTCGACGTCGACAGATTGCCACCGTGGCTGTGGTGGCGGCCGGGTTGGCCTTCGTCGCACCGGCAGTCGCCAGTGCGCAACCGTCCACATTCGGTAGCAGCACGGGCAGCAGCCTGATCGACGATCCGATCGGAACCCTGAGCGAGGGGGCACGCATCCTCGGCGAGGCCATCGGCGGATTCGGTGGAAGCGACCTCGGTAGTAGCGGCCCCGGCACACCGACGCAGAACTGCAACGAGCAGACAGTGTCGGGCGGCGAGGGCGTGACCGATACCAATCACCAGCTCGGCCGAACGGGTCCGACGTCCTTCGTGCTCGACTACGAGACGGAGAGCGTTCCGGACAACATCGAAGTGTTCTACCAGGGCGGGAAGGTCTACGAATCGGGGTACATCGGCGACGACCTGAATGAGGGAACCGGGTCCGCAGTCGTCTCGCTTCCGCCGGGTGGCGCCACGACGGTGTTGGTGCGGGTCACCGGGCCGAGCGGTACCTCCTGGGCGTACACCGTCCGCTGCTGATCGCGGCGCAGTGCGCGGCGGTCTGTGCACCGTGCACGGTAGTTGTCAACCTGTCTGAGACAGTTTGTGGTGGTTGATACCGGTGGGTCCTGGTAGTTCCGGTGCTCGGGGCGGGCGTCGGAACCGTTCGGGGTGCTGGGCGTAGTAGCAGTGCAGATGGTGTTGCCGGTCCTGTCGGATCAGGTGCGCGGTGCCCTGGTGGACGGTTGCGGGGGTGTGCCGACCGAGGCCGGAGTGGCGGTGTTCGGTGGCGTAGCGGTTCAGGAATTGTGCGGTCCAGGTGCGGGCGTGGTCGATGCTGGTGAACC